>CAZTZA010000100.1:0-1778 GCA_964618015.1 uncultured Spirochaetaceae bacterium | reverse complement strand
ATCGTCGTCCAAATAATCCTCGAAATAATACACTCCATCCGGTAGGCACCGGATTCCAGCGCGCATACAAGCTTCAGCGTGATCCAAAATTGCTGGGATAGCCTCCAAGGCCTGTAGTCCCTCGTCCGGAGTTTTCACCATTTCCAGCACGCGCCTCTCAGCCGTGCGAGCGGTAGCGTATTGGGCCATCAAATCGCCGCGAACCTCTATACGAGTGCGGACGTTCTGCTCAATCAACTGCAGAATTGGCTCCTGTAATTCGCCGCCACGTACCAGAGCAATCGGAGGAATCTGTAGCCCCTCTTGATAGATCTCAGTAACGCCGAACGGCATACTTCCCGGCGCATAACCGCCCATGTCTACGTGGTGAGCCGTAGACGATGACAACGTTACCAACTCTCCCCGAGAAAAGATCGGTGCTACTAGGGATAAATCTGGCAGGTGCCCTGGCCCTTCAGGGTAAGGCAGGTTGCTAATGTACATGTCTCCAGGTCTCATTTCATGCCGTGGGAACTTCGATAGGATTGCGCTAAGCACCCCGGGCATGATCCCAAGATGCAAGGGCGTGCCCACCTCTGCCTGCGCGATGATCTTCCCGTCAGGGGTAGCCAAAGCGACAGAGCAATCGCGTCGGTCTTTGATGTTCGTCGAGTAGCTAGCACGTATGAGCGCCGCACAGCATTCCTCGGCAATTCCTGTCCACCTGTTACGCATTATCTCCAGCGTGATCGGATCAACTGTTGATGAACAACCTTTTTTGCTGTGTTCCTCAGGGTACTCAGCCATCATTCTTTGATATCACTAAGTGCCCAAACTCATCCACCTGAAGTGAATGATCCGGAGGAACCACCGAAGTGGCGTCGAGTTGCTCGATGATCGCAGGCCCCGTCAGGCTAAATCCCGAACCCAAATTATCTCGAAGAAAAACCGGAACCTCTCGTCCTACACCCTTGAAACACACCAAGCGCATCTGCCGAGGAATCGGTCCGTATTCGGTCTTTGGTACCTTTGGTAACTCCAACGGATAAAGATCCCGCTCAACAGACACCCAGACACTTGCTATCTCAATTGGATGGTCATCACGCCGGTACCCGTAGAGCCTATCGTGGAGCTGATGGAACTGATCGCAAAACTCGTCGAGAGGTGGCAGGGTAGACCCGACGGGTACGGACAATTCATAGCTCTGGCCGAGATAGCGTTGACCAACTGCACGACTAACGTTTGAAGAGACTGTGTCGTGTGCTATTAGCTGCTCGCGAGCTTCCAATTCCAGATCGTGCAGCACCACTTCTAACTCTTCCATGATCATCGCGTCCAAACGGTGAACGAGTGTACGAGTACGATCCTCACGGAGATTAGTCATTAACAGACCAACCGCTGAGTGAACACCGGGAGCAACCGGGATTACCGTCTCCGTCATTCCAAGATCAGCAGCTAAATCGGCACCGTGCATCGGGCCAGCCCCACCAAACGGACAGAGAGAAAATCCACGCGGATCGTGTCCGCGCTCAATAGTGAGCCTGCGAATTGCGGCGATCATAGTAGAATTTATCACCTGGACGATCCCTTCGGCTGCCTCCAATACTGTGAGACTGAGCGGACCAGCGATGCGATCGAAGATCGCACGCTCTGCTGCTTCTCTACTCAAGGTCATACCACCCCCGAGAAGCGTGCTAGGACCTAGCCTGCCTAGCACCAAATTGGCGTCAGTGACGGTAGGATCGTTGCCGCCAGCTCCGTAACATGCTGGTCCCGGCACAGCACCAGCTGAGCGAGGT
>CAZTZA010000099.1:658-1895 GCA_964618015.1 uncultured Spirochaetaceae bacterium | reverse complement strand
ACGCAAACGGGCTACCATCTTTCTCCCGGGCAAACGCCGCTACGATAGGGCACAGACACCGATTGCAAGGGCGAGCGTTGCTATCGATCGATTACGACTCTGACGGCGACCGAGATATCGTCATCTTTAACTATGATTCACGGCCCTCTCTATTCCGGAACGACCTGGGCGGGCTTGATGGTCCGAGCGCTACGCCAAGCACACATTGGCTCCGGGTCTTCTTGGATACGTCCCAGGAGTCCAGGCTAGCTCCGCACGGTTGGGGCGCAACCGTAACGGTAGTCGCCAACGGACGTTCCCAGCAGGCTGCCATGACTACTGGAGGCTTCTTCGGCGCCTCAGAACTATCAATCCACTTTGGGCTCGGCGAATTGGCTGAGATTGAAGAGTTAGTCGTAGACTGGCCGGACGGCAGGAAAACCATCCTATATGGAGTGGCTACAAATCAGACCCTTACCATACGCCCTCACTAACGTTTATCAAGGGTCCACAATTCCACAATTTCCGTAAGTCATTATGGGAAAATACCATACTACAGATGTAAATCAGCTTCGGCACGACACCTCCGCTTCATGTAGATCGAGGAAAACTGACGATCACGATGGCCTGCCTTTGAGTATTCCCGAACTAATATCATCTATTGATAACGTTCTGCTCACTCGAAGTCAGGCGAAGCTAAGACGACATGAACCCGACCACTTCCCCTGACATTTCCGTTCTACGAGTATTATATGTTTTCTGTTAAACGTATGGGTCGTTCTTGAGACATTTAGCCTCAATACCTTTGGAAACGTCCCCCTACCATGTTAGGAAGAGATCTCGCGTGAATAGTTAAGTCATCGCATCAAATTTTGATTGGCGAAGGCAAGATAAAGCGCACCTTCATAAGTCATTGTCTACACTGTTAAGGAAGCAAACTCAGCTCGGCCTTCACTCAAATAAAAACAGCGTTGCGACACGAAAGTCACCGTGGATATGTAGTCAGTTAAAAATGAGCGCCTCAGAGCTGGCCATCTCTATACACTTCCCGTGCCCGTTCAGCACTAATCAACCCGGCTTCCACGTCACGTTCCACCTGATCATGAGACCGGTCAGCAGGATCCCCCCATCCACCGCCACCGGGGGTCTGGATAGTCAGCACATCCCCACGGCGAAGCTCCGAAACCGTCTTTGTAGGCAGCACACGCACAGTGCCATCTACAGAATTCACAGTAAGCATAGATCCAGACGCGTTTCT
>CAZTZA010000099.1:0-648 GCA_964618015.1 uncultured Spirochaetaceae bacterium | reverse complement strand
ACCGTAATTACCGTCCGCTCTCCTAGACAACGCAATTCGCGTAGCATGCCGCAACCGCCGCGTTGACGGCCTGCACCCTCGGTATCTGGCACTAAGCCATAGCGTACCACCTCCAACGGGTATGTCCGTTCAATCACCTCTACCGGGGTATTACGGGTATTCGTAAGATGGGTATGTACGCCGTCCTCACCATCAAGATCGTGCATTGCTCCCTGCCCACCAGCAAAGGTTTCCACATAATTGTAGTATGAATCAGGCGCATTCGGCCGGCTATCAGGGCCGCCAATGTTGAGAAGGTTCATCTCACCTGAACAGGCGGCACAAACCCGCTCCGGGATGCACTGCGCCAGAGCTCCCATCAGAACATCTACTACGCGCTGATCGGTTAGAATATTGGCATTGCCGATTGCGGCTGGGAAGGTAGCATTCATGATCGTACCTTCTGGGGCCGTCACGTGAATTGGGCGGTAAGCACCAGCAGAAGCAGGGAGGTCTGGATCTATAACCGACTTGCATACGTAATAGACAGCAGCTCGAGCAGCACTTAGCCGAGCATTTAAAGGTCCCAATACCTGTGAACTGGTACCAGAGAAGTCAACGGTAAGCTCGTCCTCAACCACCTGTATTTTGACAGCTATTCGCACTGGT
>CAZTZA010000098.1:0-2293 GCA_964618015.1 uncultured Spirochaetaceae bacterium | reverse complement strand
TGATGTGTTCGTCGTTCATTGGCAGAGATACATTGCCTCCGCGGCGGGTTATTATGCCGTGGTTGAGCAACCACAAATAGAGCCATCGATGACGGTCACGATCGTCCTTTGCTGCTTCACGATAGTTGCTTGGTGGGAGCGGCAGGAAATAGATCTGAAATAGGGATCCAAAGGTCACCACACAGCCAGATATTCCTGCTTGTTCAAAGGCACAATTTAGTTCCTGTCCTAGTTTCGTGGTCCGTTGCTGGATCGCGGCGTACGCGCTCTGAGTCATCGTTTGTAAAGTAGTAAGGCCTGCTGACATTACAAGCGGATTTCCATTATAGGTTCCGGATTGAGGTATTGCAGGAGTGCCATTCGTAGGGTCATACAGAGCCATGATATCTGCTCGTCCTCCAAACGCTCCTCCCGGGGTACCGCCCGCCACGACCTTTGCTAAACAAGTTAAGTCGGGCTTTATACCGAAGGCTCCTTGGGCACCGCCGTAGCCCGCACGGAAACTAACTACCTCGTCAAAGATCAGTAGGATATTTAGTTTCCGAGTAATCTGACGGAGCCCTTCAAGAAAACCGGGCTTCGGCAAAGTAAGGCCGACGCCAGTGGAAAGAGGATCAACAATTACTGCGGCTAGATGCTCAGAGTACTCATTTATTAGCGCCCTACACGTTTCAAGGTCGTTGAAAGGGAGTACGACTACATGCTCTTCAGTTCCTGGTGCTAGCCCAGCTGAGGAAGGGACCGATTGAGGTCGTGTCGGCGGGCCAAGGGCTGGCCCAATTGCTGGAAGGTAGCTGATGAGTGCAGGATCGTCGATGCCATGGTATGCACCTTCAAATTTTGCGATCATGGGTCGGCCTGTCGCTGCGCGAGCCGTACGAAAAGCCCCAAGAACGGCTTCGGTACCCGAACTACAGAAGCGTAGTAATTCTATGGACGGTATTCGCTCAGTCAATAGCTCTGCTAGTTCAACTTCCAGTGGAGTCGGCGCAAAGTAGGCTGTGCCGAACTCGGTTGCCTTACGGAGGGCAGCAACTATTGCGGGATGGGCATGGCCTAAGATCAAGGCGCTAGCATTGTTAACAAAGTCGATGCGCCGGTTACCGTCTACATCGACTATTTCTACGCCGCTAGCGTGGTCAATGTAGATGGGGAATGGGTTGACGAATATGCTGGTCCTAGTATTTCCGCCGGGCAGCACTGACTGTGAGCGGCAAAATAGCTCGTAAGAACGAGCATTCTGCCGCTGGTACTCGGAGACTAATACATCGGTGGTGATCTGGCCGGAGTGGGATACGGTTGTTGAGGTAGCCATCGACGGCAGCAGCTCTAGGCGCTGCCCTCCTTAAATTCTCCCACAAGCGATTCTACGGTTGTTTTAGCGTCGCCAAAGATCATGTACGAATTGTCCTTGAAAAACAGCGGATTTTCGATTCCAGCAAACCCAGATGCCATGGACCGCTTGAGTATAAAACAAGTCTGGGCCGAGTCGGCGTTGATGATTGGCATACCGTAAATCGGGCTACCCTCATTTTCGCGCGCTGCTGGATTTACTACGTCGTTCGCGCCGATTACTAAGGCGGCGACAACTGTCTCCATGGTCGGATTAACGGAGACCATCACGGCAAGATGTTCATACGGCACATTTGCTTCTGCTAAGAGCACGTTCATATGGCCTGGCATGCGGCCGGCAACTGGGTGTATAGCGTACCGCACCTCAGCTCCGTTGTGCTCTAACAGGTCGCCGAGTTCTCTTACTGCGTGCTGTGCCTGTGCTACCGCCATACCGTACCCGGGGATAACGATTACCGAGCGGGCTGCTTCCAGGATGTAGTAGGCGTCATCAGGCGTCATCGATTTAGCTTCTCCCTGAATGCCGTCGCTAGATGAGGTTCCCCCAGTGGTTCCGAAACCTGAAAAAAGCACGTTGGTGAGAGAGCGGTTCATTGCCTTACACATGATCGAGGTCAGGACGATTCCGCTAGCACCTACCAACGCACCGGTTATGATCAGTAAGTTGTTCTCGATTACAAATCCTGCAGCGCACGCGGCAAGCCCTGAGTAGCTATTCAATAGTGAGATCACCACCGGCATGTCCGCGCCACCGATCGCAATTACAGCCATGATACCGAGCAGGAACGCGAGTCCTGTTACGGCTACCGCAATCCAGTACTGATCTGGTGTAAATGCGAACCAGATGCCGCCCGCCACGATGGCGAGCAGCACTAATGCGTTTAATAGCTTTTGCAGAGGAAACTGCACCGGCCGTGAGGTGACGGTCTCAGATAATTTC
>CAZTZA010000097.1:287-2451 GCA_964618015.1 uncultured Spirochaetaceae bacterium | reverse complement strand
GGTTTCCTATGGATCAGGGCAACATGGCCTCGGCTTAGGGTAGATCAGATCATGGGATTAGCTTGGAAAAGTCTATTTCCACTATCGATAATCAACCTGTTTGCCATAGCTATTGAGGTAGAAGTGCTTCGTGACCCAGCGACTGGTGGATTGACCACGGCGGACTTGGGAATAATGACCGGTGTTAATTGGGCAATCACTATTTTGGTACTGATTGTAGTGTCTAAAATTATGAGCAGACGACGGATGCTTAGATCGAAACCAGTGCCATCACAATTGGCGAATATGTATGCTGGCCAGAATTCGAGCCATATGACTGCGACTGTGAAGTCCCATAGGGAGACAGACTGATATGTTTGGCTTTGGCCTTGCCAAGGGACTAATCGTTACCGCAAAGAATCTGCTCATGCCGAGTCGCCTGACGGCTGTTCAATACCCAGATCGAAAGATCGGCCTTTTAGGGTTAGCCAAAAAAACAGGAACTAGTCCATTGGCAATACTCTTTGGGAATCCTCGCATGGCTATAAAGGCTATGGCCGGGCTCGCTACCGTTGAGGAACGTCTGCCTCAACACCCTAGATTCAGGGGAGAAGAATTCACCTGGTACGAAGAGAGATGCACAGGATGTGCGAGCTGTGCGAAATATTGCCCGCTTGGCATTATCGAGATTGTCACTAGCGAAAGTGGCGAGCAGGTCCAGGAAGGTCAGAAATACCATCTGGACGTGTTCGATATCGACATCGGCAGATGTATGTTCTGTGGCCTCTGCGTCGAAGCTTGTCCCTACGATGCTCTTCATATGGGTAGCGGTTTTGAGGAAGGGCAATACCGGAGAGACGACTTGGTGATTAATAAAGAAAGACTAGTTGATGCCCCGAAACGACCGAGTAATTGGTTTAGACCCCAGCACGCCTCTGCTCGATTCGATCCTTACTCGGGAGCTGATATGGACTGGTCTGAAGCCGGCCGACACGAACAGCCAACTCTAGAAAGTCAACAAGAAAAGTGGGCTAAACGCTAGATGGACTTCTGCGCCGGTACAGAATCCAGTTTGGCACTGGAAGAGACGTGTTTCGCGCTGCACTTTTCCTCGTGGTCGCGCTCATCGGAGTTGGTTGGCTGTTTGTGCTGTTGCGAGCTGAGTTCTTAGCCTTAGTCCAGGTGCTTATCTTCGTCGGCGCAATATCCATACTGATCGTCTTTGCTGTTGTTACAACACGAGACGTAGAGCAGTGGAGCCCATTCAACGTGCTTTCCGCGCCTATACTGCTGATCGTCGGCCTATTACTGGCTGGTGTGGTATTTGTCATATTCTCCACAGATTGGTTGCTGATTGAGAATGCCGCAACTAGTGGTGGCATAACTCCGGAAGCGATTAAGGAAATCGGTACAGTCTTCGAAAATACGGTTCCCGGTATAGCAGGTCTATTGATCACCGATTTCGTTCTGGCGTTCGAGGTCGCGTCTGTTGTATTACTGGCAGCGATAATAGGGGCGCTGGCGCTCCTTAGGCGACGTTAGATGAGCCTCGAGAGCTTCCTGGTCGTCGGCGCGATAATCTTTTTCATTGGGCTGTTCGGTGCTTTGACAAAGCGTAATGCGATAGTGGTCCTGATGTGCGTCGAATTGATGTTCAATGCTGTGAATATAACGGCGGTTGCATTGTCCAGATATGTGGTACCAAGAACCGTCGCCGATGGGTCTGCGGACGCCCTTCATGAAGCTGCTCAATTAGTGTTGACCGGACAAGTCTTCTCAGTATTTATTATCACCGTTGCAGCTGCAGAGGTGGCTTTAGGCCTAGCTATAGTTATCGCCCTTTTCCGTAATCGAGAGACGGTATTTGTTTCTGACGCCAATGAAATGAAACATTAATCATGTTCACTGACTATAAAAGCGCCCCTAACTTGATAGCTGCCGAGATGTGGAAAGCTGCGTTAGAAGCGGAGGGCCTACCAACAAAGATTTTGCCAGAGGGCGACATAACGACCTGGGGTGAGAGAGTGTCATTCAGGGTTATGGTGCCTAAGGGCCGTGAGCACGTGGCAGACGAGATCTTGAGGAAACTGTAGATGATCAGCGAACTAGGTGTCTGGTTCATTTTCCTGCTTCCTCTGGCGTCCTTTGCTGTCATAGGTCTCGTCGTAAGACCTGTGTTTGGTAA
>CAZTZA010000097.1:0-277 GCA_964618015.1 uncultured Spirochaetaceae bacterium | reverse complement strand
CGCTTTGGGCGGGCCGCATAACGACAGGCGCGGTTGCGGTTTCTTTTGTTTTGGCGATATGGGCTCTGGCTAGTGTCGCTGACAATCACGGAGCGGTTAATTTTGAACCGCATACTTGGCTTAAGGTTGGCGACCTCGACATTAATTTCGGCATAGTCCTTGATGGCCTAACTGCAGTAATGCTGCTTGTTGTAACCAGCGTCAGTCTGTTAATTCAAATCTACTCGACGGCTTACATGAAAGGCGACGGTGGGTACGCACGCTATTTCGCTTACAT
>CAZTZA010000096.1:0-3605 GCA_964618015.1 uncultured Spirochaetaceae bacterium | reverse complement strand
GCAACTTGGTAGCTGTTCAAACAACGAACGCCTAAGCTCTCAAACAGCTTCAGGGAATGAAGTGCACGCGAATGGTTAATACAGCGCTCCAATACCAGGTCAATCGCAGGACCTTGTTCCAAGTCGAAAACCAAATCACGGTCATCTATCAAAGTCACGTCAACACCACGAGTGCGGAAAGCGGCGATCAGGAGTTTCTCCTCCTTGCGAATAAGGGAATGCAGGAAAGCGATTCTCACTCGCCCCAGTCCTCCTCTTCCTCGGGAGCCTCATCCAATTGGACCGGATCCACAGAGACAATCTCCAACTCAGATCCACACTCAAGACATTCGATCAGTTCTCCTTTAACGATATTGGTTTCAAGCGGAACTTCCGCTTCACAAACCGGACAGTCGGCCATATTCAGCCCTCCTCGGTAATAGGTCTACCCGAAAAGACGCGCCCGGCAAAGGCCCTTTGAAGAAAAAGCCATACTACTACCGGTTCCCGCCATACTTCTCTTCGTTTACGGTAGATTAATGCATGATTTTAACCTTCATCTGCTAGTCGACGACGTAGAGGTTCAAGGCCGCGCCGGACTGACACGCATGATGGAACGGCCGCAACGAGTTACCCCAGGCCCCGTACTTAGGCCTGAACGGCCGTGGGAAGGCAACAGTATCTCGGTTTGGGGCTCGATCTACGACGTCGAAGGTCAGTACCGGATGTGGTACATGGGGGCATCTCTCCAAGAAGTCCCATCCGCCAGCCTTTGTTATGCAGTCTCAGATGACGGAATTTCCTGGAAACGGCCCGCCTTGGACTATATCTCAGCCGCTGGAGCAGGAAACAACCTGTTGCTAATTGATAATCGAAATCCACAGCTAAGCAGACTATATCCAGCTACGGTACTCTACGACCCCTTAGCCTCACCAGAGCGACGCTTTGCGTACATTTCTTTCTATAGAGATGTTAATGGCGGACGAGGCTACGTCGTTGCATTCAGCAATGATGGCATCCACTGGGATCTCGCCCCTAACCGAATTGCTCTGCCACGAGGCGACCGTACTGCCGTGATGCAGGATTTTTCACGAGGTGGTTACCTGATGACGTCACGTAGCGACCGCAACCTGACGATTAATCGGAATGAGCTGGCTGTTCGCCGTGACATCGCAGTTTCCCGCTCTAGCGATCTTTTGTCATGGACGCCAACAACACGAGTTCTCCATCCAGATGATAGCGATGACTTATCGTGTGAATTCTATGGCATGCCCGTGTTCAATTGGGGAAATCAGTACCTGGGAATGCTTGAACGTTACGACCCCATCAATGAAATCTTAGACGTCCAACTAGCTTCAAGTCGAAACGGGGAGCATTGGGAGCGCGCCTGTTCGCGTGAGACTTACTTAACGACTGGCGCATCAGATTCCTGGGACAGCACTTGGGTGGCCATGAGCATGTCCCCGCCGATAGTAGACGGCAAATATATGCTCATGTGGTATACAGGAAGGCCCTATGCACACCGTGCCGTAAAACCCGGTCCCCTTAGAAGCGCGATCGGATTATTACGTGCACCCCGCGATCGATTTGCTGGGCTACGCGCTGGCCCTGACGGAGGAGTACTTACTACTACACCGATTGAGGTTGGCGGTCCTAACCTATTGCTCAATATTGGAGCGGCCACTGGACCGATCTCAGTAGCTCTGCTCGACGAACAAAACTTGATCCCTGGTTTCACCCATGACGAATGGGACCAACGTATCGAATCAGGCGTTGACGTGCCCGTCAGCTGGAACGGAAAAGGCTTAGAGACGTTCGTTGGTCGACGGCTAAGACTCAACTTCCGAATTACCTACGCAACACTATTCGCCTATCGTTTTGCTACCAGTTAGCCATCCGCCTTGACACGCTCACAGGAGCTGTTGTGATGGAATTGGCCTCATCCAGCCGCTCCCTTACTGCTGCTTGCCATTGGTCAGGACTCTGAAGCGGAGCTGGGAATCCAATCCGTGCTATGCGCGATCCCTCAGGGGTAACCGCGCGCATAGTAATACCGCAACGATCTATGTTAATGACAGATGCCTTGGAAGCATTTCTCAAGCCCGCCAGCACCTGCACCTGAATTAGGTTGGCATCCTCATAATCAGCATTCATGCGTGCAATGATGGATTCAGCAATGTCGCACATGAGGTCAGGCTTAGCAGAGGAATAGTCAGCGGGTGTTACCCAACTCATACGACCGAACCCGCCAATGTACCGACAACGATAAATTTGGAGACGCCAAAAAGAAAAATCATTAAAGTCTGCATAAGAAGCGGCGTCAGGATGACCTTCTATGTAAGCCACGCGGTCTTGTCCAGGATCTTTGATCATATGCAAACGCCCGACCAAAGTTAGGCGTGTAGCACTGACAGTGCCCCCATGCGTCTTCTCTACAGGTGTAACCAGAATACTCACTCGGTTGTCCCCGCGGGCGTTTATTGTATGCTCGGCCATCTCAGAGATGAGTAGTATCGGAGCACCAGTAGCGTCATCTACGTAAGAGACCGCACTTCCATAAGGGAAGCCATCGGACGTCATAGTACAGAGCGACGCCTCCCGTTGAGTCGCAACTAAGGTACGAGATAGCTCCGCATCATTGGGCATCGAACTAGCGTCGCCAGCAATGAAAGATGACCTTCCACTCCTGTGTCCTTTGGGAAAACTCATTGCTCAGTCACAGACATTTTGCTTTTAAAGGTCATAAATTCGCAACCATTCTTTCTGAATTGATTCCGCTAAAACACATGAACTAATAGATTTTTTGTCATACAGCCTAATCCATTTGCCTACTGAAGGACCGCCTTACAACACGAGAAGTAATGTCCACATTTCGGATTCCATACCTTATACGCCATCCTACCGACTACCCGCTGCCTCTTGTATAGCCAGTCATTGCACTAACCCCCTACCACGTAATCCCATTACGGCAAGCATTTGACTTCCAACCTGATTGCCACAAATTTCAGACATTTAATTCTATAAAAAGTATTTATATTTTTTTCATCATAGCCTTGTCATGTTAAATTCTAATTAATATAATTAATCATAATTTATATACATAAGATGTATTAATATTTCACGAATGAGGATGTAGCCATGAAATTAGTCCGCCTCTTGCCAGCTGTAATTGCATTCAGCCTTGTTATGATAGGTCCGATTTACGGGGTAGGCACCTCGGATACGAACGAGGTCAACATATATTCACATCGCCACTACGATACCGACAAAGCGCTATACGAAAAGTTTGAGAAACAGACTGGGATTACAGTAAATGTTCTTCAGGGGAAATCGGACGAACTGATAGAGCGACTATCTCGAGAGAGCACCGAATCCAAGGCAGACATTCTCATGACTGTAGATGCTGGACGCCTGGTTCGAGCACAGTCAATGGGACTCCTACAACCGGTATCTTCACCGGTTCTACGAGAGAATGTACCTGACCACTTACGTGATACGACTGGCCACTGGTTCGGACTTACCGTACGCGCTCGCGTAGTTGTCTACCATCCTGATCGAGTATCTCCCAACGAATTGTCGACCTATGAAGATCTAACTCACCCCAAGTGGCGTGGACGTATCTTGGT
>CAZTZA010000095.1:0-3714 GCA_964618015.1 uncultured Spirochaetaceae bacterium | reverse complement strand
ATTTTGACAGCGCTCACTGCTGGGCGTTCTGAAGTATCTAATAGACGGGCAAGGACAGCAGCCGCCCGAGCCCCAGTTGCGTCCTCGTCAATATGGGGATGCGTATGATACCCAACTAATACATCAGCTGATCTCACCATGAGAGGCGTCAGGTTAGCATGGAGATCTAAAGTGGCTACGATGGGCACTTTCGAGCCTACTACCGCACGGATTGCTTCCAGCACTCGACCACTTACATCTGGCTCATCTATGGCCGATTGTGCCCCATGCAGGGACAGTAAAACACCGTCGACGGAAGTAGTCGTCAACGGCTCCACTGTCATATCAAGTAGCTCATTAAGCAATCCAGTAGCGAGTGGCCCGCCAGACCAGGTAACCGCTCGGCACATGCCGACCCACTCCATCGGAGTTCGCAATATCCGTGGCAGCTGAGTAAACCCAGCAATCTCGCCTACATCGCCGTAGCTCTCTACAATTTCGGACCCGGTAACTAGGCCATAGCGCTCGAAATCAGAACGCTCCGTCAGGATTGGGTTGAAACTATTCGTCTCCTGCCGCACTTGACCGATTGCAATACGCTTCACAAGCTCCTCAAACTATCAGCCCAACTCATGATTTCAGAGTACTGAAAGCTTAATAATTCCACGTTGACGTCTCTTGAAACCAGAGCTACTACGAGTTTCTCAATCACTCTACCATTAGATCGCTTTAACATCGAATAAACACACCTTCACAAATATTAGCTCATCATTGAGAGGATGTGCGCCGAAGCCATACTGCCATCTCACCAGTCCCTCGATGAGACCACGCAAAATAAGGGATGAGCTTTAACGCTCGTCTCTTGCCCTCGGAATCTCGTTGAATTGTCGTGATACCCCCAAGGAGTTTCGGCTCGAACGCAGCAGTAAGCAGTTCTCCATCGTCTATTGTCAAATCTAACGCCGTTCCATCATGATCGACGCCCTCTGCGCAGAACACCAGCGGGCCGCGCTCTACGGCGACCTTCCCCCTATTTGAGAGCACTGCGTCATGGCTAACAACTCGCCGCACCGGCATTGGCAGATATATGTGCACCATGTCGTTACGACACCAACGACGACGAATTACAACCCATCCTGAGACCAAGTCACAGTCGGCAGTCACGTCAATCGGGGTACCGTTAACAGTAATTGTTAGCGGCATTGAGGAGGAGGCTTCATCCGTGTCGATATACTGATAAAGGTCA
Organism: uncultured Spirochaetaceae bacterium; assembly: GCA_964618015.1. Taxonomy (GTDB): domain Bacteria; phylum Spirochaetota; class Spirochaetia; order SZUA-6; family Bin103; genus CATQHW01. Next base: position 2,489 of record CAZTZA010000095.1, on the reverse strand, counting down.
CTCGGCACTGGCTTATCACGGGCCCAGCCCGGAATTCGCACTGCCAAAGCAAACTCTGCACTACCGACCGGGTTCACCGAAATTAGAACGTCTCCGTCCCAGGGGTACCTTGTCCTCTGAATCAGTTCCACGATTCCACTCGCGGTTTCGACCGTCGCCTTCCCAGCAACAAAAAGGTTCACATAGATCCAATCATCCTCGGAAGCATAAACGTACCCAGGCACCGTGGGTAGAAAGCGAACAAGGTTCGTTGGACAACAGGAACAGTAAAACCACGGGCTACGAGTTGCTCCCTCGCCACGATTAAATTCATACCTGCCATCTGATGCCAACGGGTTGGGGTAGAAGAATCGATCACCGCTCATTGCGATTCCAGAGAGCAAGCCGTTGTAGAGAGTCCGTTCGAGCACGTCAATATGACCACTACTTCGGGATAAGAGGAACATGCGGTGATTCCACATCACGTTGGCAATGGCGGCACATGTTTCAGCATAAGCGGTCTTGTTCGGGAGGACGTACGAATCACCGAAGACTTCACCTTCGTGATGAGCTCCGATCCCGCCGGTAAGGTATAATTTCTTTGATACGACGTCCTTCCAGATAGCCTGCAGAGAATCGCCAAAAGTCGTTGCAACTGACTCCAGACCTGTAGCCGACATTCCCCTATAGGCTAAAGCCACATCAGCCATCCCTACATACAGGTATCCAGCACGCACTGCGTGCCCAATTGCCGATCGCTGATCAACAACAGGAACGTGATCTTGGCGGTACGAAGGATCATCGTAAAGGGTTTTTCTTGAAGGTACCGTCGAGATGCCCTCACTTTCAGGGCGTGCTTCTATGTGGCCTCGCTGTTGTAAGAAGAATTCTGCTAAGTCAAGATATTTCTGTTCCTTGGTAACGTGAAAAAGTTTTACTAAACCAATCTCGATCTCCTCATGACCAGGGACATCATGTATAGCATCCGGCCCGAAAACTTCGTCGATGAGGTCAGCACTTCTGGTTGCAATTTCAAGTAGCGTTCGTTTGCCTGTAGCCTTATGGTGAGCTACGGCTGCCTCATACAGATGACCGACATTGTACAATTCATGGCTGAAATAAAGATTAGACCATCTTAACGCACCAGCATGTGGCAGAATTTCAATTGGGATAGCGTCATCATGAATGGTTCTTAAGGTATAGATATAACCATCGTGTTCCTGCGCGCCATTGATCTTGTCGATCAGCTCATCAAGATAATTATCTAAATCAGTATCAAACCTTACCGCCAGCGAATAAGCAGCCCCTTCGATCGTCTTAAAAAGGTCGGAATCGTTGAAGTGAAGCCCTTCATGAGGACCTTCCATCCCACCGGCCGCCTTAACAAAATTATCGATACGGCCGGTTTCCTGACATCTTCTTATTACATAAGGAAGTGTGACTTTTTCGTTGACAGAGAGTCGCGGTTTCCAGAAAACATCTTCGAAAATTACTCGGGTAAATGGAGCAGGGACTAGCATTTCTAAACCTCTGTTAACACCTATCATAACATCTGTTCAAAACTCATTAAGACTGCAGTGTTCTATCAAAGATAAGACTTTATGATTGGCTCAATCGATACGCGAATCGATCGATAACGCATCAAAAACCATCGACAGGGTTCCTCTAGTTGCTGAATCGACGATTATCCGGCAGCCTCCATGAACATAATGAAATTTTCAGAGAAGGTGGCCCTAGTGACCGGTGCTGGCTCGGGAATCGGTAAGGCCACGGCAATAGAACTAGCACGTCATGGAGCGAAAGTTGGCGTGCTATCGAGAACTCTTGTCCAAATTGAGCAAACGGTAGCAGATATAGAGACCGCTAACGGCCAAGCCATCGCGCTTAAAGCTGACGTGTCAGAACCGGAACAAATGGCCTCAGCCGTTGACGCACTTGTGGATACCTACGGAAAAATTGACATCGTATTTGCTAACGCCGGCATCAACGGGACATGGGCGCCTGTGGAGGAAATCACTTCTGACGAGTGGGACGCTACAATCGATATTAACCTCAAGGGCACCTTCCTCACCGTCAAGTACAGCGTCCCTCACCTCAAGAGGGCAGGTGGAGGATCGATCGCTATCTGCTCGTCAGTACAGGGGACCCGAATGTTTAACGTTACTGGATCGTCAGTGTACTCCGCTTCCAAAGCAGCACAGGTTACCTTTGCTAAAAAGCTCGCGGTAGAATTAGGCCCGTCACACATCCGAGTCAATGCGATCTGTCCGGGCTCATTTTATTCGGAGATTGGCGACAATACCTTCCCACGAAACGTTGAGAGCATTGAGATGAGACCAGGCCGGGAGAAGTTCCCTCGCGGCCCAATTCCGCTGACTGGAGGAACGCCTGGCGAACCTGCTCAGATCGGCAAATTAGTAGTATTTTTAGCTTCCGACGATGCCCGTCATATTAGTGGCACTGAAATATGGATAGATGGCGCGGAGTAACTTCTGGTCTGCCCAAGCCCC
>CAZTZA010000094.1:2644-3890 GCA_964618015.1 uncultured Spirochaetaceae bacterium | reverse complement strand
CGGTGGTAGCCTAATCATAAATCAGTAGCCGCGGTTTACCTGCAAGCGCCATGGCGACTAGAACTCGCTGGCGCATGCCGCCAGACAGCTCGAAGATATAGGAATCAATTAGTGTTCGAGGCGAAGGTATTCCAACTTGCTCTAACAATTCCACGCAGCCTTCCCGGCCTTGTACGCTGGTCATCTCTGGGTCATAGAGGCGTAGTGCCTCTATGATTTGACTCCCAACTGTGTGCACCGGACTCAGGGCGCTCATCGGTTCCTGAAAGACCATGGCAATCTCTTTGCCACGGATTGCACGGAACTCTTCACTTTTCGGATCTATTTCGGCCAGATTCATAATTTTATTGGAACGAGTCCTATCAGTGGCTTGGGTGCTATGAAAACGGATACTACCGGAGACAATGCGACCGGGCGGTGGGATAATCCCCAGGATCGAGCGAGCTGCCACCGATTTTCCGCAGCCGCTTTCACCGACAATACCCACAATACGCTGCTCGGGCACACGGAACGAAAGCCCGTCCACAGCTCGTACTACACCTAGGTTCGTGAAGAAATGGGTGCGTAATTCTGATACTTCAAGCAGTGGTTTTGGTGCTTTTCTGACGGGTATTTCCTCATGCATATAGATTGTTTTCCACGCATTCTATAGCGAATATGCAATTCATTGTTGTTTCAGGCCTTCTTAATTTCACTATTGATAGAATAGGTCAACTTCCACTTTTTCTACGACGATCCGTGTTCCATACATTGATGGTCGGTATGGGGCACGTGTCCCCGTGGCAATAGAGACCCGGTTCTCACCTGTAATCAGGTTTGCCGCAGGTAGATCAAAGGTCACCTGGAGAAGCTGCTGGTCAGGGTCCTCGATATAGTAAGCGGGGACGCTGCCCGCTGGCAGTTGAGGGTTGCCGCCGTAGATCTGAGAATCTTTGACGGAAAGGTCACGGTCTAACTCGCGAAGTAGCGTGCTGCCCATCCAGACGCTGATCTGATCTTCAGGATCGGCAGCCCATAGGACTATTCGCAGTTGGGAGCTTGTGATTTGGGCAGCCTGTACTTCTTTCCAAATATACAATGGCAGATGTATTGGCTGAGCGTGGTTAGGTAACTCCGCTGGAAGTGGTCGGTCATGGTTGCAGCAGTAGAAGCAGCTTTCGTCACTCCATGGAAAACCGCCGCGCCGCTCGATTACGTACGTAGCGTTACGGTTTGCAATAGTCTCTGGGGATCCGATCAGCGTCAT
>CAZTZA010000094.1:0-2634 GCA_964618015.1 uncultured Spirochaetaceae bacterium | reverse complement strand
GGTATGCTGGCTATAGGTGCCAGCTATGATGTCACCCACGGTACCAAGCTGGCTGTAGTGTTCCTCTGGAGCGGTTGGCCAGTTGAAGACGGTCACGAAGTCGACGCCCTGTTCCCAATAATTCGAAAAAACACCCATGAATACCTCAAGTGAGGGGCTACAATAACCATCAGTGGAGTGATGAGCATCGTGGGTGGCTGATATACGGATTGGTGTACCAGCGGCGATACTCCTAAAGCCGGCCACGTCGATGGTGTGGGTACGGGAACCTATTACGAAAATGTCGACAAGCAATTCTTGTGCCCAAGTAGCTACGTCTAAGCCGTCCTGGTTACAGCCAGCGATGGTCTCTGGCACCTTTACTGATAGCAGGATTGGCCGACCTTTCTTTTCCTCCATCTCAAGGCACATCTTCCTAACTCCAGCGATGTAGGCGGTTGCAGCTTCACGGTGTTCCCACTGGCGGCCAATAGGCAGGGTAGGCTGGTGACGGGAAAAGTCGAGTTGAATACCATCAAAGGAATAATTATCAATTAAATCTTTTAATATTAATACTTTATGTTTTCTCAGTTCATCGGATGATAGGTCGTAAAGCCCTTGCCACCACCAGCAGCGCTGCACCCAGTCAGGATGCTGCTCCTTCAGCCAGTTGTGTCGCCCTCGGTCGGTAAGGGCTTGATCAGTCCACGGCTGCGCTGGGTCAACAGGAGCCACTCTAATATTCCAGAATACCTCGAGGCCACGCTTGCGAGTTCCGTTCACGAGAGTTCCTACGAAGTCGACGTGTTCTGAGCGCCATTGGTTGAGTCCAGGATGGTCCAAGAGTGGTAAATTTTTGTTGGGATAAAGTGAGTAGGCATCTTCACCGTCGCCGATGTCCCAGACGAACCCGTCGATTTGGCTGCCGTCCATGTCAGCGTGGTTGAAGCGTAGATCTACGTAATCCTGAATCGGTATACCTAGTATGTCGATCGGGGTCATGCCGTCCATTTGGTCGAAAATGCGTCTTTTCCGTCCGACGGCATCTATATGTGCCCTACTGAGCTCTATCATGGGCATAGTCTACGCTATCAATTCCTGCGTTGCGAGATTACTTGTTGGAATTTCATTTGTTAAGAAACAGTTTGGTTTGTAGGATCTTGTTGAATAGATGCCTATCCTTATCGTAGTGATTGTCGCCGCCGGTTCAGTTGGTGCCGTCTCATTCCTCTTGAAGCTATTACTTTCCAAGGGTGTCCGGCGTATTGAAGGGATGATTAACACCTCCATCGCTGATACTACTAATATAGCTAACGACCAGGTGTTGCCTGTACGTTGGAGGGACGAGATTGACCGTAGAGTGCGATGGTTCCCTCAAGAACGTAGGGATGAGGAAGCAAAGCGGATCGTCCTACAGCGCCTGGATCGTCTTATCGGTCGCGTAGAGCGGGGCACGACTTTTCAAGCGGAAGTGCGTAAGTTTGCTTGTCAGAGGCTACATACTGCGCGCGAGCGTTGGTCGGCTCTCAGTTGGTCGGTAATCGCAGCAGAATCCACTCGGCCGCCCTCTGAGTCCCCCAACGAAGGCAACATCTGAATCAAGAGAAGTTAACCGCTGTTTTGTGAAGCTCAGCTAGCCGGTAGCCCAAGGGATGGTAGAGTTGCAGTTAATCCATTTGCCGGAAGAATCCCCCCTCTCGATCCCTCGTAGGTAATTTCAAGTTCGGCATCCTCGATGGTCAGGGGTAGTTCTGACTCCGTGCGTTGATTGCGAAGACTTGAGCGTACAGTGAAATCGTTAACTCCAGCACGCGGAGGAGCTGTCCGTAAGTCATAGATGAACCAGGCCGATAACGGATCCTGGCGGCCGCCAGGTACCATTGGGTTTACTAAGTGTAATTTGGTTTGTCCTTCGGCCCTCATCATACAAACCTCGAGTTCATCATCTACCGTGGCATTAGCCACATGCAAGAGCAGTCGAACTGAGCGCACAATGTCCATTGTGCCTTCAACGTCGTCGGTGATGTCGAAGGTTAACACCGACGGATCGTTGGTAATAGTGAGCGGAATCTTACGTTGCCCGTCGAGACAGTTAGGAAACAATTCCGAAGAACGCATGATCAGATAGTGTTTATTTTGAAAACGCAGACGTTCGGGATCGGCGATGTCATCAAGCGCTGGCACCAGATCAGAGCCATAAGTTGGTTGGGTCGCGAACCAATTAAACACGTAGATGCCGTCCACGCCTGCTCGGTGGTGGCGTGAAGCCAAGGCACGGACCATTTCGATCGACATCGGGGTCATAAGCGGAGCTTGATAAAACCAGCGAACGTGACCGTCCGTGTGACCTGCCAGATACCCTTCTTCGATCGCGGCGTGTAGATAGACGGGGGACCGCTTCCCAAGGGTTACCCACTCGCTTGCGTCATGCTGGAAGTCCTGCGGAAAGACCGGCGAGGTAACGACGATGTCGACCAAATGGTCGTCGATCCATTCTTCTATGTCGATTCCAAGGCGGCGAGTACCGTCGATAGTGGGAGGCAAGCGAACTGCCAGCCCTAAGGATCGGCCTTTAGTACGCCCAACCTCGTCCAGGCCGGTACGAGTTTCTCGTATCATACTGGTCATCAAGTGAGAGTTGGTTTGCTCGTCCCC
>CAZTZA010000093.1:1290-4187 GCA_964618015.1 uncultured Spirochaetaceae bacterium | reverse complement strand
AGCTGCATCTTGTCTTTGCGACTGCGGCATTGCTCAAAGGCATAGCGTAGACAACGGTCAGCGCCGAATCGAGTAGCAATCATCTCCTGGGTTGCTACTTCCTGTGGGGTATTTTTTCGAAGGAAGCCCCCAGCGCCGCAATACAGGTCTTCAGTGTTCTCTCGTACGACGTCGAAGCTTATATCTTCTGGACCTTTGTCTTTGAGTGGCGTTTCTACTCCCGGATAGAGTTTTATCGGACGAAGGTTGATGTACTGATCCAATTGAAACCTGATGGCTAACAGAAGCCCTTTCTCCAGGATCCCCGGGGTTACGTCAGGATGCCCGATGGCTCCTAGATAGATCGCGTCGAATTGGCGCAGCTCATCGATCTGCTGCTCGGTAATCAACTCGCCGGTGCTCAGGTATCGCTCGCCTCCGTAATCAAAGTCAACTCTTTCGTAGGATATGTGTTCAAGAGGGGCTACTGCCTCGAGGACTTTGCATGCCTCGGCGGTTACTTCGGGTCCCGTGCCATCACCGCCGATGACGGCTATCTTAATTGTATCGGCCAACTACTCGCCTCCAGTATTTCGTGGGGATGCTACCAGATCTTGCGCCCGGTAAACATCAAGGTTTTGTGATGAGTTTAAGCATTTCGCGGCGTAATGTGATTAGACCATTCGGTTCCAACAGGCAACGGAAGAATAGTAGTCGTCATTAGCCATGCGTCGCTGCAGTTCGGTTGGGTCATATAATACCTTGTTCGATCCAACTGAATTTATTGTAAAACATTTCCATATTATTCTATTATAAAATGAAATAGATCTTAGTGATTTAGTAATTGACACCTGCTGTGTTTTCTTTACGATATGAATAATCTTTTGAGATGAATTGCGAATACGAGGATCTCGGTAACGGGTTGTCTTTGCCGTGCATACACATGGATTTGACTCATGCGCCGGTCGAAAATCTCAAGAGCGAAATCTTCCAAATTATCGATAAGGAAGGGGGGCTACTGTTTCGAGACGCTGGACTTTTTACCCCTAAGAAATATTCAGAGTTTTTGGCCCGTATCAATTTCTGTCACCATTCCTATGTTGGTGGTACCGCGCCTCGAACTGATTTAGGGGACGGCATCTATACAGCTACTGATTTGCCAGCTGATTTTACGGTCATGCCCCATCAGGAGATGACCTATCTGGATAATGCCCCTGATTATATCTCCTTCTATTGCTACGAACCGCCGAGCAACGGACAGAAAACTCAGCTGCTTGCTGACGTGCGTGCTCTGGAGGCTCAACTTCCTTGGGATCTGAAAAAACGGTACCAAGGTAAGCGGGCTCGCCTGAGACGTATTCTACCTCCTGAGGGTAGCGCGGAGGTCCTTGCACGGAGGGAAAAGAGCTGGCAAGAGATGATCGGTGTCAAAGAAAAGGAGCAGGCGCTGGAGATTGGTGATCGTCGGGGCTGGGATCTTCAATGGACGGAAGGCGACTACTTAGCCATCGAGCAGGAGCCGGCCCGGTTTTTCAGAGACCATCCCGTGCACGGAGAGATTTGGTGTAACCAAGCGCTTGCTGCTCAACCGTTGCAAAGACTTTTAGTTGCTGAAATTGACTGTAGGTCTGCTGATGCTCAACGGCTTCGTACCACCATAGCAGAGAATACGGATCACACCGACGTGATGATTATGGAAGACGGCAGCCGTGTCCCAGATGGAGATGTCTCTACTTGGTTTGAGCTATGCTTAGCAGCCAAGACAGAGTATACGCTCGACCGTGGAGAGATAATTATTCTTGATAACATGCTTATGGCTCACGGCCGATCGACCTTTACTGGTACGCGAACGATGTATACTGCTCTTGGCGATCGTTGCAGATAATTTATTTTCATAGAAGACGTAAGGGATTAGATGTTATTTCTATGAACAAAGGCCGTAGTTGGTGTGCGACGCCTTAGGGGGGGTGCTGCACCCGCACTTCTCGGATCAGTATAGCCCAGGTTTTTCCGGGGTGATCGCGAAGGTCTTGCACTACAAGGTCAAATGTAATCTCTGTGGTTTTGCCGGCACGAACGTTAATCGATACACGAGCTGGTTGGAGATCTATAGGCACGTTTACGCTCTCGCCGCTTTGGACGGTGCCGCGTGCGGTTCTGGCTAACAATTCTGCCGCATCATAACGTCCAGCAAGCAAAGAAGTTTTGCTGAGCTGGAACGTGGTACCGTCCTTGTAGCGGGTTAGATCTATCACATGGGGACCACTATGAATTACTATCCAACCCTGGTCGCTGCGTGCTCCAGATCGGTGAAGACGAGCTCCCGAAACCGTTATCAATAGTTCCTTGAAATCATCAATTGCATCACGGTGGTCTGTGATCGATAAAATAACTTCTCCTCGATTACTTTCGATAGAGGAAGATCCCGAAACTGGTGTTCCAATGAGTCCGAGGAATCCCACAAAAGCGGCAAGAAGCGGTCTATGGCATGGTTGCAACCAGTGGTTCATGAAGAGGTTTGATTGGGTCATAGGGACCAGCGAGGCATACTGTTCTTGCCGGAAGGTATAAGATTAATGCTATGAGCTACAAGTGCAACGGTGCATCGCCAATTCGTGCTGGGGAGCGATTCACGGATGCTGAAACAAAAAATATCTGTGAATCACTCAAAAAAGACGGATTTTGTTTCTTGGGATCCTCGATTCTTGATAGTGAGGAAGTTGCAGCTCTACGTGACGGAATGGAGCGAATGCTCGACGATCCGGCAATGCAAGCGGATCAACCTGGTTCTCATCGTGAGGGGAGATCGCTGATGCGGATGTTCGAGTATGATCGCTCGTTTCGAGATTTGATTGTGCGAGAGCCCTTTGCTAGCCTGGCTGAGGAAGTTCTGGGTGACGAATGGCATGTCATGGGGC
>CAZTZA010000093.1:0-1280 GCA_964618015.1 uncultured Spirochaetaceae bacterium | reverse complement strand
TTTTACGAACCCTGACCTTGATGCAGAGAGTGATGGCCCGGGTGGCTGGCATGTTGACGACCTAGTCCAATTTCCACTTCCGGCAGGGGTTCCGCGTCATGACCCGAGCATACCGCTGCCATGTAACGTGATGCAGCTCTTCACGCCAGTGACGCTGATCAACTCAGTTGCCTGTGGGCCTACGCAATTGGTTCCCCAGAGCCACTACGCAGGAAGGGGGCCCGATACCCAGGACCATCCCTGCTTCGATGGTAATTGCCCAGTATCAATTCTGACTAAACCGGGCGATGCTTACATTTTTAACAATCAGGTTTGGCACCGAGGTGCTCCGAATGCCTCCCAGTGCCGTAGGTTGCTAGCTGGTGCTACCTACAGCAAACGATATATTGCACAACGGTTCTATCCGTTCATCGATTACCGTATGCCAGGTCACGTGTGGGAGGGGGCTAGCCCGCGGCTACAACGGATGCTAGGCCGTCATAAAAGCGGTTCATACGGATAGACATCTCTTTTGGAAATATAACTCTGTGCCATCTCTTGCTGTCGGTATAGTTCTGATTTCGACGTTCCTTCACGTCGCGTGGAACTTTGCTGTCAAACGGCAACGTGAGTCCTTGGCTGGGATGCTTTGGGTGCTCGCGACGGTTAGCATACCCGGAGCTCTTATCCTGGTCTGGGTGGAACTGTTTGGGACTGGCCTGCTGACTCATGTTTGGCCGCTAGTGCTCGGCGCAGGCTGTTTTCAGGGTATCTATTTTTTTGGATTAACGATGGGTTACCGGTCGGGTGATTTGAGCGTTGTCTATCCAGTGACGCGAGCGTTACCTGTTCTGTTTATAGGTATATTTGATCTGGCCCAACGGCAAAGTCCTAGCACATTAGGTTGGGCAGGACTATTGTTAGTAACTTTGGGATGTATAGCCATTTCTTATCCTGGTAGACGGGAAGGCTATGTTGAGCCGGAACGAAGCCGTGTCAGTTTCTGGTTGGATTCAAAAGTAGGGTGGGCAATATTAGCAGCTGCCGGAACCGTGGGTTACACGATATTTGACAAGACTGCAGCGGAAGTTCTGCTCAGGGAGAATGTTGGTGGACTACTTCCAGCTTTACACTACGGGCTTTGGGAGCTTGTGATTTCTACCGTAATCTTCGCTGGGATAGTTCAGGTTGCGACATTGATCCGAGATCATCGGCGTCATGTAGGAGTTGACTCACAAAGGACGGAGGCACAAAAGAAAGACGGTCGGGGTGCCTTTTTAGAACGCGGTTTATTTAGGAAT
>CAZTZA010000092.1:0-4713 GCA_964618015.1 uncultured Spirochaetaceae bacterium | reverse complement strand
TGACATACTGTCGTCCGACTACCTTGAGCTCCTGCGCATCGAATCAGACAAACTACCTACTAAGGGGCGTGACTACTCAAAACACCAGCGAAGCTGTGGTTCCCTACACCTATTGAGCCGCACGCTGGCTGAACTTGTAGCACACCAGCCTACAATAAATCTGCTGGAAAAGGTGTTTGGCGACCGCATTCTCTGCCTTAAAATTTATAGTTACGATCGTTCCGAGCCCGGCACACCTGGAATCAGCTTACACACCGCCGGGCACCCGTACGGATCAGCAATATTTGGTTATGAAGGTAGTTGCCCGATCACGATACGCGTCCTGTATTACCTAGATGATTTGACGCTGGAGGTATCGCCATTTCGCGTGATCCCTCGGTCACATCTCTGTATGCATGCGGATGCTCACCCATATAAGCGCTATACGAGTCATCCAGAAGAGGTAATCGTGCCGTGCAAAGCCGGATCAGCGCTATTTCTAAATCACCGAGTCTTTCACGGCACCATGCCAAATGTGGGAACATACTCTCGACGCATGTTGGCGATCGCCTACAGGCCTGCTTGGGCAGGTCCAATCACTGATGTAGCGGAAACTTCGGAAGAAGAACTAGCGCAGCTACCGGAATCAGCGAGACCTTTCTTCGATGATGCTAATGCCAGAACTTTTGACTTTGACGTGGGGCACAAACCAGAAGGAATGACGTCTGACGCTCCGGGCATGTCTCCAAGCCGCTGGTCACCTTCCTGAGATAAGAGAGCGTCATTTCATTATAAATATCCTTGTTCAAGGATACTGACAAACATGAAAAGAGCGTTCACTCTTGCCCCCATACTCGTGTTTCCGGCTTGAATTGGCTCCAAGCGAACCAATATGCTTCGTGAGCTGATGCATCATCCTCACCAAGAAACGCACGAAGCCCACTACCCTCTTGCTTCAACGTCACTCCTCCCATTTGTATCACCCCCCCCGACCGGAGAACCTTGAGCGCCTGCGTGACCGGGAAGGCAATCGGACCATCTGCAGCCTCAACACCAAGCACCAGTTCCTGGACTCCTAGACGCTGATCAACTGATCCAACCGGAAAAATTGGACCGTGATCATCTCGGCCCCCCAACGGATTTGGCGGATAGTCACGCAATTTATCAAGAATTGTTGTCGCCGGATGTGCCCGTTTCCAGTCTCCCCAAGTAGAAGTGACGACTGATAAAGGTGTAAGCACCACGCCCGCGTGGTGCAACGGGCCTGATAATGCACGACCTGAAAAGGCATCAATCACTGACAAGGAGTTGCGATCGTACATAAGCTTATTCGAGCGAAATAGTAGGCCAGAGGTGCGCAATACTGGCTGAAAACCATCTTCATTATCGATAAAGTACGCCCTCGCTGAGCCGCAAAGAGTACAATACGAGACTCCTATTCGTCTCTTACCTAGCGAATCATTGACTATCTCATGCACTTCCATGACGTTTTTCGGATAGGCACGAGCCTCGCCAGTGACAACCACTCCGAAAACCAGACTTTCCTCCGGATACCAATCACCCCCAAGAGCGTCAGAAACTAAGGGATCGTCGATCGCCGGGATGCACCCACGGAGGCATCTGTTTTCAGCTGTTGCGTGCAACCGATCATCTATGGCTACACCGCCCCAGGCCACCAGGCGCCAGTCAATCTCAGAATTCTCATCAGCAAAAAACGGACCCCACGCCGGCTCTATGAAACGAAATATATGCCACTTATATTCACGGTAACCTGGCGGCTCGGGGATATCCCAGGCAATGAGCCAATTGACCATATCTAAGCGTCCATCGTCGTCAATCACCGTGTCCGTGAGTCGCATGAAAGCCTCCTCTATCGCACCCAGAACAGAACGCGACGAAAAAGGAACTATATCAGTCAGGATCCATAGAACACGTGGATCTCCTGAATTGCCCAACCGCTGAATTACGTCAATCGGTATTTCCACCGGAGTCCTTTCAAGTAGCAGTCGAATGCTCTCTTCTACCTCAGATGAGAGCGGCCCTACCGGAACCTCGGGTATTGGAGGAATCTGTTTGCCGTTTGGTCCAAATAAGACCATTGGCTCCTGAAGATTGTCTCGTTCTTCGAATACTTCCGACTGGCCGCACCCCAACAACAGCACTATCAGAAAGAAAAGCAGTACCAATCGAACAGTATAGATTTCCAAAGAAGAACCCGAGCGGATAGGCAAGGCAGAACCTCCCACATCTCGAAAAAATAAGATTCTATAGAAAATATTAGTTCGCACGCATATCGTGCGAGATCCAATCGCGATTCTGGAATACCGAAGGTGCAGGAGGCGGCGACTGTTCATAGCTTTTGCGTATACGATCGAACTCGGCAGCCAAACGCACCACCGATTCCGGATGTCGGACACTTTGGACCACAAAATCTGCTTCGGGTGGATAACAGGAGATCTCTGTGCCCGGCCGTTCGTAGGAGAACTCTCTTGGCGATTCCCCCACATTGTTTGGCGTTTTGGCATCTTGATAACGCAAGTCAATACTCCACCGCACCACGTCGCTATCGTTGGCTGTTGAGCAATGAGGCGTCCTATTAGTCAACAAGAGAACTCCGCCTACCGGTACCGGCACAGCCAAAGGCTTCTCAGTACGTGGCAGATCGCTTCCGTCTATAACCAAATAGCCGTTAGGTCCATCCGTATAGTGCCTCACTACTCGACCATGATGAGCACGAGGCAGCACCTCCAGACAGCCATTCTCCACAGTGGCATCTACCAACGGAATCCAACAGGTAATAATAAGGCTTCGGTCGCAGTGCGTGCTAAAGTACGCTGAATCCTGATGCCACGGAACTACCCCTCGTGCCATACCTGGTATCTTTGGACGTACGCGGTAAGCCGATGAAGCAATAATCTCAGGCCCAATGAAAGATTCAATGAGTTTAAGCAGACGAGGGTGAGTAATTATTTCGAAAAGAGCAGGGCCACTATGATTACCATGCGACAAGGGACCAAGGATCTCATCGGTCTCTGAAAAAATGCAGCTAAGACGACGTTCAAATGGCTCTTCCTCATACAAGCGTGACAATTTTCCAGATGTGCGTAGCCCGATTGCGGTTTGGTGGATGACCTGAGTAAATTCTCGACGTAAAGCGGTGAAGTCCGCTGGATCAAAGACGTCCGGAACCATTAGATAACCTTCTCGCTGGAAGAATTGTGCTTGGTGCTGCGTTATCACTGCCCTAGTCCCGATTTCCCTCGTCATTAAATTTCTCCTGACAGAAACTTAGTCATACGTGTTGAGATTTTCAGAATACACGAATAATGGATCTCACAGCATACCTAAATTTCAACCTTGTCCAAGCCTTGGATGGCCATGGCGTGCCCAACGAAAAAGACCGAACATTGGTCTTGTCACCCCACCAGCAATAGACATTATGTATGAGATGCATCCATAAAGAATTACTGGCGATCAACGGTTAAATCTGCACCATTCATAAAGCTCATATACTAACTCCTTCAGCATTTAATCTCCTGCTCAGGATCTGAGAGAATGCCTTTCAATTAGTCAATATGAAGAGTGTCCATTTTCGGAAAACCAATCTCCTCGCTGCTTTCATAACGCTACCAGTCAGTAAAAAAATTGGCCAATCTGCCACAAGCATAGAGGACTTAACAGAACTCGATGGATTAGGCATCATCGGTTACGGCTTTTTCTTCTGCCCTCGAGGCGCTACGGTAGGCACACTGATCATGAGCAAAGAACAATCAGGGCAAAGAACAGCAATCTCCCCGACCCGTGCCGAGAATTACGCAGAGTGGTATCAACAAGTGGTGCGTGCTGCCGATCTAGCTGAATTGTCGCCCGTGCGCGGATGTATGGTGATTAAGCCGTGGGGCTACTCACTCTGGGAGAACATGCAACGGGTACTCGACGGTATGTTCAAAGCGACTGGCCATACGAATGCCTACTTCCCACTATTCATCCCGCTGCGCTACCTGGAGCGTGAAGCACAGCATGTGGAAGGATTCGCTAAAGAGTGCGCAGTTGTTACTCATCATCGACTAGAACCAGGCCCTGAAGGCGGTCTGATTCCGGCTGGCGAGCTGGATGAGCCCTACGTAGTACGGCCCACCAGCGAGACCATCATCGGCGAGATGTACTCTAAGTGGGTTCAGTCCTACCGTGACCTGCCAATCTTAATCAATCAGTGGGCTAACGTGGTACGGTGGGAACTCCGTCCTCGCCTGTTCCTACGTACAGCCGAGTTCCTGTGGCAGGAAGGCCACACCGTGCACGCTACCGCAGAAGAGGCAAAAGAGGAAACGTTACGCATGCTCAACGTCTACGTTGATTTTTCGGAACGCTTCATGGCCATGCCGGTATTGAGTGGCGAAAAGAGCGCAGGAGAACGCTTTCCTGGCGCAGTGAACACTTACACTATTGAGGCGATGATGCAGGATCGAAAGGCCCTGCAAGCCGGGACATCACACTTCCTGGGCCAAAACTTCGCTAAGGCGTGCTCCATCAACTATACCAACCAAGAAGGCAACTTAGTTCACGCCTGGACTACATCAGGGGGCGTTTCCACACGCTTAGTTGGGGGGCTAATTATGACTCATGGTGACGATAACGGCGTTGTGCTGCCGCCGCGGCTGGCACCTGAACAAGTGGTAATCCTGCCCATTTACAAAGATTCTGAACAGCGTACGCGCGTCCTTGCAGCCTGCG
>CAZTZA010000091.1:0-4837 GCA_964618015.1 uncultured Spirochaetaceae bacterium | reverse complement strand
AGAATATTCGTGGAAGGAGTCTCTTAACTGTGATGATGAGAGTACCAGCTACTGCAGTCAATTCGACATCCGCCTTCAGCATCCATTTCCTCGCAGAGCCGCCTATCGACTATCGCTCCACGACTACAGCAGATCGCCGTTGGACTCAGCCCCTGTTCTTGGCACTTTTGGAACGAGGATTTTTTCTCGGCCATTCGCTGCAGATGTGCGCAATTTCCACCCCTACCACATCGGAAATGATCGACGCCCTCATCGATGCAGTAGCGGACTCAATTTCTGATCCAGACGTAGCGATAGCCGCGAACGCCCGGTGACCTGCCGCGGCAACACTGAATTGACACATATTTGCATTGGACCATTCCTATTCTTTAGATGATTCACAGGGACATCTTGCACGCGATCTTAACGGTTTAGCCGTCTATCTTTTAGACTGCTGGCCGACCCCAATCATGATCCCGCGCCCACGCCCAGCGGCTCGGATCGAGGATTTCTTCTGACAAATTCGGGACCGTTTGGTGGATCATCTCCAACAGATCGCTATCAAGATGTCCTTTCTCGATTGCGGCAAGGTTGCGCTCCATTTGATTGACCGTCTCCATGCCGACCACCACTCCTGTTATGTTAGGAAGAGACAAGACGAAACGTAGGGCAAGCCCCTCTATAGATAAATCCCCCGCCAACCTTCCGAGATTCACGAGAACCTTTCGAATTTGCCCGATCCGTTTTGGAAGAGACAAGGGATCCATAGTTACAAGACCCTGCAAGAATATGCTCCGCGCAAATATAGCAACCCCTTCTTTTGCAGCCCGTTCCACGACACCACCACGCACAAAACGCTGGTCAAGCATGCTGGTAGGATGCTGGACAGCGTCAATACCCGGAGTAGCGATTGCAGACAAAGCCTGTTCGACTGAGTAGACGGATACTCCAACTGCACCAATATCACCTGCTTCACGCTTGCGATGTAAAGCGTCGACATATGGCAGAGCCTCGTAAGAATGCAACAAGTACAGCCCAATCTGATCCACTCGAAGCCGTCTCAAAGACCGTTCTACAGCAGCCTCAATTTGGTCCTCCGGACTCCCAGAGCTATTCTCCATCGGACGTGCCTTACTACAGATAAAAGTTTTTTCGGATACCCCCAAGTCGGCAAGGGCTTGACCTACGACCATCTCCGCGTCGTTATACATAGAAGCGGTGTCTATAGCGTTGACTCCCGCATCAAAAGCTGCTGCCATCATAGTATTTACCGTCGACTGATCAGGCTTGCCAGTGGTATTAGCTACACCATAGTCTAAGCCGAACTGAACGGTACCCAGCACAAGAGCAGAAATTCTTTTCTCAAGAAAACGACGATATTCCACTAGTCAGCGTATGATAATGTAATCCACCTGGAATACACGAGCACCTACGAACCAAACTCACAAAAGGAGACCTAAATGCTTAGCGCTTTAAGAACATTCCGCCAGCAACTTGATTCCGGCAAGACATGCATCGGATGCGGCATATCTACCACGGACCCGTCTGTCACTGAATCAATTGGCGAGCTTTATGACTTCCTTTGGATCGATCTGGAACATTCTGCACTAACCGTTGAGTCGATGCAGTCACACCTGATCGCTGCACGAGCTACTGCCACTCCAGCTCTTGTCCGTGTTCCTTCAAGCGATATTGCTTGGGTAAAGAAATGTCTGGACACGGGCGCCGGCGGAGTAATCCTCCCGAGATCGTACTCGGTAAATGAAGTCCGGTTGTTTGTAGAGGCGTGTCTCTACCCACCCCGTGGCACAAGAGGGTTCGGCCCCAGGAGACAGTCGCACTACGGACGCGAAACTGGCCATGCCTATATTGATCAATCTGACGCTGACGTTTTTCCAACCGCCCAGATTGAGACAGCAGAAGCTCTTGCATCAATCGATGAAATCGTCGACATAGAAGGACTCTCATCAATTGTGCTAGGCCCAAACGACCTCGCAGGAGCTCTTGGACACACTGGAGAACTTGATCACCCAGAGGTAGAAGAAGCAATGAGGCGTATCATCGGGACCGCCCGCGACGCTGGTCTATATGTCGGATCAGGGTTAGGAGCTGATCCGGAATTTGCCCAACGACTGGCCGGATGGGGTGCTCAATGGCTTCAGGTTGGCGGCGACATGGCGTTGATTAATCTGGGAGCCGCAGAACTGTTCTCTATGCTGAAAAAAATACGCCCATAGATCAGAGGTCAAAGGCATCGAACACCTCCCAATCAACTTCTTGTTCTGAAAACCCATAGGAACAATCCTTCCGTCTGGCCTTGGAATACACGACCTAACCTGTTCGAGAACTCGGGCTACATCACCTTAGCTGGCTAAAAGGTCCTTCCTAATTGCATTGCTTCAAGACAAATCCCGACACCCTATCTAAAGGAACCGTTCTAGCGAATGGAAGAATGTTGGACAGTGCCTAGCATGCGATTTTTTAAAGCCATACAGCACCCCTCGAAGCTGTCCGCAACTCCCTGCTATAGTCACGAGAAGGAACCCTTCAACGGCAAACATATTCAATTCCTTCAGGCTGCACCGCTCCCACAGCCATTACGAAACAGCCAAGGTTGCTGAAAATTGCCTGACGAAGTCAAACAGTTCCTGCCTAAAGAACTTGCTCCCCACAAGGTAGCGACCATAGACGATATGCCTCATCAAACTACTAATCGGTTACCATAAGATTACCAATATGATCTATCTCGATTGGGCAGCAACTGGCCTTCCGCAGAAAACAGCAGACGCACATGTAGACAAAAAATGGTTTGCCAATCCTTCTTCGCCTCATCCACTAGGCCGCATGGCGGCCTCAACACTTGCCACCACACGCAGCAAACTCGCGAAATCCCTCAAAGTGGATAGCGAAGAAATCATATTTACAGCTGGCGCCACCGAGTCAAATAACCTTATGTTGCAATCGATACTGACCCTTCTGCATCCTGAACGTGGTCTACCACGTCGCGACACCCTGGTGATTAGCTCCGTTGAACATGACTCAATCGAAAAACCAGCTGCCTTGCTTGCCCGCCTTGGATTCAGAGTCAGGCGCACTCCGGTGGGACCCGACGGCTTAGTTGATATAGAAAACCTATTAACTCTTATAGACGAAAGAACTTATATTGTCTCTATTCAGTCGGTAAACAACGAAACAGGCGTGATTCAACCAGTGAACTCCGCAGCTTCCGCCGTGTCCGATGCTTCACGACGCATAGGCACCCGAATCATATTCCACACCGACGCCGTGCAGGCACTTGGCAAACTGCCTCTTCCACTCGGATCTGATGTACATGCCGCCTCCTTTAGTGCACATAAAATTGGAGGCCCTCGTGGTGTAGGTGCTCTCTGGCTACGGTCCAGGACTCCGGTTCAATTCATGCAGGCAGGCGGCGAACAAGAGGGGGGACGACGGGCCGGAACGGAAAACGTGAACGGAGCCATCAACTTTGAATCTGTAGTAACAAAATCTTCTTCAATCATCACTAAGAGCTATGTATCTGCTGAACTAATCATGGCACGCCTGATCGATCAAATCGCCAACATTCCTAACGTAGTACTGATTCCAGCTGATCGGCTTCCCTGTGATCGTCGTTTTTCACCGTTCATTCTTAAACTGTCGGTACCCACCTTGCCTTCGGAAGTAACCGTTCGACTACTCGGTGATCGTGGTTTTTGCATTTCCCCTGGTTCCGCCTGCTCAACCGGATCGCGTAAGCGATTGCGGGTTCTGGAAGCGATGGGCGTACCTCCCGAACAAGCCACAGGGGCTGTAAGGGTGTCTATCGGCCCAGCAACAACCATCGATGAGATTGACCTGTGTTCGACCGCGCTTGCGGAAACCGTTCGGAGCATGACGGATAGGACTAAACCCCTGTTGCCACAAAAGGCAATGCGACTATGAGTCCTGCCGAGCGCGCATTTCTAGTCAAATACGGAGAAATATCTCTAAAAGGATTGAACCGTCGACAATTTGAAGAAAGGCTTGCAGAACAGATCAGTCGCAAATTATTAGTCAATCAGCATCGTATCCGACGTGTCTGGGGACGCTTATTCGTCGAGAACTACACTGACTCTTCCGCAGTAGCACAAGCCCTTGGAAACACCTTTGGAATCGTGTCTTTCGCTGAGGCAGACGTAATCAAGCAGAACCCTGAGCTCTTGGATGTTGCCGCTGTTGATCTGGCTAAGCGTCTTTCTAAAAACACCGTAGAACCCACCTTCAAGATTGAAGCACGTCGCAGCGATAAGAATTATCCCCATACTTCATACCAGATCGCGTGTCGCCTTGGCGACCAGATTCGAAGAGCAATCCCTAATTTGAGCGTCAACGTACGCAATCCCGGCTTCGTACTGACGATTGAGGTGCGCGATCATATATATTTGTACGGCCCCACATCTCCGGGACGTGGAGGCTTGCCGGTAGGAGCTTCGGCACGAGGACTTTTGTTATTGTCCGGGGGCATTGATTCTCCCGTTGCAGGCTACCTAATGGGTAAGCGCGGGATGGCATTAGACAATATTTACTTTCACTCCTACCCCTACACCTCTGAAGACGCTCTCGCCAAAGTAGAACGGTTGGCTGAAATCCTCAGGCGTTATATCCCCGAGGCGCGCCTCTACGCTTTATCCTTTACCGCTATCCATGAACGCATTAAACAACGATCTCATGAGCGATTTGCAACCCTGCTGCTACGCGCCTGCATGATGATAGCGGCTACAAAAGTTGCTCAACTCAGTGAAGCCGTAGCGCTTATCACTGGCGAAAGCTTAGGCCAAGTAGCAAGTCAGACCGGCGAAGCCATAGCTTTCACGGACTC
>CAZTZA010000090.1:0-4997 GCA_964618015.1 uncultured Spirochaetaceae bacterium | reverse complement strand
GCAGTATGTCAGGAACAATCAAGTAGCCCTCTAACTCAATCTGACGGATGCGTTCGCGCGTGCTCAAAGTAGTCCAATCTCTGTCATCAATGTTGATACCGTTCTGCATATACATCTCTGATCAACGTAGAGGATAGTCATACAGGTCAGCAAGTGACTTCTGTTGCAAGCTTTTGTGGCAATGTTTAGATAGGGGCTTGTAGAACCTTACGGCGTCTTTGAGTATGGTCACCCTGGTGGCAAATACCGATTCCGATATGGCTAATCAAATCCAAGGCAGATCTGCTGACAATTTCTCTGGGGCGAGTGTGCCTGACAACGGTGAGGCCGTGCCGGATTCAAGCGAGCAGACAGCTATTCAGGGGCTTTCGGGTACCCAAAACGGTGATACCGCTTTCGATGAGGAGCTGCGCGAATGGATGGAGTCGATTGACTACGTCTACCGTACCGGCGGAAGTGAGCGATTGCAGCAGGTGATGAGCGTGTTGGGGCACTACGCTACAGAGGTTGGGAGTGGTGTACCTTTCACTGCCAACACGCCGTACTTGAATACGATTCCACCTAATCAAGAGCCACAGTTTCCAGGAGACCGCGATGTCGAGCGCCGCAACAAAAGTATTATCCGTTGGAATGCCATGGCAATGGTGGTACGGGCTAACAAGAGCAATGAAGGGATTGGTGGTCACATCAGCACCTTCGCATCTGCTGCTACCTTGGTTGAGGTCGCCCAAAATCACTTCTTGCGTGGTCCAGAAGGTGAGCAGGGTGGTGATCAGGTTTACTTCCAAGGACACGCTTCGCCTGGTGTATACGCTCGTGCATTCCTGGAGGGCCGGCTTACTGAAGATCAGTTAACCAATTTCCGTCGTGAATTGGGACCTGGCAATGGGTTATCGTCCTACCCGCATCCGTGGTTGATGCCAAGCTTCTGGTCCTTCCCGACTGTCTCTATGGGGCTGGGTCCTATCCAGGCGATCTATCAGGCTCGCTTTAATCGCTACTTACAGGATCGGGGTATTAAGCAGACAGACCAACAGAAGGTTTGGGCTTTCCTCGGCGACGGCGAGATGGACGAGCCAGAGTCAATGGGTTCAATTACCCTGGCAGCGCGGGAACGTCTTGATAATCTGATTTTCGTCGTCAATTGTAATCTACAGCGGCTTGATGGACCGGTTCGAGGTAATGGTAAAGTCATACAGGAGTTAGAGGCTGCATTTCGCGGTGCTGGCTGGAATGTAATTAAGGTGATCTGGGGATCAGACTGGGATCCGTTGATTGCAGCCGATCGTGACGGCTTATTAGTTAAACGGATGGGTGAAACAGTTGACGGTCAATATCAGAAATACACCGTGGAATCCGGTTCTTACATCCGCAAAGACTTCTTTGGCTCTGATCCTCGCTTGCTTGATTTAGTCAGAGACTATTCAGACGAGGATCTCCGGAAGCTCCATCGAGGCGGCCACGACCCAACTAAAGTTTATGCTGCCTATAAAGCGGCGGTGGAAAATCGTGGAGCGCCGACGGTTATACTGGCGAAGACGGTCAAGGGTTACGGTCTAGGAGAGTCGGGTGAGGGTAAGAACATTACCCACCAACAGAAGAAACTCAACCAAGACGAGTTAGTCGCTTTCCGGGAGCGATTTCAGATTCCAATTTCTGATAAAGAGGCAGCTAAGGCAACTTTTTACCTCCCGGATGTTAACGGTGTTCAGCGTACTTATTTGCGCAATAGACGCAGTGATCTCGGAGGATATTTACCATCCAGAACCGTCCGTGCAGAGCCGCTTAGCAACCTACCTGAGGGGATGTTTGAGGAGTTCCACCGGGGTGCTGAAGGTCGTGAAGCATCGAGTACAATGGCGATTGTCCGGATACTTTCGAAGATGCTTCGTGACAAAAAGATAGGACCACTCATAGTTCCTATCGTGCCAGATGAGGCACGTACCTTTGGTATGGAGCCACTGTTCCGGCAGGTGGGTATATACAGCCATGTTGGACAGCTTTACGAGCCGGTAGATAGAGAAAACCTTCTTTACTATAAGGAAGCCAAGGACGGCCAGGTATTGGAAGAGGGTATTACTGAGGCAGGAAGTTTTTCCTCATTTATTGCTGCCGGCAACGCTTATGCAACTCATGGAGTGAACACGATTCCATTCTTTATTTACTATTCTATGTTCGGCTTTCAACGGATTGGTGATCTTATTTTCGCAGCAGCAGATATGCGATGTAAGGGTTTCTTTATTGGTGGTACGTCTGGCCGCACCACTCTCAGTGGTGAAGGTTTGCAGCATCAGGATGGCCATAGCCACGTTGCAGCTCTTTCCATCCCTACGCTTCGTTCCTACGATCCTACATATGCCTATGAACTGGCGGTGATTATCGAGGATGGCATTCGTCGTATGTATATCGATCAGGAAGATGTGTTCTACTACCTAACAGTCATGAATGAAAACTATGTGATGCCAGCAATGCCTGAACCGTTGGGAGAGACTCGGGAGGGTATCCTGCGAGGCATCTATAGATTCAGTAGTGGAGACAATCATGAGCCCCAGCGACCTAAGGCGCATCTGCTGGGATCAGGCGCTATCCTAAACGAAGTGCGACAGGCGGCAGACTTGTTATCTGAGTTAGGCGTTTCCTCGGATGTCTGGAGTGTTACTAGCTATCAGCAGCTCTATCGTGATATCGTTGATACCGAGCGCTGGAATTTGCTTCATCCAGATCAGAAACCGCGCCAATCATATGTGGCGCGGACGTTCGCAGGTAAACAAGGGGTGTTCGTCGCCGCGACCGACTATCTTCGAGTGCTGCCTTCGTTGATTACCGATCAATTGCCCGGTCCCGTGACTAGGCTCGGTACTGATGGCTTCGGGAGAAGCGATACTCGTGCCGCGTTACGTGACCACTTTGAAGTGAGTGCGCGTTACATTGCCCTAGCCGCGCTGCAGCGTTTGCATGCTGAGCGGCTAATTAGCAAGCAGGCACTAGGTCAGGGAGTTCGAAGGCTGGATATTGACCCAGAAAAAACCAATGCATTGTACGCTTAAAATGGACTATTGAAGATGACTATTGAGATAAAGCTCCCGGTTCTGGGTGAAGGTGTTGATTCGGGCACGGTGGCCGGTGTTTTGGTCGCTATCGGCGATACGGTCAAACCAGATGACCCTATTGTTGAGTTGGAGACTGACAAGGCCGTGATCGAAGTGCCTTCTGGAGAAGCAGGTGTGGTCAAGTCGCTGACAATTGAGGTTGGTGAGACGGTGACGGTTGGCCAGGTGATTGCTACCATCAATTTGGGAGAAGCTCAGGCTAAGGAAACCCCGCCAGCTATGGTTGTTGCCACCGATTCTTCGATAGATTCTACGCTTAACCGGCCGGAAATTCCTCCGCCTCCAAGTTCCAATTTCCCGTCAACTGCCCCCACCGGGCCAGTGAAGGTCTCGGTAGAAAAAAATACAGAAAATAAAAATAAATTCAACCTCCCTGATTTGCCAATTCCGGCTACACCAAATACACGGCGATTTGCTCGTGATCTTGGGGTTGACATTACAACCGTTCAAGCTGACGGAAATGACGGACGTATACGCTCTGGAGATGTGGTTCGTACTGCTCGCTCCATGCTGGATGCTGCCAATAGGGATGGCGGAGAGGTCTCGTCTCTTTCGTTACCCGATTTCAGTAGGTGGGGAGAGGTAGAGCGCAAGCCTATGGTCGGAGTGCGTAGAGCTACTGCAGTACAGCTTTCTACGGCGTGGAATATGATCCCGCACGTTACGCAGCACGATGAGGCAGATATTACTGAGCTTGAGAAGCTTCGCAAGCGATGCGCTCCTCGAGTGCAGGAAGCCGGGGGTAAGCTGACCATGACCGCGATCGCGATTCGCGTGGTTGCAGCTGCCCTGCAGACCTTTCCTCAATTTTCTAGTAGCGTTGATATGGCCAAACGCGAAATTATTCTGAAGCGGTATACCCATATTGGAGTGGCCGTCGATACGGATCGTGGCTTACTTGTACCTGTGCTTCGTGACGTTGGTCTGAAGAATCTCACTGAGCTATCGATCGAACTTGGAGATATAGCGGCGAAGGCACGTGAAGGCAAGCTTACTCTGGAGGAAATGCAGGGTGGTTGTTTCTCAATTACCAATCTAGGTGGAATTGGCGGGACTACGTTTACGCCTATCGTTAATCACCCAGAGGTAGCGATCTTGGGCATGTCACGGGCACGAGTCACTGCGGTGTATCGTGAGGGCGGTTTTCAGCCCCGATCGATGCTACCGATGTCGTTGTCCTATGACCATCGTGCCATCGATGGCGCCGACGCTATACGCTTTCTGAGATGGATAATAGAGGCTTTAGAATCTCCTTCCTTATTAGCGTTATAGATTCTTAGAGGAGCGAGTCGACAGCTCTACAACATATATGTCTGACGGAAGGGTTTTCCTTTTTCTCTTTGTATTTTGGGTGACTCATAGACAGTGAGAAGCAGCTTGCTGATGTCTTTGGCTGTTAGGAAAATGATAGGAGACGCACCTTATAGAGATGGGCTCAGGGGTTTTCGCTCAGACTAGTTATTTACCAGTTTTTGCCAGTACAATCATCGGAGTTTTGCCATCAGGAGTCGTCCCACTCAGAAGTCGCTCAGCATTTATGCGTCCAATTTTTTTCCACGTTTGTTTAGGCAACTGTAGGCTCTTCAGGAAGCTGATAAGTTCGTTGCCGTAGTAGTCCCGTCCGAACAGGAGTCGGTCTTCAAATCGTAGGATAAATCTTCGTGCAATATCTCGGTCCGTCATCAGAGCGCGCAGTGCGCTGCCTGCCGACAGATCAGCGTATAGGTTAGGATGCTCTTCTAACACGTCGGGTAGCCTACCTCCCGCGGCGAGCGGTGGCTTCAAGTACGTATTACCATAGGTGTCGGCCTCTCCGGATAGTTCGCGCCAGAACCCAGGTGCATGCCCGATAAAATTAGTTTCTGGACAGGCTTGTAATGCTCGGAT
>CAZTZA010000089.1:0-5018 GCA_964618015.1 uncultured Spirochaetaceae bacterium | reverse complement strand
TCATAGGATGAGATGTTTTTCTCTTTTTGGAGCTGTCAGCCTAAAAAGAGAAAAATAAAAAAACAAACATAATATCCATGAAGAAACAAAAAATGATCACTCCCACGCCATCTTATATTAAACACCAATATCCTTGGCCAGGAAATGGCACTGTCTGCGCTGAGTGCCCCTTCATCTTTCATCTCTGACCAGCTTGAGATCTGGCATCAACGACGAGACCTAATCTATTCGGGATTGTCTGACCTCGGCTTAGATTTATGGAAGCCGGAGGGAGCATTCTACGTGCTTCCTAAAGTCGAAGACCCCTATAATTTCGTCAATGATCTTTTTCAACACTACCGTGTCATCACCTACCAAGGCGACTGGTTCGGAGCTCCTGACCGGGTGAGGCTTTCGTATGCGCTTGACGCCCAAAAGATTGATGAAGGGCTTAATCGAATCAACGATTACCTCGCCCACCGGAATGTCCATCGCTGAGGCCTTGGACTATGACCTCTTGCAATAACCGCAAGGCAAGTGACAAAAGCCCTAAAGAGATGAGCTGCTGGATAGTTGAGAAACCGTTCGCCGCCTATCCATCATTTCTCTATTAGAGATTTTCCCGAAGGAGTAGGCACCGGAATGATGCGCAAATTGACCGCTTCCCAGAATCGTCCAATCACAACCTAATTTCAGACTTCTTCAGACGAGGTTTACCCAAACCTTTACACAGCCCGAATAGGAATATTTCGTATCCCCCTGTGAAAAATCCGGAAAATCAATCAAATCGATATCATGTAGACAGATGGAGACATACCAATGTCATTTCAAAAGACTGGCACAAAAAGTGAACGTGCGAGAACTACTTTTTGCGCTCATACAAGGCCAACGGACCCGAAATTGCCACAGGATTTAGCCAGCTGATTTCAACCAGCTCACGGATAGCGCGGCAAACTCTGACTATGCTAAGCCGATGCTTTGATCGACAGGTTCGTGGTACAGCTCCTCATGACTCAGGGGCTGGTGACATGATCCGACAGACAATTCCATCGCATCACGTTGTCGTGGTTTCTCCTCCATGGTGCTCTTCACGGTGCACTGGCCGCAGCACGTGGGCCAGTGCGGAGATGATCAGAAAGATCATTACGCAGACCAAGGCAACCGCTGCCCCTGAAGCTACGCTCAGATAATACGAGAGGTACAACCCCACCACTCCCGAGACAATGCCAATTCCGGCCGCCAACAATACGGTGTGATGGAACCGGCGCACGACCTGCAGCGCCGCAGCAGCTGGAGCCACCAAAAGAGTCACTACCAATGCTACGCCGATAGTCTGCAAAGAGACAACGATTGCCAGCGCTATTAGCACATATTGCAAAAGCGTCAACCACTGGCTGCGGAGACGAAGAGAGGCGGCAAATACTCGGTCGAAGGTGACTAACACCAGTTCCTTATAGAGAAGTACTACAACGATCACGATAGCGGCAGCCACCACTCCTATCCGAAGCAAATCAGTCCCATCCACGCTGAGCACATTGCCAAACAAAAAGTGAACTAGGTCAACAGCAAAGCTGCGTACCGAAGAAATTATGACAATGCCAAGAGCAAACATCCCGGAATAAACAACGCCTACTGCAGCATCCTCTCCAATACGAACGCGACGCACTAAAACAGACATGCCAAGTGCTGCCAGCAATGATGTGCCCGTTGCCCACCAAAACAGCTGGTCACGTGAAAGCCCGCCAACCAAATATCCCACAGCTACTCCTGGGACCAAGGAATGGGATAAGGCACTACCTATATAAGACATACCCCGCAAAACAGCGAAGGTTCCAACCAGGGCACAAATAGCAGCCACCATCGTCACTGCAACTAATGCTCGCGTGACGAACGGATACCCTAATGGAACCAGCAGCACGTCGATCATCTCAACGCCTTAATTCCCTTGGCTTGATATGCTGTGCCGCCAGAGCATGGTCGCAATGGCTATCTGGCAGCGCATAGTGAGTTCCTTCAGCGTCTACGCGCCGTAAGTTGCTGCCATAAGCCTCCGTAAGTCGATCGGCTACTATTACCTCCGCTGCGGGTCCAAAACCTATTAAACGTCGATTCAGTAGTGCCACCCGGCCCATCCGCTCGGCAACTCCCAGATCATGGGTAGCAAGTAGTACCGTTACGGAATTGCCGAGTTCTTCGAGGGTACCCTCAAGCTTCTCACAAGCGTCAGCGTCAAGACCAGTAAATGGTTCATCGAGAAGCAATAGTTCTGCCTCTTGAGCTAATGCACGTGCTATAAACATGCGCTGCTGCTGACCGCTGGACAGTTCTCCAATCTGTCTTCTCCGGAGATCCACGATTGATACGCGATCCATAGCAGCAGCAATAATTTCCCTATCAAAGCGGCGCAAAAAGCGAAAATAGCCAACGCGAGCAGTACGTCCCATAGCTACAACGTCTTCAACGGTAGCAGGGAAACGCCAATTCAAATCGGCACTTTGCTCTACATACGCAATACATACGTGACGGCCTGGATCACTGCCGTATACCTGTACGGTCCCACTCGTAGGCCGATGAATGCCGGCCACCACCTTAAAAAGTGTACTCTTCCCAGCACCATTCGGGCCGACAACCGCAATGCGTTGACCAGAAGAAACCTGTAAAGAGACCGAATCTATAGCACTGCGTCCACCGTAGTTAGCCGATACGCAATCAATACTTAGTAAGACTGTTCCAGTGGGATGAGGTAACTCGCGACCGTGCCTCTGCATCGTTAGATCACACTATCCGACTATATACAGAATGAAAATGATGGCTACCCTCAATCTGAGTCTAACGCAGAAACAATTCGACGGACGTTGGTGCGAATAAAGTCTTGATAAATCGATGCAGGCCCATCCACATCAGTGAGCGAGCCAGCAAGAATGTCTACAACCTCAACTCCAAACTCATTAGATAACGCAGTTACGACTTGACGACCAACGGTAGTGCTGGCGAAAACTGTGGACACTTTATGCTCAGCAATTATTTCACCCAAATTCGCTAAATGGCGCGCTGACGGTTCAGCGGCAGTGCTAAAACCTGGAATAAATGTATCGATCACATCAAACCCATAGCGACTAGCAAAGTATCCAAGAACGTCGTGATCAGTCACAAGAATGCGACGTTTCGCTGGAATATTCGCAACTTCCTTAGTGATCCACTCATCCAATTCAATAAGCTTTTCAACAAGCAACTCAGATCTTTGGAAATAATAATCTTTGTGGCCTGGATCAACCTCCGAAAGCACCTTAGCAATCTCTTCCGTCCAGTCAATAACTATTATCGGGTCCATCCACACGTGGGGATCTACCGAGCTGTGATTGTGGCGACCATGTCGGTTCTCGTGTTGTTTGTCAGATTCTTCCTCATGCCCAGATTCTTCCTCATGCCCAGATTCTTCCTCATGCCCAATAGTACGCAGATTCAGATCAGCTGAAAGATCCACAACTCTACTTGATACGGGAGAGACGATCAGATCATCTATGAAGCCATCTTCGAGCCCAGCACCACTAATAAAGACCAGGATAGCATCGGCTACATGACGCACGTCACGGGGAGTGGGATAGAATACATGCAGGTCCGCACCCAGCGGCTGAATCACATAGAGTGACAGTCGCTCTCCCCCAACCTGGGCAACAATATTGCCGACGATGTTCGTGGTAGCAACTGTGGGAATACGCTTATCAATACCTTGTTCATCTTCTCCTGACCAACACGCAAATACGCTGAAAAGCGTAAGGCAGAAAAATATAATAAAAACTCTCACTACCTCTTCCTTTGACTTGAAAATTTCCTATAACTAACTGCCAACTCGATTATTTCATTCTGTTTGTCAGGTTATGTAACAATAATAATTAATGAAATGACGCTAGGAAAATTTTTGATCAAATAAACGAATCGCTGAACACTCTACCGATCAGCTGGAAAAAGTAATCCTGCCGGAACAGCTAAAGGAAGGCTGTAGTGATCATTCAATGCACGATTGTAATTGCTAAGCGTTTACCGATTGAGCTCCCAGGGCGTTTGATAATGAATCGCAATCTCTTGCTTTGGGAAAAGTCCAACAACTATGCTGAGCCGGCATGTCATCTAAATTCCAAGCTTGATTACCCAGCCTAACACATACCGACAAAAAAGACGTAAAGCTCAGCTTATTTGCACTATTACAGCCGCTACTGAGCATCTGAAGAAGAATATGCCTGGTGGCTATCCTAATCATAAGTATTATCTTACAAACACTATAGCGTCAAATATTCATCGGCCCTGCCCAGGCAGCATCCTGCATGTCAGCTAAATTATCCCACGGATAGAGTGGGTGAGTGACCTGAGTGAACTGCATCTGATACAGATAAGGAGATGCACAACCAGGAGCAGCGCAAAAAAGAATGCCTGATGAGAATGGCTCATAGTCGTTCCGAAAACCTTCAGGACTCTTTGCCAGCACTATCTTGAACATCCGCGGATCAATGCCTGCTGCTTCGTATAGGAGCGGAGAGCTCCCCGGCCCGCTCTTCTCCACTAATACTACTGTAACCTCGCCACTACGAACACATGACATCCGTCCCATATCCACTGGAAAATTGTGGCCACCATGGCCACTTAGACGATAGGAAAGTGAGCCTATCCGTTGTACCTCAGCTTGCACCAAAAGTGGCTTCGAATAGGGATCACGTTTACCACCAATCTGCAGTTCCAATAGTGCACCGACACCAACCTGATAACATCTGCTGACCGATTCAGGGTCGACACAAAAGCAAAGAGCGCCACCCCCACCGATGGGTTTGCGCAATAAGGCCTCAAGTATCCGGGTACTATCTCCAGGAGCACCGCTATTGGTAGCGTCAGAGGACTCTGATACCGCAACGGGACCACCATCTATAGCACAGGCCGCTGAAACAAGATCCTCGGGCTTGACGAACCGCCCCGCCTCTGAATAAGAACGGAACCCCCAACATTCGCGCGACACCTCATCAGCGGACATAGGAGATCTATCCCCCCAG
>CAZTZA010000088.1:0-5595 GCA_964618015.1 uncultured Spirochaetaceae bacterium | reverse complement strand
CTCCGGGCAGTTGGTTTTGCCGACGATGATTTTAAAAAGCCG
This sequence comes from uncultured Spirochaetaceae bacterium, assembly GCA_964618015.1. Taxonomy (GTDB): domain Bacteria; phylum Spirochaetota; class Spirochaetia; order SZUA-6; family Bin103; genus CATQHW01. The sequence goes on along the minus strand of CAZTZA010000088.1, from coordinate 5,553 downwards.
ATCGTCGGTATTGCTAGTGCTGGCAGCGACGTGACGCCGTGCAATGTACATTTAGACGATCTGGCTGATCAGGCACGGGCGGGAGTCCGGGCTGGAGGTGGTGTGCCGGTACGCTACAATACTTTTGTGGTCACTGACGGCGAAGCGATGGGCCATGAAGGGATGAAGTGCTCCCTGGTGAGCCGCGAGGCGATCGCTGACACGATCGAACTAGTTACCCGTGGACACCAGCTCGATGCTATTTTGGGGGTAGCCGGCTGCGACAAGACAATTCCCGGTACGGTTATGCCGATGGCTCGTCTAGACGTGCCTAGTATTTTTGTCTACGGAGGAACAATCCTGCCGGGCAACTATGGCGGCCGCGATGTAGACATTGTCTCCGCATTTGAAGCGGTAGGTGCCTTCGCTGCGGGCAGAATTGATGAAGAGGAGAGGTATGGGGTCGAGTGCAACGCCTGTCCTGGACCTGGTGCGTGCGGAGGCATGTATACGGCTAATACTATGGCATCAGCCATGGAGGCAATTGGAATGACCCTCCCAGGCAATGCGTCTATCCCAGCAGTCGACGATCGTAAGATAGCTGAAATGGAACTGGCTGGCTCAGCGCTAATGGACGCGGTTCGAGCTGGTCGTACACCACGAAAGATTATGACCCGCGAAGCGTTCGAGAATGCGATAAGGGTAGTAATGGCTCTCGGGGGATCAACTAATGCGGTTTTGCATCTATTAGCTCTAGCTCATGAGGCGGAGGTGCCGTTGTCGATCGAAGAGTTCAACGGTATCTCTGATACTACTCCGACCATTGCGGACCTGAAACCTGCAGGCCGTTATGTTATGCGAGATCTAGACCGGGTTGGCGGAGTACAGGCAGCTATGAAACTGCTGCTTGATGCCGGTCTACTACATGGTGATTGCCTCACAATTAACGGTCGCTCAGTGGCAGAAAATCTGTCTGAAGTTCAGGTAGAACTGTCTGGTCAGGACGTACTGTATCCGCTTTCTGAGCCGGTCAAGCCAAACGGTCCGATCAGCGTTATCTTCGGTAATTTAGCGCCGGAAGGGGCAGTTTTGAAGAGCTCTGGAGTAAAGGTTCGCCGCCACACTGGGCCGGCACGAGTGTTTGATGAGGAAGAAAGCGCGTTACAAGCTATTCTGGATGGATCGATTGTAGCTGGAGACACTATAGTGATCCGTTACGAAGGACCTCGCGGCGGCCCTGGTATGCGTGAGATGCTCGCGCCGACTGCAGCAATCGCTGGTGCCGGACTGATTGGTGACGTAGCTTTGGTCACTGACGGCCGATTTTCCGGTGGCAGTCATGGTATTGTTGTTGGCCACGTCGCTCCTGAAGCGCAGGCTGGAGGGCCGATAGCCGTAGTGCAGGACGATGATCAAATAACTATCGACCTGGATGCAAAGACGATCGACATCGCCTTGAGCGATCAGGAAATTCAGATGCGACTGCAAGAGGCCCAGCCTTCAGAACGTCCTATTCCTTACCAGCGTGGCGTATTGGCCAAATATGCACGCTTAGTTTCATCTGCCAGCTTAGGGGCGATAACTCACTGAAGCAAAGTATTTAGCCGGTTCATTGGGGTAAAAGTTAGCCGTAGGAACAGTGAGTGTGAATTGGCTGCCTGACAGCTATTACCAGAGTAGCGTTGGCAGGTGTTTTTATCATTGTGCAGTGGTCTTGAGCATATGAACTTGGATCAACGTGGGCTTTCTGCACTATATGTAAGGATAGACTGTAGGTGACAATTTCCACGGCTACTCATGAGTTCGGCTCTTATAATTGTTGATCTGAGCACCAATAGATCTCCCTGTATTTCACTATCGTCGCATCTAAATAATTCTTGTCCCAAATCTTGTGATGCTTGATGAGGCTAAATAGCGAATCGATGACTGATTTCGCAGAGATTCATAAATCCCCCGTATCCTGACGAGTTTTCGTTGAGTTGATATATTGTTTCGCTATCCATAAATAAAAGGGGGTGTATGACGCGGTGTTGACGTTGGATTAGGAGCGCGGTAGGCTTCGTGGAGCCTTTAAGCCGGGTCCTGTGAGGCCCGAAAGGGATTGCCCATGCCGCACTTTACGGAGAGCCCGCCAACCAGCGCGGCGAGCCTGTGATCAGGCGCGTGCTCGACGCCGATCAGGTACAGCGCGCGATAACTCGTGTGGCTCACGAGATTATAGAGTCTGCTGATAGTCACGTCAGGTTGATAGGTATTCGTACGCGCGGTGTGCCAATGGCGAAAAGGCTGGCTCGTGCCATGTGCATAGCTGGTGGTTTGGAGCCACCGATCGGCACTTTGGATATCAACCTATACCGTGATGATCTAACGGCGGTAGCAGTGCAGCCGGTCGTTCGTCCCACTGAGCTCGGCTTTTCACTAGATAACACCGTGGTCATTCTGGTTGATGATGTCCTGTACACTGGCCGTACTACGAGGGCTGCACTAGACGCGATAGTCGACTTTGGACGTCCTCGTAAGATTCAACTAGCTGTGATGGTGGACCGTGGCCATCGAGAGTTGCCCATCCGGGCTGATTATGTTGGCAAGAACATTCCAACGGCTGAGGATGAAAGGGTTCGCGTACGGTTCTCCGAGACGGACGGTATCGATGAAGTGCTAACTGAGCAGAAGGTTTTGACGGCATGACGCCGGCAGTGAATGTCGCCTCAGCAAGCGTTCCAGGTGATGCTCAGGGTGGAAGACCCCCTTGGTTGCGTAAGGATCTGCTGAGTATAGAGGAGCTTTCCCGAGAGGAGATCGAGTTCTTGCTCGATTCTACTGACTCGTTTAAAGAGGTTTCTTCAAGACAGGTGAAGAAAGTTCCCGCACTTCAGGGTAAGACCATTGCCAACTTGTTTTTCGAAGCTTCTACTCGTACTCGCTCCAGTTTCGAGCTCGCTGCTAAACGCCTTTCTGCTGATACGGTTAATCTCACAGGGTCAACTTCTAGTACTGAGAAGGGCGAGAGCCTTACTGACACTGCTCGGGCTATTCAGGCAATGCAGATCGATACCGTTGTGGTGCGTCATCAATCTTCAGGAGCAGCTGAACTACTTTCCCGTGTACTAGACGCAGGTGTGGTTAATGCTGGAGATGGGATACATGAACATCCCACCCAGGGCTTGCTTGACATCTACACAATCCGAGAACGACGACCTATCGATGGCTTGCGGGTGTGTCTGGTCGGTGATATTCGCCATTCTCGGGTTGCTCGTTCCAATATCTGGGGCCTTACCAAGTTAGGTGCAACGGTGACGGTCTGTGGGCCTCCGACGTTGATTCCATCCGACATTGAGGAGCTAGGGGTAAATGTCAGCTATGATCTAGATCAGATCATTGGTGATCAAGATGTGCTAAACATCCTGCGTATTCAGTTCGAGCGGCAGCATGGCGGGTATTTTTCTTCGATTCACGAGTATGCGGTTGAGTACGGTATCACGAGTGAGAGGCTTACTGCTGCGGATCCTGATGTGTTGATATTGCATCCAATGCCTATGCATCGGGGCGTGGAAATATCGGCGGATGTAGCAGATGGTCCACATTCGCTCATTCTCGACCAGGTGACCAACGGCGTGGCTGTTCGCATGGCTGTTCTTTTTCATACTTGTCTTGCTCGATGATGAAAGGATTGAGAGTTTTTATGCTGACGGGAACGGAGCCATGACTATCCTTCTAAGCGGTGGTCGTGTAGTTGACCCAGCGAACGACGTTGATCAGATGAGCGACCTCCTGGTTTGTGACGGGGTCGTTGTCTCAATAGATGCGGATCCCGAGAGTAAAGTGGATCGGGTTATCAGCTGCCAAGATCAGGTAGTGACCCCTGGCTTGATTGATCTACATGTACATCTACGTGAGCCTGGTTTCGAATACAAGGAAGATCTCCGTAGTGGGCTCACCGCAGCAATAGTTGCTGGCTTTACCAGCGTGTGCCCGATGCCTAATACCAATCCGATCTCCGATAGTCGTCCCGACATGGAATTTTTAATTCGTGAGGCACGCCTAATCGGGTTGTCGCAACTGTGGCCGGTGGGTGCTGCGACTCTAGGGCAAGGGGGAGACCAGCTGACTGAATTCGGTCAGCTCCGAAAAGGTGGTGCAGTGGCCTTGTCTGACGATGGTAAGCCAATAGACAGCTCAAGGATAATGCGCCGAGCACTAGAATATGCTCTTAAGTTTGACATGCCCATTTTCGTCCATGCCGAGGATCAAGGTCTATCCAGCAACGGGGACATGAATGAGGGGTTCGTCTCAACCAGGATGGGATTATCCGGAAGTCCGTGCGCAGCCGAGAGCTCGATGGTCGCCCGTGATATCCAGATTGCTTCGCTCACCGGAGGACGTGTGCACTTTCAGCACATCTCTTGTGCTCGTTCAGTCGAGCTGATTCGTATGGCCAAACGCGATGGCATATCAGTGACAGCTGAAACTTGCCCTCATTACTGGGAGCTCACTGACCAAGCAGTCGAGGGCTACCACACTAACGCCAAGATGTACCCGCCGTTGCGTTCGGAATCAGATCGAGTAGCGGTAAGACAGGCACTTACTGACGGCGCTATTGATACGATTGGTAGCGACCATGCTCCTCATGCTTCTTACGAGAAGGCAGTGGAATTTCACAACGCACCAAATGGCATCATTGGAATGGAGACAGTATTGCCGCTTTCACTGAATCTAGTGCGTGAAGGTGTGATTGAGTGGTCTCAGCTGGTGCGTTATCTGTCGGTTAATCCTGCCGCGGTCATCGGTATCGATCGTGGTCACTTGTCAGTTGGTTCGGTCGCAGATATTACTGTGATCGACCCCGAGCAGACCTGGGTGGTTGACCGCGAAACACTGCAATCGAAGTCAATCAATACCCCATTTTTCGGTATGACTATGACTGGGCGGGCAAGCGCCTGCATCGTCAACGGTCAAGTGCTGATGGCGAATGGAATCATGGAGGCTACATGAATCGGCGGGCGATGTTAGCGCTGGAGGACGGTCGTGTTTTTCACGGCACTGGTTTTGGTGCCATAGGAACTCGTAGCGGTGAGGTTGTGTTCAATACAAGTATGACCGGCTACCAGGAGATTATCACTGACCCCTCTTACAAAGGGCAACTTGTTTGCATGACGTATCCGTTAATCGGTAATTATGGCATAAATACCGAAGATTCGGAGTCGGCTGGGCCGCAGGTTGAGGGGCTTATTATCAAAGAGCTTTCACCGATCGTCTCTAACTGGCGCGCCAGCGGTGATCTTTCTACATACCTTGAAGCAGCAGGGGTAGTGGGTATAGAGGGTATCGATACTCGAGCTCTGACGAAACACATCCGGCAGGCCGGAGCGATGAAGGCAGTGCTGACCAGCGAGGATCTCTCCGAGACGGATGCCGTTGGTCTGGCGGACCGTTCACCCGGATTGGTTGGACGCGACCTAGTCGCCTCGGTCACCTGCTTAGAGTCGTACGTCTATAATATGGAAGGTGAATTCCACGTAGTTGCAATTGACTGCGGTATTAAGACAAATATTCTGCGTTTGTTGGCGGCTCGTG
>CAZTZA010000087.1:5309-5605 GCA_964618015.1 uncultured Spirochaetaceae bacterium | reverse complement strand
AAACTATTGCTGGAGACGTGTTGGTCTCGATGGAGGATTCGGCGGAAAGAAGAACCGATGTAGTGTTTTCTGCGTTGCCACACCTGTCGTCAGCAACAGCTTTGGAGCCTTTTATAGATCGGGCAGTGGTCATTGACCTGTCAGCTGACTTCAGAATCACTGATCCACGGCAATTTGAAATTGCCTACGGGCAGCCACCGACGAGGACAGACTTGCTTGCAAATGCGGTGTACGGGCTACCGGAATGGCATAGAGAGCGGTTGCAATCAGCAGATTTGATCGCTAGTCCGGGGTGT
>CAZTZA010000087.1:0-5299 GCA_964618015.1 uncultured Spirochaetaceae bacterium | reverse complement strand
CCTCTATTACCGGTCCTGCAGGCAGGACTTATCAATCAGCCAATCGTTGCTTGCGCGGTCAGTGGTTTGTCCGGTGCTGGCCGTAAGGCTGACGCTGCATGGACCTTCTGCGATCGTTCAGAGACGGCAACTGCCTATAGTCCGGGTATCAGTCATCGTCACGTCCCGGAAATGGTGCAGGAGATGGACGCTGTAAGATCCGGGGCGTCACTATGGTTCACCCCGCATACCGTACCGATGAAACGCGGTATCATCAGCACCATTTCGGCACCAGCGACGTCAGGCGTGACTGAATTATCGGTGCAGGAAGTACTGTTGGATGCTTACAGCAGTGAGCCATTTGTTCGTTTATTGCCGGATCGTCTGCCCACAACTGGTGCAGTGTGGGGATCCAACCGATGTGATATCGGCTGGAAAGTAGAAGGCGGCGCTGTGATGTTGTTTTCGGCGATAGACAACTTGGTGAAGGGCGCGTCCGGTCAGGCAGTACAGGCGATGAACGTTCGAATGGGATTTCCGGAGACAAGTGGCTTACCACTACACGGAACGCCATGAGCGATACAACCAAGGCCGAAAGCAAGACAGTCCCGACGGCGGTGATCAAAATAGGTGGCCGTACTCTTGAGGAAGAGTCATTGAGAGCAACTTTCGCAGCGGATATTTGCTCTCTTACAGCCGGGTGGCGATTGATCATGGTACACGGCGGTGGTCCTGAAGTTAGTGCACTAAGCAAGCGTCTTAGCTACACACCGCGGTTTCAAGAAGGGATCAGGATTACTAGCCCCGAGGAGATGGAAGTCGTCGACATGGTACTGGCCGGTAGTGCCAACAAGCGACTGGTACGTGTCCTGAGTGCTGCTGGAGTTCATGCTGTCGGTATCTGCGGGTCAGACGGACCGACGATAGTTTCCCAGTTGGAGGAGTCACCAGAAGGAACCCGTACGGGCACGGTCAAAGCTGTCGACACGCACCTTCTTTCCGTGCTGATGGCCACTGGCTTCGTACCTGTAGTCAGCCCAGTCTGTGATGACGGTGCTGGGGCAGGGGTTAATGTAAACGCTGATACAGTTGCCTGCCAGCTGGCGACCGCGATTGAAACTGATATTCTGGTGTTCATCTCTGATATCGATGGCGTACGCAAGAGCGGTGCGGTTCTACCGTATCTCGGTTCGGTAGAGGCAGAATCGGAGATTGTGTCAGGCACTATTACCGACGGTATGATTCCAAAAATCCGCTCGTCGATTGCAGCTGTAGCAGCTGGAGTTGGTCGTGTGCATATTGGTGACTATACAGGATCAGGTGCTCTCCAGGAGTTGCTGGATGGTAAGCGGGGTACGATACTCGGTCGTGGTGCTGAAGACAATCGTCCCATTGGTTCTGTCGGAACATGAGCAGTCCTGAGAATCTGAAGTCTAATCAAAGGAGAATTTGAAAAATGCAGATCAAAGACGGAATCGTTAGAGACCATCCATTCCCCAAAGCATTCGCTCCCGAGCTGCTGCTGTTAGAGGAGGGCTCTGGATGCTGTTTAACTGACTCGATTGGAAATAGTTATATAGATCTTGGGTCAGGAATTGCTGTGAATGCACTTGGTTATGGTCGTGATGACCTAGCCGAAATAGCTGCAGATCAGATGCGCAAGATTGTTCACGTTTCGAATTTATACACTACCAGGCCAGCACTGGATCTTGCTACAAAGCTCATCGGAGATCGTTTTGCCGCTGTGCAGTACATGAACAGCGGAGCTGAGGCCAATGAATCAGCGCTTAAGTTTTCCCGTATGTACGCGCGTCGCGGTAAAGCCGATACTGAGAGAAACAAGATCCTCTGTTTTACTGGAGGATTCCACGGCCGCACTTTTGGAGCACTGGCCTGTACCGCAGTGCCTAAATACCAAGATCCCTTTCGTCCAATGCTGAGCGGTGTCGAGGTGTCATCCTATAATGACGTTGACGCTCTACGTGAGACTCTCGATGGATCGTTCGCTGGAGTTATTGTCGAAGTGGTCCAAGGGGAGGGCGGCATGACTGTGATGACGACTGAATTCGCAGAAGCACTGAACTCTTGTTGTGCTGAGCATGATGTAATCTTAATTGCAGATGAGGTTCAGACTGGCTTAGGTCGCTGTGGCCAACTATTTGCCTCAGATAATGTTGGCTTGAATCCCGACATTATTACGCTAGCAAAGCCGTTGGCGGGTGGCCTACCGCTGGCAGCAGTCCTGATGCCAGCGAAGGTGAACGATCGGCTGCACGTCGCTGAGCACGGTACCACGTTTGGCGGCGGCCCGGTCACTTGTGCAGTTGCCTCATACGTTTACGACATACTTACCGATCCAGCATTCCTCGCGGTCGTTCGTGATCGAGGAGAGCAACTGAAACAAGGATTGGAATCACTTCGCGTTCGGCATAATTTAGGACCGATCGTTGGTAGTGGTCTGCTCCGTGGTGTGCACGTGCCTGGTACCACTGACCGACCTGTTAAGGATCAGCCTAGAATTCAGGCACTTTTAACTGCATTGCCATCTGCAGGAGTGTTAGCATTGCGATCCGGTGATGACGTACTTCGGCTTGCTCCGCCACTGGTAATATCCGCTCAAGAACTGTCGGATGGTCTTCAGCGTATCGACACGGCTCTGGGTGAACTCTAAATACCAGGAGATTCCCATGGAACTTAAGAACATGAATCGAATAGCGTTAGCCTATTCCGGTGGGTTGGATACTTCTATAATCATTCCTTGGCTTAAGGAGCGCTATCCTGGCGCCGATGTCGTGGCCGTTTGTGTAGACGTAGGCCAAGCTGATGATCTGTCCGGCCTCGAAGAACGTGCAGCAGCAGCAGGCGCGGTCAAGCTGATTCTCAGAGACGTGCGCAAAGAATTTGTCGAGGGGTATTTGTTTCCCATGCTTCGTGCTGGGGCGGTTTACGAAGGAAAGTATTTACTTGGAACTTCTGCAGCACGTCCATTACAGGCGAAAGTTCAGGTGGAATCAGCCATTTCAGAGGGAGCTGATGCGCTCGCTCATGGCTGCACTGGAAAAGGCAACGATCAAGTTCGGTTTGAGCTGGCTTATCGTGCTCTCGCGCCTGACCTGGAGATTATTGCTCCGTGGAGGCTATGGGACATCCATTCACGAGAGGACGCAATAGCCTACGCAGAAGAGCATGGAATTGATCTGGCTGGTATTTCTCGTCGCAATATATATTCTCGTGACGATAATGTCTGGCATCTCAGTCACGAAGGCGGAGACTTAGAGGATGTCAGTTGTCGTCCACAGGAAGCGCTATTTCAGCGCTCGGTAGCGCCGTCCGCAGCGCCTGACCGTGAGCAAGAGGTTACCATCAATTTTGAGCGTGGTATCCCAGTGGAAGTTGATGGAAATCGGCTTGGTGCTGTCGAGCTTGTTCAGTACCTGAACGATCTTGGTTCGGTCAATGGCATAGGACGAGCTGATATCGTAGAGACACGAGTGGTAGGAATGAAGAGTCGCGGTGTGTACGAAACACCAGGGGGAACAATTCTATATGCGGCATTGCGAGAGTTAGAAATGCTTACCCTCGAAGCTGAAGCGTTGCGTACTAAGCAGCAACTGGCCATGACTTACGCTGATGTGGTTTACAGTGGTCACTGGTTCTCGGCACTCCGAGAATCGATAGACGCATTTATGGAACGGGTCTGTGCCCGCGTCACTGGTGCCGTGAAGCTTTCTCTGTACAAAGGCGGAATCACGGTTGCGGGTCGTTCCTCACCCTACTCCCTGTATGACGAGGGTTTAGCGTCGTTTTCTGCTGGTTCCTATAACCATCAGGATGCCTCAGGATTTATTCAGCTCTATGGCCTTTCGACTCGTACCTCGGCGGTGATTGGCAAGCGGACATCAGTCGATCTTTAGGTAGTTGGTTGGATACATATCGCGTGGACGTGGGCTCCTGGGCAACGGTACACTAAGGAGGGAGCGCCAGATGCCGGCGCTCCTGTTTCGGGCTGTGGCGCAGTTGGTAGCGTACACGTCTGGGGGGCGTGGGGTCGGCGGTTCAAGTCCGCCCAGCCCGATGAGATAGGCAAGGAGAGAACTGGGATGGGCACGATCAAGTCATCATGGGAAATCGCCTTAGAGCGAACGAAGGATGTCGTTCCTGATAAGGAAAATCTCGAGCAAAAAAGGTGTATAACCGACGGGAAGAAGCTTGTTTCTCGTTACTTAAGTGATTCTGAGATCGATCTATCAGATCTGGTAAATGTCTTCGAAGGCAATCAATTAACGTGGGTTTGCGAAGGGGTGCGCGAAGCTTTGCTTAGCAATCTGACGCTACCCTCAGACGAGTTCGCGCTAAACCGAAGTCGCCGTGCGGGGGAGGGCTTTGCGGTGCTCAGCGACAATTCTCGCAAGCTGAAAATGTTGCTCAGCCAGCTTGAGCAGTTTTTTCAGGAATACCTTGGGGAGCGCAGCCGTATGCGTGAAGAGGTTGATCGGGCATACGAGCCACGCCGGCAGCAGAAAGAGGATGAGATGTCTAAAAAGACTGGCCAGCGGGTGCAAATAAACCCCCAGAACGACCCAGAGTATGTTGGACTTTTGCGCCAGCAGTTGATGATGGTGGACGATCGGTATGGCCAGGTCCTTCAGGGAGTTAAGGACGAGCTTACGTCGATGTCTTCCTGACGGCTGCCGCTATCATTCACATGGGCCAAAGCAAGAAGTGATCGAATCGGAACTGCTCCGTGGAGCTATAGCACAGATTGATGCAGCTAACGCGGAGGACCCCGCCGGAAGAGCGCTTCCATATGGTCAACGAATGACCCGGTGGCTCGAGCTACTGACGCCAGAGCCGTCGGTAGCTCTTATGATTGCGGTCCGAGCTCAGCATTTGCAGCGTTGGAGAACTCCCCGATCCAGCTATCCAGAGGGTCGTTCCGGCTATCTTCGCTGGAGACGTGCCTGTGCTCGTCTCCATGCGGAGAAAACAGCAATGATACTCGCTGGGCTTGATGCTCCCAAGAGAATAATCGATAGGGTTGCTACGCTCATACGTAAGGAACGTCTCGGCCGTGATGAGGAGACGCAGCTTCTGGAAGATGCCGCATGCTTGTCGTTCCTAGAGCTGGAACTTGCCAACTTTGCAGAAGGACGTGAGGAGCCGATGATGGAGCGGGTTCTTAGCCGTACGTGGGCTAAGATGTCGGTTGATGCTCAGAATCTTGCTATCGGTCTCGAGTTGCCTCCTTCGGTATCGGATCTTATTGCAAAAATAATGGGCAGCAAGCCAAAAAACGTGGTCAAGGTAGTCAAAATGATCG
>CAZTZA010000086.1:0-5643 GCA_964618015.1 uncultured Spirochaetaceae bacterium | reverse complement strand
GCGAAGCCACCGCCGGCAACAACTCAGACAGAAGCCCCAGCCTCAAACAGCGCAGCAGGATGTCGGAACCGTTTCCTGAAGACAAGACCTTACGTAATTCCTCACTCAATCGACCGGTTGGACAGGATCCCAGCAGTCTTGAATGGCGGCGAATTAGCCGCCTATATGGCTCCGGCACCCGTATGCTGAGAAAGGAAGCATATTTCACGGCACGCAACATGCGCACCGGATCTTCAACAAAGGCCTCCTCTGGGTTTCCTATGGTACGGATACGTCGCGCCGTAATGTCTGTGAGACCTCCCACATAGTCGATGATCTGCTGGTGACGCGGGCAGTAGTACAGTCCGTTGATCGTAAAATCACGACGCAGCGCATCTTCGGGCATTGTGCCATAATGGTTGTTGCCCTCAGTGCTGAAACCACGAAAGGTGGAAACCTCCAGGATGCTGCCCCCGCCAGCTCGCACATGCACCAACTTAAACCGGCGACCTATAATCCGAGCACGAGAAAATAATCGAGTTACCGAGCGAGGACGAGCACTAGTGGCAATGTCAAAGTCCTTAGGGACACGACCAGTCAAAAGGTCTCGGATAGCGCCGCCCACAACATACGCATCGTGGCCGGCGCGTTGCAGACGCTTGACTACCATGAGTGCATCTCTGTCGAAATCGGCATGATCAAGCCCATGCTCATCACGCGTATAGACGTCGGCCGCGACACTATGTTTGCCGTCGGCCGACGTTCGGTATCGGCTCAACACTTATAATGCGATCCTACCTGCTTCTCAGTCAGAAATCACTCTACCGCACTAGACCCCGATCTATCGATCAGCTACCAGGCAACAATCTATGACATCCAACTCAACCAACAATTTCACACAGACTCACGACGGTTCGGAAATGCCGATCTACCGGCAACGCCACCGCATTATTGATTCCCTCAACTCGCACCGCGCGGTGGTAGTTGAAAGCCCTACGGGATCGGGCAAAACCACACAGATACCGCGGATTCTCTACGAACACGGCTACGGAGAAAAGGCTCGTATCGGTATCACACAGCCTCGGCGCATTGCCGCTGTTTCCGTATGCCGCTACCTACAACAACAAATGGCAGCTTCCGATGGCGTACCAACAGACCTGGTCGCATACAAGATGCGTTTCGAAGACACCACTACGTCCGCCTGCGCAATCAAGATTATGACTGACGGAATCCTACTGCAGGAAATCAAGCTGGATGCTGAACTGAGTGAATATCAGGTGGTAGTTGTAGACGAGGCGCATGAGCGCAGCCTTAACATCGACTTCACACTAGGTCTCTTAAAACAAGTGCTCGATCGCCGCAGCGACCTGTGTGTAGTTGTCTCCTCAGCGACAATCAACGCCGAAGTCTTCTCAGCCTATTTTAACCATTGCCCCATCGTACGTGTTGCCGCAAGAGCCTTTCCGGTTGACGTCCACTACCGGCCAGTCCCTCCAAGAAACGACCCAGAGGATACCCTACAAGAAATCAGCAGAGTCATTAAAGAAATCGACCAATCTGGTGAACCCGGCGACATTCTCATCTTTGCCAGCGGTGAACGCGAGATCCGTGAGTGCATCGCCCTGCTCTCTTCATTACCAGTTGATCAGCCCCTTAAGGCCCTGCCCCTGTTTGCCCGGCTCGGCACTGACGAACAGCAACAAGTTTTCGATCATTTTCCTGGTCATCGCAAAGTTATAGTAGCAACTAACATTGCAGAAACTAGTCTGACCATCGACGGAATCGTCTGGGTTATCGACCCTGGCCGAGCCAAACTTAACGCTTATGACCCACGAACGTTTACAGCTTCTCTAACCGAGACAACGGTGTCGCAAGCTTCCAGCAATCAGCGTAAGGGCCGGGCCGGTCGGACCCAACCTGGCGTCTGTTTTAGACTATACGACCAGCAATCCTTCGATACACGCCCGGCGTTCACTGAAGAAGAAATTCTACGCACCGACCTGACCGAAGTAGTACTGCGGATGGCTGACCTCGGTATCGACGACTTCGAAGGTTTCGACTTTATCTCCGCTCCGGTCCGAACACACATCCGTTCTGCTGTTGACTCCCTACGCTGGCTTGGTGCACTCGACGACGGCCGGAATTTGACGAGCATTGGGGAACAGATGGTCCTGTTTCCGATCCTTCCACGTCTGAGCCGGATCATAGTAGAAGCAATACACCACTACCCATCAGTGATTGATGAAGCGATCACTGGAGCCGCTTTTCTATCTACCCCGGCTCCATTCCTATTTCCCATGGGCGAGGAGGAACAGGCACGCGCTGCACATCGCATGTTTCACCACCGCCTTGGAGATTTTGTTGCATTTCTTGGTCTGCTGAGAAAATTCAACCATTGCAACGACCGTGAGCAGTTCTGCAAAAGCCATTACCTAGACCTAAGAGTACTAACTGAGATCTCCAACATTAAGAGACAGCTCTCCGAAATCGTCTCCTCCTTGGAGGTGCCCTTAAGCAGCGGAGGACCGACTCATGACTACCTTTGCGCAATCGGAAGAGGTCTTATTCAGTTCGTTTGCGTGAACACCGGCCGCGGAGTTTACCGATCACTCTCAGCGGAGCGCATATATATCCACCCTGGCTCATCGATGTACCGCGAAGATGCTCGTTTCATCGTAGCTGGTGAAATTGTACGCACATCGCGATTGTACGCCCGCTCCGTGTCACCTTTACGCAGACCAATGCTTAGCAGAATTGACTCTAGACTATCGGATGAGCTGGCCGCTCATACGGAAAGCAACCATAGGAAAAGACGCACTGACCAACGGGGAAGGTCAAGGAAGACAAAGCAGGGAGTCGGAATCCAAACCTTGCAGCTAGCCGGCATGACTTTTCCGATGTCGGCTGGTAAAGGATCGAGACGGCTAGCAATTCTGGAATGGAATGTCGTGCGCGACCAAATAGAAAAACTATCTTCTTTGAGTACTCGCGACTTGGTCGGTGTACGCGGAGTAATCCGCTACGATGGCCGTGAACTCGAGCGTGGGGTCCCGCTCCACGTTATCCTTCAAACGTTGCCTCACCTACAACTTGAACAAGGCGTGATCGCTTCATGGCCAGAGCGTCACTTCGACCCTAAAACCGACCGGAAAGCCCTGTTTCAGACAGCCAAACTCGCACTAAGAATATCGGCATGCGCAGCAGGAAGCCGTCGCCTATGTTTCTTATCGCTTGCAACCGACAGCAATGGCCGTCTCTATCTGTATCCGCGCCGAGGATTCCAAAATGCGGTAGAGGAGACACTATCCAGTATAGAGTCAATACACAGAGTTCCCGCTCCGATCACAGCTCGCTTTCGCAGAATCTTGGTTTCCATAGAGGACCAAAAATCAACTTACTAGCTCGGAGCAGGTCCTGCTGCCGAGGCGAACAATACCAGTAGTACCTCATCGCGAGCGACGGCTCGAACAAAAGTATCGCCGACACCCCGTTGTAATACAAAGCGAAGCTCTCCCCCGCGCCGTTTCTTATCAGCATCCATCGCTTTTAGGAGCTCCTCGGGTGGCGCCTCGTCTCCCGCTTGAAGCCGGAACCCGACCGAATGGAGTAACTTCAGCACACGATCACGATGCTTAGGCGGCGTTTCTGAAATATGTACTCCCAGCTCCATCGCACGAGCTATCCCCCACGCTACCGCTTCGCCATGGTTCCACGGACCAAATCCAGTCACAGCCTCCATCGCATGCGCAAAGGTATGACCAAGGTTGAGCACATCACGTAGCCCTGCTCGCTCAGTGGGATCTGCCTCGACCACCCTGCCTTTAACCAGCAAGCAACGTCGGATAACTGCACAAGCCGAGTCAGTTCCACTGGAGACCCAATTGGTTCCTTCACGCTCAAGCATTTCCACCAATTCGGAGTCTCCGAGCAAAGCCGTCTTAATCACTTCCGCCATCCCCGCGGTTAACTCGCGGGGAGGCAGGCTGACCAGTGCTTCTGGCCAAATGAACACCTCTCTTGCTGGATAGAAACTTCCAATTAGGTTTTTACGACCTTGATAGTCAATACCGGTCTTACCCCCAAGAGCAGCATCAACCATTGCCACCAAAGTGGTTGGAATGAGGACTAAAGCGATGCCTCGAAGGTAAATTGATGCGGCAAAAGCGACGACATCGCATAGAACTCCACCACCAATCGCAGTGATACATGAAGAACGATCCAGTCCAGCCTGGTACGCGGCATAAATGACGAGCTCTACTGTTCTCCAGTCCTTTTGCGCCTCCTCGGCTTCAATGACGAGTGGTTCAGGTGAACCACTCGGTAATAGTGACGCAGTATGGTAATCGCATACTATAAGGACTTTGTCCGCAGGACCCAAGTCAGTGACATGTAACTGCCGAACAAAACGCACGGTTGTAGTGGCTCCTTCAATATGAAAGACCAAATCGGATAGAGCAACATCGCTCGATTCCGTGCTCAGATCTGCAACCCTACGAACTTTTCGGAAGGTAGTCCGTATACCAGTTGTGTCAAGACAGGTTCAGAACGTCGGACTTGAGAATCCTTCACAAAATTCTGAACAATATCCTAGGCACGCGGAGCTGAGCCTGGATTAACAAAGTGACCGTCCTTCCAAACCACAAAGTAAAGTTGCGCTGTCTCATCGTACGGGTTAGCGCCGAGCTGGCCTATTTGAGATCCGATTTCCACTCGGTCACCAGCCTGCACCAGCACCCTCTCATTTCCTAGGTAGCCGTAGATATATCCCATTTCATTCCGCACTAGCACCACGTAGCCATAGCCACGGCGAGGTCCTGACCACGTGACCGTTCCAGTCGAAACCGAGTGCACAGGCTGCCCTGGATCGCCACTGATAGCCACGCCATCTAGTTTGCCGGTGAGGGGTTCGCGTTTCCCGGCGGTCGGCCATAACGGCACTCCATCCATCCCAACCCTTGGACTCCTATCTCCAGCAATGGTTAGAACGGTCCCCGGAGAAAGCGACCGTGGGTTCTTAATGCCATTGATGCTAATCAGCTCACTGATATCTAGATTAAATCGGGCTCCAATTGAATACAGAGTGTCTCCCTTGACCACCGCATAAGTAACCGGTAACGACGGACGAGATGAAGGCGTCACGATCTGATCAACTTTTCCGTTAGATACGGCTCCCTGCTGTGAGCACACTGCAACCGGCTCCATGCTCTGATCCGACGAAGACATGTTAGGAACAAAAGGCTGGGAACTACGTGTGACCTTCTGTGTAACCGGTCGTAGACCGCCTCCGGATCCAGTTAGGAGCTGAAGACGAGTTCCTACGGGCACCAGCTTGGCATCATCAATGTCGTTAAGTTCCATCAGTCGTTCCAGCGGGACATTTTGCTCGCGCGATACACTGTACAGTGTATCGCCAGGCTCCATGGTATAAGAACGCGCTTGTCCATGGGCGCAGGCACCCACGCCTACGCAAATTAATAACAATAACAGATCGCGTAACACGACTTCCCTATCTTCGGTTGTCGATCGACAGAGATTGAGCCCGATTCGCGATATGAATAGTGTAAGCGGACAGCCGCAGTCTTTGACCAAGGGACAGGGGTAGCTAGCACTCGGGCTGGGGAGATTCGAACTCCCGACCTCTCGGTCCCGAACCGAGCGCGCTAG
>CAZTZA010000085.1:0-6033 GCA_964618015.1 uncultured Spirochaetaceae bacterium | reverse complement strand
CCGTCAGAGTCGTAATCGATCGATAGCAACGCTCGCCCTTGCAATCGGTGTCTGAGCCCTATCGTAGCGGCGGTTGCCCGGGAGAAAGATGGTAGCCCGTTTGCGTTAGTTCCAGTGCCAAAAAATAAAAACGTTGGCTGACCCTCCCATTCGTACAATTCTGCTCCAATTGGCTCAATCCAGCCTGTAGTAGTCACAATATCCCGTAGACCGTCATGATTGAGGTCGATAGCCTCTACTCCCCATCCCCAGCCACCTTCGCGAACCTGTGCGTCGTGGGCTACGTCTACAAACCGGTCGTTCCCTTGGTTCAGGTAGAGTGCGTTTCCGGTCCCTGGCGTTCGATGGATTGGCCATCGAGTAGAGACGCTAGTGACATACCAATCCAGCAGACCATCGCCGTTTAGGTCGGCCACGGCGATGCCCATTCCGTTGGCTTCTCGTCCAGTGCCAGACGCGAGGGTCTGATCGGTAAAGGTGCCGTCACCTTCATTACGGTAGTAGCGACTTGAGCCAAAGTCGCCTGCAATGATTAGTTCAGGATAGTAATCGCCGTTGAGGTCAACAAACTGTGCAGCAAACGCGATCACAGTGTCGTCAGATATGCCAGCCAAGGCTCCTACTTCGGTAAAGCCGCCATCTCCGTCGTTGCGAAATAGCACGTTACCGCGGATACCGGATGCCCAGTTGCCAACGAACAAGTCTAGATCTCCGTCAAGGTCGTAATCACCGAATGCTGCCGCCATGCCACCAACGTTGCGATCTAGTCTATTGTCCGGGTCGCGATACGGTACGCAACAAGTGAACGTTCCATCGCCGTTTCCTCGGTACAATAGGAGGTGTCCAGGTGGAGGCAACTCCGGCTCTTCGGGACCAGCTGATGGGATGAATAAATCGAGGGCGCCGTCGTCGTTGATGTCAGCGACCGCTGCGCCGTGGGCACGGTGTACACGTGATAGTCCAGCCATTTCGGCATGATCGACGAAGGTGCCATCACGGCGATTGATGAAGAGCTGATCAGAGGCACCACCACCGGTTGCATAGAAGAGGTCCTGCCACCCATCACCATTGAAATCGCCTGCGACTCCTCCGGGAGTTATTGGCGGAGCCGATATTGCGCCGGGGTGATTTCGTCCCAAGCCGGCGGGAATTCCAATTTCGGTAAACTGAAGAGGAGGTGAAGAGAGTGCTAACGGCACGAATAGGACTACGTGCAGAGCCAGGGCGATCAGGACGCTTTTGAACTGATAGCTGTGCCGCGTCTTGAGCCTCCTCTTCACTTGACTTGACATCAGGCGCTGTAACGCCAATCTAACGGCTGTTGGTAGGAGGAGTCGATGGCGACGATAAAAGGGGAGATTTCTGATGGCATTAGCGGTTCCCCCGCTGCATGTACGGTTCATGTGTTGTCTGCGGACGGCAAATTTATTCACCCTGATGGTGCTGTACTGAAGGTTGGCCCTGGCACGCCAGCTTTTTATTGTGACGGCTCTTTTGAGGTGGATGTACCGACCGGTGGTGTTCGGGTTTTAGTTGAACGAGGAACTGAATACATCCCTTTGGAGCGTAATTTTACTGTCACCGAGACAGAGACAATTGACCTTGAGCTACCTTTGCAGCGCTGGACTCACCTTACTGAGCAAGGATGGTACCCAGGAAATACTCATATTCACTACTCCGCTAAAGAACAACAGCGTGACCAGCGTCTATCATTAGAGGGTCACGTGCACGACTTCTCGGTTACGGTGGTGAGCGTGCTGCGGCGCTGGGATCTCGACTATGCAAGTAATCACTTTCCGATCGGGGTGATGACCGACTTGAGCACTTCTCATCATGTGGTAGATATAGGAGAGGAGAGCCGTCATAACTTCCACGGAGATCAAGACGGGCAAGGAATCGGCTACGGTCATGTGATGTTTCTGCGTATTCGCAACCTAGTTGAGCCAGTGAGCCGCGGCATGCTTGTGGATAACCTAGATCCTGACTATCCACCAATTTGTCATGCTTGTGATGAAGCACGTGAGCAAGACGGAATCGTTTTATGGTGTCATAACGGGCGTGGCTTAGAGGCCCCCGTGGCTGCTGCTTTGGGCAAACTCGACGGGTTTAACCTTTTTGACCCGTTCTGGATGGATCCTGAGTACGAGATTTGGTATCGATTACTAAATTGCGGTATACCTCTCCCAGCTAGTACTGGCTCCGACTGGTTTGTTTGTTCCAACAATAGGGTTTATGTAGATATCGGCGGGGGTGGTTTTGACTATGATCGCTGGGTAAACGGACTGAAAGCAGGTCGAACCTTCATTTCTAACGGTCCGGTGTTATTCCTCCGTGCTGATGGGGTTGCTCCTGGGGATACTCTGGCAGTGCAACCCGATCAGGAAATCGAGGTAGAAGTAGAGCTGACAAGCTTTCACCATGTCGACCGCATCGAACTGATCTATAATGCTGCGGTGGTTCGTCGATGGGATCGACCTTCGGGTGTGGCGTCAGAGGCGATCCGGGAGAAATTTACTGCACCGACCGATGGTTGGATTGCTGCGCGTTGCTATAGTCATGTGCGTGACAGCTACGCGCAAGAGGTTTTTGCTCATACCAGTCCGATCTACCTACGGTCTGGAATTCCAAATCCGGTCGCCAAGCCTGACGGAGCTTATTTTGTAGATGGGATTGACGTCGCTCTGGAGAAATGGGTCGGTCACAAGCTTCGTTATGGTACTGACCGCCAGCGCGATGAAGTGCGTGATCTGTTTAGACGCGGGCGTGACTTTTTCACGGGACTGGAGTGATGGCTGGTAAGAAGCCGAGTGGTCGGCTTGATCGGACTTACAGGGTCACCTGGGTTGATGACTCAGGAATGAACGCATCACATATCAACCCGCCAGTTAGCCCCAGACGGTTGGCTCATCTGTCGCTCGGCGCATTATCTGGGACGCCGGTAGATGCGTTTGTCGCTACCGTCGGACCTTGTGCTGGCTTTACGCTGTCCTATCCGACGACAGTGGATGGCATGGAATTTCTGGTGGATCGCCTGCAGGCGGGGGCTCTCTTAGGTAACGCTATTCAGTGGCGTGGAGCGGAAAATCTTAGACGCCTTTGGGCTGATGGCCACGATCCTTTTCAAATCGTAATAGATGAGGCTCATCGCTTGGGGATGGCTTTTTGGTTACAGCTTCGGATGAATGACTGGCATCATGTCGATAGCAAGGGAGATCTCTCCCAACTTATTGGTAGTGACTATTATGAGAACCATCCCGAGCTCCTAATCGGTAGAGATGGGGTAGTAGGCTGGCCGGAATCCCTTCAGGAGTCGATGGCCTGGTTTCAGGATTATGCTCACGAAAAGGTTCGCCAAATTCGTTTTGAGACCGCTAGAGAGGCCGTAGAGCGATACGATGTTGAGGGCTGGGAATATGATTTTATGCGCTGCCCTGGGCTGTTCAAGTTCGGTAGCGAGCGGGCGAACGCTCATCTTATAACTGGATTAATTCGTGATACCCGTCGAATGTTGGATGATGTTGGGCGCACTCGTGGCAAGACTTTAGGATTGTCAGTGCGAGTTCCTAACACGATTGATGGTGCGTCTATGCTTGGTCTCGACGTCGGGGATTGGATAGCTGACCATCTTGTGGACATCGTTGTACCGTCAACCTTTTTCGCACAGGACACCGAAGAAGATATGCGTGAGTGGGTCAAGCTCGCTGCCGGCACGCCAGTGCTGATCCATGCTGCGATGGACGAGGGTTTTTTTACCGGTATGCGCGAGGGGTACGACATCCCGTACTACCAGGTGACTCAAGATCCGATGCAAGCTATGACGGTAGAAATGATTCGGGGACTTGCCGCACGGCATCACGCGGCGGGAGTCGATGGTCTGTATCTGTTCAACGGTGGAGGAACTTGGACTACCTACGGTTATGATAAGAGTAAGGTATTAGATGAGATATCTTCTCCCTTGCGGCTTCGCTTTAAAGACAAGCGTTACGTAGTCATGCGCCGCAACAATTCTTTCCCAAACTGCTTTCCTCAGGAGCGCCAAATTCCTTTTGCGATAGGACCAGAGCCAACCGAGGTCACAATCGAAGTTGCTGACGACCTGAGTGATGCGGGTGAACGGCTGCTATCCGTACACTTAAAACTCCTGCTGGTTGATCCTTGCCACGAAGATCGGCTGGAGGGGCGGCGGAACGGTGGAGAACCGTTGTTGGCTGCTAACCCAATGTTGGCCGGACGAGCGGCTCCGAGAGGCCGTGCTTGGACGGTGTTCGACTTGACATCAACACCTCCATTTCTTGGTGTTAATCGGATCAGTGTGAGGGTAGAGAGACAGGCTCGCTTGTCGGTGGAGATACCTCTGATACTGAGCGATCTCGAGTTTGAGGTGAAGTACCGTTTTCCGCATGGCCCCTGGCGGAATCCTCCGGGGCATGATCCACGCACCTGATGGCGGATGAGGAGAGGCTACGTTTTGCTGAGTAGATCGCTCTCGCCCTTGAGTTCTAGTTCATGAGAGAAATGACATGCGGCTTTTTGATAATAATCGCCGACTGCTGCTATAGGGGGGAGTTCTTGCTCAATTATGGGCTGACGATACGGGCAGCGCGTGTGGAAAGGACACCCGCTCGGTACTTCTGCGACATCAGGGATGTCGCCTTCTAAAATGATCCTCTGCAGTGGTCGATGAGGATTAGGTTGGGGAATTCCGGAAAACAGTGCTTCGGTGTAGGGATGTTTGGGTTTACGAAAAATTTCGTGCCGCTCACCGACTTCGACGAAGTGCCCCAAATACATCACCGCAACGCGGTCGGTCATATGGCGAATGACCGAGAGATCATGCGTAACAAACACCACCGTGAGATGTAGTTCACGCTGAAGCTCTAGGAGTAGGTTAAGAATTTGTGCTTGGACAGATACATCCAGGGCTGAGGTTGGTTCGTCGGCTAGGAGGACCTGAGGGTTAAGCGCAAGTGCACGGGCGACTCCAATGCGTTGACGCTGGCCACCTGAAAAAGCATATGGGTATCGGTTCAGTTGTTCCGGTTTCAGACCCACTATCTGCATGAGCCTTTTTACGGCTTCCTCGAGATCGCGGCCCCTTAGCCGCTCGTTGATCGAAAGTGGTTCTCCGATTATCCGCCTTACTGTCATGCGCGGATTGAGCGATGACTCTGGATCCTGAAAGACCACTCGGATACGGCTCCTGACTTCCTTGAGATCCTCTCGATCAGCGCTTACCACATCGATAGGATCGCCATCTTGCGGATTGAACAGGATCTGGCCTCCAGTTGAAGGCACTGCTCGAACCATTAGTCGTAGTACGGTGGTTTTTCCGGAACCGCTTTCACCCACCAAGCCGAGCGTTTCTCCGCGTCGCACCTGAAAGGACACGTCATCTACAGCACGAATCCATCCGACCGTTTTCTTTAGAATCCCCCGCTTGATAGGAAAATATTTTTTTAATCCCTGGACAGTTATGACATCGGTAGGGTCTGGGGTGTTGTGGTTGGTATCAGTCACCGTTTGTCTTCTCTTTTTCGCTAAGTTCTATTTCCGGCACAGCGGGTTCAAGTACCTCATTCCCCTCATAGAGGAAACAGCGTACTAAGTGATCGTTTTTGGTACGGTATAGCGGCGGGAGCTGACTGTCACAGGTACCGGCGATAAATTCAGAACATCGATTGCTAAATGGGCAACCACGTGGACGACTGTAGGGGTCGGGGACCAGACCTTCGATTGCGCTTAGCTGGCTCTTGGGCTCAACTCCTATTCCAGGGATTGAGTTGAGCAGACCCTGAGTATAAGGATGTTTGGGATCGTCGAATATATCTACCACCGGACCTTGTTCAACGACAGTACCGAGATACATCACGACTACTTCATGCGCTAGCTCAGCGATTACTCCCATATTATGGGTGATGAAGATCATCGACATTTGATTGGCTTCATGTAGGTTACGCAGCAGGTCGAGCACCTTAGCCTGAATTGTGACGTCGATCGCGGTGGTTGGCTCATCCGCCA
Organism: uncultured Spirochaetaceae bacterium; assembly: GCA_964618015.1. GTDB lineage: Bacteria > Spirochaetota > Spirochaetia > SZUA-6 > Bin103 > CATQHW01. Next base: position 15 of record CAZTZA010000085.1, on the reverse strand, counting down.
TCAGTAGCCGCGGTT
>CAZTZA010000084.1:0-6087 GCA_964618015.1 uncultured Spirochaetaceae bacterium | reverse complement strand
GTTCATACAACAATTGTACGTCAGACCGTCCTTCGCTGCGAGAGTGCCTAACCGATGATCATGCTGACCAGCGTAATAATGATGCGGAATCAAAATTCATCTTGAAATTCATTTTCTATCCATCAACAATAAAAACTCGCACAGTGCACCTCTGGCCCTGACTACTGAGGGATCTCGTGTCACACTACAATCTATAAAGAACCAATACGGAGAACGCACATGGCCATGAAGATCACCGAGCTGAAGGTGGTTCCTACGGAGCCCGTCGACACCCAATTTAGATGTATTAAAACATCCATTCCGGCGCCAGAATCAATTCCTGAAATCGAACGATTACGAGCAACAGAACCACAATCTATGACTGGACTAGCGCCAATAATCTGGCACCGTGCCACCGGCTTCCAAGTGGAGGACCCCTACGGAAACCGGTGGATTGACCTTACCAGTGGTGCCGCAGCAGCTAACGCCGGCCATGCCCATCCCAGTGTAATCCGGGCAATTAACGAGCAGATCCAAGATCAACTCTTATTTAACTACGCCTATCCTTCGCGAATTCGAGCCCAATTTATTGACCGAATTGTCCGCATGGCACCACAGGAGTTAGATAAAGCTATCGCATTCTGCGCGGGCACCGAAGCTAACGAGTGCACACTCACCTTGATGCGTAGACACGGGCTAACAATTTCATCAGAAAAAGTTGGCATCTTGTCATTTGACGACACCTTCTATGGTCGCACCCTAGGCGCCCGTTTTGCGGGCGGATCGACACGAACAATCGATGCCATTGAACGAGAACGTGTATTCCAAACCCAATTACCTATGCCGGGAAGCCCCCAATCTCAAGGCTTCCTCGCCGACTTGGAGAAGAACGAAATAGACCCGGCCAAGACTGCCGGCATCATCTTCGAGTCGATCCCGAGTTTCACGACAACCCTCTATCCGAAGGAATATATCGATGCTCTCATGGAGTGGGCAAAAAAGCATTCCATCTTAGTTGCCGTGGATGAAATTCAAGTCGGAATGGGACGAACAGGACGGTTGTTTGCCTTCGAGCACTACGGAATCCTCCCCGACTTAATTTCAATGGGAAAAGGCGTGAGTTCTAGTCTTCCAGTTTCTGTGGTCAAGGGCCGTTCCCACGTGATGGACTTGGCTCCACCCGGAGAGATGTCGAGCACCCATGGTGGCAGTCCTGTATGCATGGCCGCAGCTCTGGCGAACATAAAAGTAATTGAGGATGAACAACTGGTTGTCCGATCAGCTACACTTGGAGAACAACTGGGAGAGTGGCTGCGACCTATCGCTGAACGACACCACCGCAAGATTGAGCCTATTAGTGGCTACGGGCTTTGGTACAATATTCAATTCAAGGATGCTGATAGAGGCAGACCCGCCATCGAGTTGGCTGACGCAATAGCTATGGAATGTGTTAGACGTGGGGTCATGAGCTTTGTCACTGGTCGAGGGTATTTGAAGATTGCGCCCCCGCTTTCCATTGATGTTGATGCACTGAGAGAGGCAATAGAAGTTGTAGGAATGGTAATCGACGAATTAATCGACCAATAGGAAAATTCGCCGAACCAACCGAGCAGTTACCGTACATGTATCACTCCCCATGGCCACGAAGAAACCATTTCTGAAAATATTATGTGCCTTCAAAGGAATCGTTCAACACGAAAATATCCGCAAATCCAATCCTTTGACATCACTAATCTTTCTTAGAACTCAGTCCTATCAGACTTCCTAAAGTTAAGGACAACAGACTCTGCGAAAGAAGCCCCAACTCGCCTGATATGCGGATAAATTCCTCGTGAAACGCCTCCTGAAAAATACAGCTTAAGCCTTCAAACAGTAATCATGACAATTCTCCGAAGAACTAAGCTATAATGTTAGGCAGGAGGAATGAATAATGCCTGCTATCACCCCGATCAACCATTCTGACTTGTTCCATTACGGAACACTGACTAATGAGCAAATCAACGCTTTCCAAGAGGACGGGTACGTTAGATTAGGGAAAATTCTTACTAAAAAAGGACTTGAACGTATGCGCGGGGAGTCTATGGATGCCTGGGAATTTGAAAAAGGCCCCTTCGATCCAGATGCTACCTGGCTGAAGAATTCATTGTTAAGCAATGTCCATCACAACTCGGAAACGATTCGAAGGTACTACTTCAATGGACCATTGGTGGACATAGCTGGACAGCTCATCGGGCCAAACCTAAAAGGAGCTACCTCCCAACTGACCTTCAAGTTGCGCGGTAACACGATGTCCTTCGACTGGCATCAGGACAACGCTTACGGTGAACTTGAACCTTATACAGCAATTACAGTATTGACTGCACTCGACAACGCTGACGAAGACAACGGCTGTATTTGGCTTATCCCAGGAAGTCACCGCCGAGGTCAGGCAGCACCGCAACCTGTAGAAGAGAAAGCAGCACTCCTTCCTATCAGGCTTGAGGTAGACGACAGTCAGGCTATCCCTGTGCCCATGAAAGCCGGTGAATCAATCTGTTTTCACTGCTGGATGTTGCATAAATCAGAAGGTAACCGGTCCACAACAAGACATCGGCGAATCCTGTTCCTACGATACGCCGATGCTGACGCAGTAGAAGTCTACAACGACCGTCGTCCCCGACTGGGCAGACTCATTCGTGGCACCACACGTTTTTCCGAGGTGGAAGCCTTTGAGGCGGACCTTTTCTAAGCAACCTCTCACCTCCTCTCTTTTACGATAGCTGGCCCCGGACAGCATTAACTATACGGTCAGCTAAGTCTGTAGCTGGTAATTGAGCATCAAGAATGATATCTGCATTCTCCCGGTAAACTGGCACACGTTTAGCCAGCACGCTTACTACTTCCTTATAGCCGCCGCCCGCTAAATTCGGTCGCGTGTTGGCACTCTGTGGATCCGATTGAATCCGGCGCCACAGGGCAGTTGAGTTAGTTTCTAGATATACAACTAATCCATTCCGACGTGCGTGCTCTTGATTTGTCGCCCGCATGATCGTTCCCCCTACAAAAGCAACTACTGCATCCGACTTTAAACACATTTCGGCTACGACTTCACTTTCTACATTTCGGTAATAGGCTTCACCGTACTTTTTGAAAATCTCCGTAATGGTAAGCTGACAACGCTGAGTAATACCAAAGTCAACATCGAGAAATATCCAACCGAGGCCTTCAGCTACCAACCGACCGACGGTAGTCTTTCCGGAAGCGCGATAACCTATCAGCACCACATGCATGACTGATCATAGATGTTAGCAGTATTTGACTAATTCTGTTCGAATCTCCACCTAGAACAAGGGAGGGTTACCTGGTTTTGCTGTGCTTCGGATGAGTGCGGCACTATCCTGATGAGCGCGGACCTTAGCGTCAATAATCTCAGGTTCCCATCGTTCCAGCAGAGAATTTCTCATGTCCGATTCAATGTCTTTGATATCTTTGTCTCCCGATCTGTTAATGAACTCCCCAGGATCCTCAGTCAGGTTATACAATTCAGCTTCCGGGTCTTTACCACCGGACATACAGAATTTCCAGTGACCACGTCGTAACATAGCTCTAGGCCGATCAGTCCCGTGCGACGTATCCTCCGCAAAGACCTCATCAGACCACATCGTTCTCGCCCGTTCGGATTGATCAACTAAGCCAACTAGACTGTGCCCATCAAAACCGGACGAATCGGCTCCAGCTGCGTCTATCAACGTAGCAGTGACGTCTACCAGCGAAACACACTCAGGGATTCGTTGCCCCGGGACACTCCGACCCGGCCACCTAATTTGCAGAGGTACACGAACCGATTGTTCATAAAACGACATCTTTCGCCAAAGACCATGCTCACCGAGCATCTCACCATGGTCACTAGTATGAACAACCACCGTATTATTAGATAGGCCGGTTTGATCAAGAACTTCGAGAATCTCTCCGATCTTTGAATCTGCATAGCTTATTAATCCGTAATAGGCCGCCCTTGCTCGCCTAACCTGTTCATCAGTATGTCCCCAGAAACCAAACAACCGACGAAGGCGCTTTGATGCTACCGGTAATGAATCCAAATGCCCCGCGGGCAACTCCGGCAAGTCAGCGTAATCGGGGAAGTACTGTGAAAAAAACGGTTCTGGGACCACGAACGGAAAATGAGGCGCGATGAGTCCCACGCAAAGTGCAAATGGAGAATCCGTTGACCTGCGCGAATTCAAAAAAGCTATTGCTCGTTCCACAGATAAATCGTCGGCTTCAATTTCAGGAGTAATTCCGGGACCAGTTTCGACAGGCTGCTTCATAGGATCCTTTCCACCCGTGTCTGCGGTGAACTGAGAACTACCTTCCGGAACCCGAGCTCCAGTACGTGTCACTCCTGTCCATGGTTCAGTGGCTTCTTTGATACCCGCTCCCCAGCGATACACTGGATGCCTCAACTCTGCGTGTAAATCGACGGAAAGCTGCCGCTCAAAGCCATGTAAACTGTCCGGCCCGATAAGGTGCATCTTCCCGGATAGCACCACCTCATAGCCCTGTGCACGCAACAAATATGGCCACGTGACGGTTTCGACCGGCAACGGAGTGACGTTGTCCCAACCCTGGCAATTGTGAGAGTAGCGGCCAGTCATAAATGATAACCTAGATGGGACACATAACGGATTGTTGCAGTATGCAGAATCGAATGTCGCACCCTCTCTGGCTAGCCGGTCCATAGCCGAAGTCCTGATAAATGGATGGCCGTAGGTTTCCGAAAACTGAGCGCCGTGCTCATCCGTCATGACAATGAGTAAGTTCGGACGATCATCCCCATGCACCCTACCCGTAGAAGTCAAGGTTTGCCTCCAGCAATCCGAATATTGGCGCAGGATACAAAACTAGCCGCTGGCGACAGAAGCCAAACGATAGCTTCAGCGACCTCCTCTGGCTCTCCGACACGCCCGGCTGGCAAAGATAGAGCAGCACTATCCAACAAGCCAGGATGGGGCATCGCGGTATTTATGGGGCCAGGACTTACCGCATTACCCCTCACCCCTTCAGCCATGACTTCCTGAGCCAATCCGATGGTAAAGCTGTTCACTGCACCTTTAGTAGCAGCGTAATGAACTCCATGACCCGGCTCACCAACATATGCCGCACCAGACGAAACGTTCACTATCGCCCCACCGGCTCCGCCGAATTTCTTTGACATTCGGCGTAACGCTAGTTGAGTGCATTGGACAACACCAATCAAATTTATTGAAATCAATCGTTCCAGTTCAGTAATGTCTAAATCAACTATTCTCGTACTCGGACCTATGGAGGCAGCGTTGTTGACCAGAGCAGTAACCGGCCCTAGCTCTTTGTCTACAATAGCGAACATGTCGGCCACCTGATCAGCCTTACTAACGTCGGCCTCTACGGCGATAGCACGGCCTCTATTGGCTTCGATCTCAACACAAAGATTATGAGCTGCCTCAGGCTCAGTGCGGTAATTTACCGCTACATGGTAGCCCCTTGCGGCCAGTAATCGAACGGTTGACGCACCAATCCCACGACTAGCTCCAGTAACAATAGCAACTTGGGTCATGATTCAGCCTCCAACGCAATGATATTATACTGTGTGATATCAGGACACTGCTTGTACCGGTATTCTGACTTCGAGAATAAAAGAGGAGAACAAACTGAATGTCTACTGTTGCCTACGGAACTGAAAAGATGCCGCTCATCGCTCTGCTACAGAAGGCCCAACTATCAAAGTTTCAGAGTGAACCCCTCAAAAAATCAAGTTCAGATAAGATGAATCCGAGATCGCTATTTTGAAGTAAAGCCCGGAAGCAAATGTCCCTGCGTCTCAATCATATCGTCACATAGTCGCCAGATTTCGTCTAGAGTCAGAGTGGCAGACGTATGTGGGTCAAGCATCGCAGCATGATAGACAGCCTCCCGCTGACCGGTTTCAGCAGCTTCCACGGTAGCAAGTTGAACCGAAATATTGCTATTAATAATACCAGACAGAACGGTCGGCATCCGACCAAAACCTATTGGAGACAAGCCGGAACCGTCGACGTGACATGCCAACTCCACGCACGCATCTGTCGGCAAGTTCTTTATTAAAAAATTTTG
>CAZTZA010000083.1:0-6320 GCA_964618015.1 uncultured Spirochaetaceae bacterium | reverse complement strand
CAAGGAGAGTAGAGGCTGGGATGACGCTCTGGATGTCTGGGCTGTTCACGGTGTTGGTGGCATATTGGGATCGATCTTGACCGGTATCTTTTCTTCGCCTGAAACGGGTGCGCCGGCTGGATTAATTTTTGGCGAAACCCAGTTATTCCTCGCCAACCTGGCGGCGACTGCCATAAGTGTAGTGTACGCGTTCGTATTGACTTGGTTGATTCTGAAGATCATAGGTCTGTTCGTACAACTCAAGCCCAATGATGACGAGCTTGAGGCTGGTCTGGACATGAGCCTCCATGGTGAACGTGCCCTGGATTACAACTAAAGTTCTCGTTCTCAAATAGGTCTCAGAGGGAGTTGAGCGGCCATATTGTAATGGTCGCTCAACTTTTTTTGTTAGCTTAGTGTTTGACGTGGCGTTATTCTGTCTTTAGCTGGAAAAGTTAATGCTATAATATAAGTGATTTTGGTTAAATGATTAAAATGAATTTTTGGAGATTTGGATCCGTCAGTAGGCCTTGTCCTTCGGTTAGGAATCCTTTAGCCTGAAGGCATAGTTTTATTGACTTTTTCCAAGGAGGTTCTTAGATGAAAGCAAGGGCGTATGCAACTTTACTTTCCATCTTTTTTGTGACGGCTCTAGTGCCGTTCGCTTTTGGTGCTGGTGAGAGTGAGGCCACTTCAGACGAGCCAACTACCATTACCATGTGGGTCCAGAATTACAATGGTACCGAATCACCTATCGAGGAGATTTCCACCATGTTTACTGAGCTTTATGCCGAGGCTGAGGAGGCATTCAACGTTGATATCGTTGAGGAATATCAGCTTGGTTATTATGAGTACCGGGACAAACTGATAGCGACTGCAGCAGCAGGTGCATTGCCGGACATCATCAGTGTAGACAATTCCTGGTTCCCAGAAATGATTCGTTTGGGCGTTCTTGCTCCGTTAGATGAGTTCTGGTCCGAGTCTGATCGGGAAGACTTCTTTCCTGGCACACTTGATCACGCTACCGGTCCGGACGGAAAAATCTATGCGATGTGGAACTGGACTGATACTTATCTGATCTACTACCGCACGGACTTGTTTGACGCTGCGGGGATTGATCATCTTCCAACGGATCGCGCTTTGACGTGGGACGAGTTTACGGCTGTTGCCGAGAAGCTAAATACCGGCGGAGTGACGGGTTTCATGTTCCCAGCTGCTGTTTGGGCTGGAGCTAGTACCGGAAGTTTAGGAATGTTTTGGGGACAGGGCGGATTGATGTTCGATGACGCCGGAGATTTTATCCTAGACGAACCGTCGAATCGTCAGGCAATGATCGACGTCCTCCAATGGTACCAGGACTTGATCTACGAGCATGGTGTATCGACTAAGGCGTCGGCCGATTGGAAGGGTGGCGCACCACCGCAGGCATTCCTAGACGGCACCGTTGCCATGTATCTGGGTGGAACATGGCAAGTTGGTGCGATTGCCGCCGGTGCTCCGGAAATTTTTGAGAACCTTGCCGCTGCGCTACTCCCGCAAGAAGCAGGGGCAAGTCCATCAGCCCGTAATGGCGGTTTCGGCTTAGCGATTTCTACTGACGATCCAGATAAGATGGAGAAGGCCTGGCAGGTGCTAGATCACATTACCAAAGCTGATCCGATGGCTCAGTACGCTAGTGTTCTAGCTTCATTTCCGACACGTAAGAGTGCTTTTGATTCACCGAAGTACCGACCGTCGCCGGTATCAGCTGCGGCACTAGGTCAGCTCGATTATGCTCGTCCTACTCCTAATTCTCCTCTATGGGGTACGTTAGGTGAATTGCTGGATGTAGCGATCAACAAGGTAGCGCTAAACTTGGCGACTCCAGAAGCAGCGGTGGACGAGGCAATCCAAGGGATGAGATAGGGACGCGCTCACTCTCATCTCGGATTTAACACGATATGCGGTGCCAGGGCCATGATGGGTTCTGGCACCGTTTCCTTGTTTTAGGCGGCAAGTAATGATCCGTAGATTTTTTCGTAGAATGCCGCGTGTGCTTGTCCTCGCTTTCGCGGTAGTAGTAACTGTAGCTCCGCTGTTGTGGATAGTTTCGACTTCGGTTAAGACAGAAGAGGATCTCTATTCGTACCCGCCTACTCTGATTCCTGCTGAACCTACTTTCGAGTGGTACCCGTTTTTATTGAGTCGTGGTTTTGTTCAGGCAATCCTGCGAAGCAGCCTAGTTGCCTTCATGTCAACTTTAATCGTCCTGGCGCTTGCTGGTTTTGCTGCGTACGGTTTTTCGCGTTATCGATTTAAGGGAAAGGAGTTGATGCTCTTGGCCGTGCTTGGCACGCAGATGCTTCCGGGGGTCATCAACATTATTCCACTCTATCAGATGATGATTAGCTTTGGGCTGCTGAATAGCTTAGCGGCAGTCTACCTAATCCTAGCAGCGATGAATGTACCCCTAGCGGTATGGATGCTTAAGGGATTTTTTGATTCAATTCCTGTCAGTCTAGATGAGTCGGCGCTAGTTGATGGAGCCAGCCGACTCTATACTTATTTTCGGATTATTGTTCCCCTTGGATCGCCTGGTTTGGTAGCAGCAGGCGTGTTTACTTTTCTGTTCTCTTGGAATGAGTTCATCATCCCATTAACCATGACATCAAGTTCGTCAAAACGGTTGGCCACTGTTGCCCTTTATCTATTTAAGACTCCTCATGAGACTAATTGGGCTGGAATCGCCTCTGGCGCTGTTCTGATGATGGTGCCGGTGATCGCTCTATATCTGACGTTCAACCGATACTTCGTGACTGGCTGGAAGGGTGCTGTGAAAGGATGAACTGTACAGGTTTTTTCCTTTTGGCGCGTAGGATGACGAAATTTAAATGAGTCCGATAGCACGTTACCTGAAGCGATACGAACATCTCCTGTTCATCATTCCTATGTTGCTGTACGTGGGAGTGATGAGCGTCTTTCCGGTGGTCAGATCGTTTCAGTTAAGCCTTACAGACAAAGACCTCTTAAGTAGGGAGGCAGGAAATTTTATTGGTCTGGAAAACTACCAGATCTTCATGGAGAGTCCCGTTTTCTGGCAAGTGTTGGGGAGTACTGCAGTGTTTGTGCTTGGCTCGGTTGCCGTGCAGTTTCTGCTTGGCTTCGGCCTTGCCCTATTGCTGAATAAAGGGAAGGCAACGACTGCGGTGATTCGTAGCATTCTGCTATTAACGTGGGTGGTACCAGGTATTATTACGGGCTTTACATGGCAATGGATATTTCAGAGCGAGCATTATGGGCTATTAAATTTTTTGCTAATTTCCATTGGATTGCCACCGGTTGGATGGTTGTACGGATCAACATCGGCGATGATTGCATTACTGATTGGTAATATCTGGCGCGGAGTGAGCTTCCACATGATCATGCAGATTGCGGGGTTACAGACCATTCCGGATGAATTGTACGAGGCAGGACGTGTAGACGGGGCCGGTCGCCTGCAGTCATTTCTGCATATTACGTTGCCTCTGATGCGGTACTCAATCTTGATTAGCTTGATCTACGGCACAATACTTACTTTTGGGGTATTCGATATCGTGGCAACGTTGACCGGCGGCGGTCCCGGCCGGACAACGGAAACGTTGTCACTACACATTTACAAGACAGCGTTCCGGCAATACCGGATAGGACGCGGATCGAGTCTTGCGGTGATTATGTTTCTAATTAACCTTGGCCTGACACTGTTTTACATATCTATGCTTCGAAAAAGGGAATAGATGAGGAAGATTATCCGGTATCAACAGTTGCAATAATAAATATGTGAAGTGGGTTTGATACTAAGCCAAGGTACTAGCGGGGCGATAGCTATCGCAAGATACCGTGTCCAAATAGGGGTCAGCGCAGTCCGTCGGTGAACTGGGGAACCTTGAGCTGCATCTCTGGGCGGTGCAAATTATATAGGTCAATCGGCTCATACTGATGGTTTTGAGCTGCTTCTTCATCGAAGTCCACCCCTAAGCCAGGGCGGTCTGGAATTTCTAGCCAGCCATCTTCGACCTTCATTTCGTTACGACAGACTTCGAAACGCCACGGCTCAGGAGGAAAATTTTCTAACACCAGAAAGTTGGGTATGCAGGCAGCAAGTTGGACAGCTGAGGCGTAGGATATTTCGCCGTTCGCGTTATGAGGTGCCCATGCAGCGTAGTGTGAGTCCGCAATCGAGGCAATTTTTCGTGCCTCTAACATTCCGCCGCAATGAGCCATGTCAGGCTGTACTATGTCAGCACCGCCTCGTTCGAGTAATTCACGGAAGCGAAATATTGTAAAAAGGCGCTCGCCGGTGGCTACTGGTATATCAATCTTCCGACGAACATGCGCCATCGCTTCGATATTTTCGTGTGGGACAGGCTCTTCGAAGAAGCTGATATTGAACTCCTCTATTGCCTTGGCAGCTCGGATAGCATTGCCAACGGTATTGAAGATCCCGTTGCAGTCGATGTAGAGATCGATAGATGGTCCGAGAGACTCGCGAAGCGCTCCGACTACTTCCGCGCCGGTGTCCAGGATATCGTTCTCTAGTCGGTAAAAGTCAATTCCTGGTCTTCCCCCCCAAGGATTGAATTTAATACCTTTTGCACCGAGTCCTATTACTTTCCTAGCTGCCTCGACGAATTGATCTGGGCTCATGCCCTGTCGGTACCATCCGTTAGCGTAGAGTTTGATCCGATCGCGTGTACGACCACCTAGTAGTTCATAAACTGGCACGCCTAGTGTTTTCCCTTTAATGTCCCACATGGCAGTTTCTACGCCCGTGATGGCACTAGTCAGGACTTCGCCACCAGCGTAAAAAGCCCTGCGATACATCTCCTGAAAGTGGCGTTCGATAGCTGACGGATCCTTTCCGATTAGGTAGCGCGATAACTCGCCCACTGCAGACTCTACTGTTTTAGCTTTGCCTTCAAGGGTGGCCTCGCCGTAGCCGTCCACGCCGGCATCAGTTTCGATCTTAACAATGACCCAGTTGCGCCAGCTTCCCCCAACGAGAAATGTCTTTACATTAGTTATTTTCATTCGTTCCATGGGATTTCCGATTGCACCTCTACTCTAACCCAAGCAGGTTTAGCGAATCTCGGTGGATGATATTCTCGATGACGTCGTCAGGAACACGAGGCAGCGCCGTTCCTTCTACGTGGTCGTTGAAGCGCCGGATTTTGTGAAGCGCTTCACTCGGTGTCCAGAACGGGAAGTCGGAGCCGAATAGTAGTTTGTCAGTGACACCCCACTCTACCATGCCAACCAGTGCTTCCCACCCTTGCCACGGACGTACCCATGAGCCAGATATATCGGCGTAAACATTCGGGTGCTTCCGTAAGACGATAGCACAGTCTCTCTGCCAAGGATGTGACATATGAGCCATTATGTATTTTAGGTCCGGGAAGGCTTGCGCTATCTCGTCAACCAGCAGCGGATGACTGTACTTGAGTATGGCACGTGGATTGGGGTGGGTGCCTGTGTGAGAGAGTATTGGGAGCCCAAGGCGTTGAGCTTTTTCAAACATTGCAAAATTTATTGGATCAGTAGGATCGTAGCGTCCAAGCATGGGGTAGATCTTGATGCCTCGAAGGCCTAACTCCACGCCGTGCTCGAGTTGCTCCATGTGGTCGTCCTCTGTCGGGTCAATTGCCATAAACCCGATAAGCTTGTCAGGGTCACGGCTAACCCATTCAGCAGTAAAGTCGTTTGGGCTGCGTATTCCAGTCGCGACCCCCCTTACGCCGAATACGATTGCTCGGTCTACTACCGCTAATTCGCGGTCGTATACCTCTGGAAGCAGTGGTAGCATCGGGGGATATCCCGCACGCTCGTCAGCCTTTTTGGCTGCTTCGCTGACGTGATCAGGCTGAAGACAGTGCGTATGGACATCTACAATCATAAGAATCTCCCGTTAAGTTAGTATGGTGGGCGATAGAAAGCCCTGCTTAAGAAAATGATATCATGCCTATCGTCGAATAGACAGATAATCTTGGGGCAGACCTACTTGGTTACGAGAAACAGTCGCGATGAAAATTACAAGGATTAAGAATTGTCAGGAGGATGGTCAGCGTGTTTTTCTGACAGAAATTTCATTTTGGGTAAATAATATAAATCATCAATATATTAGGATTTGTTCCGGTTCTATTCTGCTTTCTTGGGGGTTTTTGGGGAAATATTAAACGCATTATGGAAGCTGATTTAATTCTGTGCGGGGGAGGCATCCTTCGGTCTGCATCCAGTTGGGCAGAATATATAGATCATTACCCGTAAAGAAGTTGCTTACTCCAAGATCTATGTAGAACTGCACTTGCGCAGGATTCTTGATCTCATCG
>CAZTZA010000082.1:868-6331 GCA_964618015.1 uncultured Spirochaetaceae bacterium | reverse complement strand
GCGATCCTCGGTACTCTATTTGCCGGCCGTGCTGCTATTGCTACTTACCGACAGCATCCTAACTTCTCTCTAAACAGATCCTATAGAAAAAGATTCTACTAGTTCGCCCTTAGATCGCGGCAGATCTTCCGGAATAGCCGCATTCCCCAGAGCCCTAATACACAGCAATCCTTCGAATTCCGATTCACTCACAATGAACGTTCTACCAAGTTCAACTAGCAATATTCTGCAAGAAGAACCGTACCCAATTACGATACATAACGTCTGCCACCTGATGATCATCATAGCCTCGGTCAGATAAAACATCCGCTAATTTTCCATAATCCGCCACAGTATCGATCTCTGCGGGCGCACCACTTCGGCCACCCTGCCCGTCAGTATCGCCACCTATGCCAACATGATGAGCATCGCCGGAGAGTTGGCAGAGATGATCCACGTGGTCGACTAGGTCACGGAGCGTTCTGTCGGCCTTGCCATATGGCCGCTTTAAATTCACTGCTTTAGACCAATCCATGCCGCCGTGATATAGCATGGCTGTATCCATCGACACCCCGATGACACCATTCCTGTCGATGATCGACCGTAGGATCTGATCCGAAAATTGCCGTTCACCTGGGGCAATCGCGCGACAGTTCTGATGGGTAGCAATCACCGATCCGTTGAAACGATCAAGTGCTTGAGAAATTGTCTCATCCGATGCGTGAGTTGCATCCAGCACAATACCAAGCCTCTCCATATCAGCGAGAAGCCAGTCGGCCGGTGGGAATAGCCCTCCATCAGTTCCGGTTCCAGTACCATGTCCAAATGCACTAGTGTCATAATGCGTAAGACTTACGATACGAAGGCCGGCATCGAAAAACTCCTCTATCGTCTCAGTATCAAGTACCGGATCCGCCCCCTCCATTCCTATGACCACGCCAATAGGCAGTTGTTCGAAGCCCCTTCCTGATTGCTCAGCCTCCTCCCACTCCTGCATGTGGTCTGACAGACCGTCCTTTGATCTCAGAATTCGAAAATAGCCACGCCTTTCCATAATTCGGTAATAGTAAATCTGGCCCCAAACTTCTGAATAAGCTAATTCTTCTGACCGATGGCCCCACAGTTGAGCTCCCGGCCGATGGATACGTCCAATGATCTTGCCGATGAAAGCAACTATACCGGCGAATCGCTGCTCAGGAATCGACGCCATCATGTCAGCTTGGTAAACAGGATCCTCACCAGTTGCGCCAGCTGGCGGTGCTGAACGCACGTTCTTGATTGACTTGGTCAGATCGACGTTCATCTTCATAGGAACGTTAACTGGATAGTCGCCATCGAAAATCATCATGAATTAGACAGCTCGTTCAAACTATGCGTCACCCCAGTCGAACACGACGTTAATCATATTTTTATCCCGCCGGAAAGCCATGGCGTACGCCTCGTTCATATCGGTGTAATGCAGTCGATGAGTAATTAATTTGCTAGGTTTAAGCACACCTTCCGCCATTAGTCGTAGCACATGTGGACGATGTCGATGTGTCCCCGCAGCCATTCCAGAAAATTCGTTAGTACGAGGGTACAAGCTAGGATCTCCGCCACTAATCGCGATAAGGGTAACAGCCTTGTCGTAGAATAACTGCATTGCCAGCGGGTTGAAATCCAGCGAATCCTCCCCACGTCCTAGTAGACTGACGATGGCAACACGACCATCCCGCCGTACGATCTCAAGCGACGTCCGATAAGCAGGCCAGGGGTTAGCCGTTAAAATTACTAAGTCAATACCATGCCCGTCACTAAAGCGGTCAAGCTTCGCATCTAGAGCCGGGTCATTAGACATTAAAGCCTCGTGCGCCCCCATGGCACGTGCCGCCCGTAATCGAATATCACTATTGCCTAGTGCTACCGTCCGGGCCCCAAAAAGAGGCCCTAACGCTACAGCTCCCAAGCCCAGCGTACCCAACCCGACGACGGCCACTGTCTCTCCGGGACGAAACAACGCCTTGTGGAAACAGAAGGCACTGAGCGCATAAAGGTTACCGTAAACTGCGTCTTCTGGATCAACACCGTCAGGAACCTTACAAGGGTCCTCCCCAACTCGCTGGATATACATTGACTGATGCCACGTCCCCGATATCACGGGGTCTCCCACGGCTAAGTGCCTCACGCCGCTCCCCACACCACGCACAACGCCAAAATTGCTGTCACCAACACCGCGAGGATAGTCCGGAGCTCCAGGAACCTGTTCGGCTCCTTCGTAATTACCTCGATCCGTTCCAATCTTCAGCGCACTTATAGTAGTTTGCACCCAGACCTCATCTGGAGCTAGGTTAGAAGTGTCGAGAGCATCCTCCTCGATGCGTAGATCACCGGGACCGTAAAGAATCGCTTTTCTATAAGATGTCATAGTAAACGTTCCCTCTACTCTGCCTCATCAGCCAAGTGAGCTTGTAGCTGCTGTGCTTCCTTTCTACTTCCGAGGTGGAGTTTCTGATACGCTTCCTCGGAGGTCTGAAAAGGGTCATCGCCCACTCCATGCCAACCAAGATTTGTGAACATCGGATTGCGACGGCCAGTCTCCTCTTCGCGTCGTGCGATATGAGTCGACATCCGCTCCTCTAATAGCGCAACTATTCCAGGTTCCTGGTCGGCAAGATTATGTAATTCCTTCGGGTCACGAATTATATTATACAGCTCTATCTCCGGCTTAAAGTGGAAATCAGGCTCCAGGGCGTGGATCAGCTTCCATTCTGGAGTACGCCAGCCGTGCTTACGCATCCAGGTAGCCTCAGTCAGGTAGAGTTCGGTCTCTGGCTCAAACTGCTCACCGCATACAAGCGGCAGCAAGCTGCGACCATCAAATTCAAGACCGGCATCGATTCCTAGTAGATCAAGGAAAGTAGGTGCCATGTCTTTGGTCTGCACCAAGGAAGCAACACGCATACCTTCAGGCATTTGACCGGATGCTCGGATGATCAGTGGAACAATTAGATTCTGATCGTACAGACCGTGATGGTCATACCAGCACTCATGTTCGTCCAGGGTCTCGCCGTGGTCAGAGGTGACCACCACCACAGTGTTCTCCGAGAGGCCTAGCCGATCGAGAGCCGTAAATAACCTGCCTATCGCAGCGGCCATGTAAGCAACTGCGCCATCGTATAGGCTGTTGATGAACTCCGCGTCGGTGACCTTGCCCGGAAACCAAGAACTGAAGTAGTCGGAGAACGGCGAAAAAGCATACAAACTCGCGAGCGACTGATTAGCCGGATCGTGCTCATCTCCTTCGTAAAAAATACGATCAAAAGGTTCTGGAGGAAGATACGGACTGTGTGGGTCCATATGGCGTAGAAACAAGAAGAACGGATTAGAATCACTCGATACCTTACGTAGATACGGAATAGTTACCTCGTTCAAGGCATGCGCTTTAGGCATGCTGCCAGACTGATCCCAACTCTCATATTCCAGATAATTTTGAAAACCATGAGATGAGGGGTTGCCAGAGAACCCAACGCAGCAAGTTGAGTAGCCGGCGCGTTCTAAGATCTTGGGCAACAGGGGAGACTCAATCTTTCCCTTATGGCGCAAGCCTACTACGTCCGTGCCGAAGCAATCGCAACCGGTTAGCATTGATGCGTAGGCTGGAGTAGTCGGCACGCTAGGGCTGAACGGTTGGCAAAACATTGTAGCCTGTTCGGAGAACTTAGCTATGTGAGGCGTAGTATGACGGTTATATCCATACAAGCTCATATGGTCTCGTCTTAGACTATCGATTGCAATGAGTAGTAAGTTAGGTGAAGACGACATCTTAACTATATCAAAAAGCCTTTAGACATGCGTTCAGATAACCGGCGCTTTCCGCAGCAATAATCGCAGCAGCAATCGGATTATCCCAACTCTGGGCGCCAATTACCTCTAGGCTTAATGTGCCATCGTAGCCAGCCTTAGTCAGCACACGGCAGTAGCCAGTTAAGTCAATCTGGCCTCTGCCACAAGTCTGTTGACCAGGCGATCCTGGCGATGGATCACGAGATGGGCAGTCCCTGATATGAACATGTCGTACCCGATCCACTACAGCACGAAGTGCTTCTACAACGTCTTCACCAGCACGGTAAATATGGCTTGGATCCATATTTACCCCGAAACCAGGAGACCTGATCGACTCCATGGCAGCCAGTGTAGTTGGTGTGTCGTGGACGGCACTACCTACATGTGCCTTCAAACAGAGGGTCACACCGTACGAGTGAGCCTCATCAGCTAACAAGGAGATCCGTTCGCACGCCGATTGTAGAGAATCCACATCTCCAGCAGTCCCGCCGGACCCAATACAAACAACTGGGATACCGATTTCAGCCGCGGCTTCAAATGCCTGTCGAAGACGTTCCTCATCCAAGGCTGACTCCTCCATTGCCAGAGCTTCAAGACCGTGGTCATCAAGAATCGTCCGTACTTCGGCCACTTGTTTAGACCACCTCGTCAGGTCTAGGTGATTACACATTTCTCCTAGGGCCGCTATCTCAACTCCGTCATAACCAGCCGCGGAAAGTAGCCGTACTGCAGTGGCAAATCCGGAACGACCAAACAATACGGTGTTTGCAGCTATCTTTATCATTATGTTTTAATCATGACATGCAGAACTCATGCCGCACCATCGTCAAGGTAGAATTTCCAGGCTACTACGATAGAAAGAAATCTGCGACAGATCTACTGACTAAGTCCTTGTAGAACAGGTCATTCTACATCGAAATAGGCTGAGGCTCTTCTATATCAGTGAATCCACCTCAACCACCTCAGAACGTTCGAACGATCGGATGCATGCCTCGATGACTATTTGAGCCTTGAGTGCATCCAGCCCCGATGCATCGACCTGATCTGGAGATACGCCAGTTTCGAGCTGGTCAACCCATCGACCAATCCGACTATCAAATGTCTCCGCGAAACCCAGCATGCCTCCAAGATAATGGTAGGTCTCTGCTTCTTTTCCTATACGATTGTAAAAGGTCAAGTGCTCGCAAGCCTCCTCGATGACAAACCGACCTTTAGAGCCAGTTACATCACAGGTTTCAAGTCCAAAGCCCGTGCCAGCATCATAGCTACCTGTTAGCGACCCCACTACACCACTCGAGAACTCCATTATGATCTTGGCGTTTGACCATATAGTCCGTCCGTCACCTTTCATAAAGAAGGCTGCCACTCTCTTCACATCACCGCCAAAATAGCGCATTACGTCAATCGAATGAGGATGTAGTGCACGGATGTGGAACCAGGGAGAAGTCTCCGCCGGATTGTTGATCCACATAGTCATGCCAATCATGTGTAAAGCACCGATTCGACCAGATTCCACCCACTCTTTAGCCTTCTCCGCCGCAGGCGTAAAACGATGATTTAGATTAATTGCATATGGAAGTCCTTTGGCGGCGGCCAGTTCCACCATCTTACGTCCTTCATCAATCCGGTTAGAGCTCGGCTTTTCGCCAAGTACTGGTATAC
>CAZTZA010000082.1:0-858 GCA_964618015.1 uncultured Spirochaetaceae bacterium | reverse complement strand
ACCTGCGGATAGTATCTCCATAGTAGGTGCGAAGTGTTCGCTGCCGTTCTCTTCGCCCTTCGTGCATACACTACAAGCGGCAAGATCGACGCCACCACCCAGCATTTCAGCAACGGAATTAAACGCTTGAGCACCGTAAACTTCAGCAAGTTGTGTGGCTCGAGCCATGTCAACGTCGCAAACTGCTGCCAACTCGCTCTTAGGATGTTTAGCGTATGCTTCCGCATGTCGAGTCCCAATTGCACCCGCACCCACAATACCAATATTCATAGAATATGAAGTCTATCACGGTATGATAATAAGGAGGTCCTAATGGCAGATACATTTGGATACGTAAAAGCTAATGACGGCGTGCGGCTGTATTACGACCAGGCCGGTGCTGGCAAGACAGTAATACTCATCCACGGAGGTGGTCTGAGTAACATCTGGTGGCGGCACAACCTGCCGGAGCTTGCTAAGCGCTTTCACGTAATCGCTCCTGATACACGTGGCTGTGGTAAATCACAACGAACTCCATGGGGCCACCGAACGGCGCGATATGCAGCTGACGTACACGAACTTGTACACGAACTGGGGTTGCATAACGTGACACTAGTCGGTTGGTCTATCGGTGCTCGTACATGTTATTCATATTTGGAGCTTTTCGGCTCTCATCGACTACAAGGCGTAGTAATAGTCGATGAGACAGTTCATATCACCGTACACAAACCTCCTCCTGCCGGGACGGAACAGCGACCAGACGAAACCGACCTCGATCATCAACGAAGGTCGATACGCACTATGTTGGGTCCATCCTACGGCCCGGTAGCAACCGACGATGACATCGATCATCTATTAGATTCTCGCTCACCCTACGAC
>CAZTZA010000081.1:5649-6467 GCA_964618015.1 uncultured Spirochaetaceae bacterium | reverse complement strand
AAGTCGATTGTTAGACGCTTGATTTGTCTAGTGTAGAGCTCCTTGCCACGTTGGACATTGATTCGCCGCTCCTGCTTGTTAAACCATTGGCGAATCTTTTGCCTGGCTGAGCCAGTCTTGACGTAACCTAAATTGGGATTCAACCAGTCTAGACTAGGGCCTCTAACAGTCTTACTGGTCACAATCTGTATCGTATCTCCATTGCGTAAATCGTACTGCAGTGGCACAAGCTTTCCATTAACCTGCGCACCGACGCAGCGATTACCCACATCAGTGTGAATACGATAAGCAAAGTCCAAGGGCGTAGAACCAGCAGGGAGTTCCTTTACGTCCCCTTTAGGGGTGTACACGTAAACTTGGTTGTTGAAGATGTCTGTCTTAAAAGATTCAATTAATTCCTCTGCCCCGGACACTTCTCTTTGCCATTCCAGCAACTGGCGGAGCCAGACCATCTTCTTTTCGAACTGGGCATCTGATTCTCGACCTTCTTTGTAAAGCCAGTGCGCAGCCACCCCGTACTCTGCAACTTCGTGCATATCGTTGGTACGAATCTGAATCTCTACGGGTGAGGCACCTTCACAAAGCACCGTTGTATGGAGGGACTGATATAGGTTGTCTTTGGAGTTAGCTATGTAGTCGTCGAACTGGTTAGGCAGGGGTCTCCACAGAGCGTGCGCGATTCCTAGAGCGGCATAGCAATCAGACACCTGGTCCACATAAACTCTAAGGGCAAAGAGATCATATATGTCGCCCATCGACATGTTCTGAGCCTCGTATTTCTGAGTTTTCTTATAGATGGAGTAAATGTGTTTGGGTCG
>CAZTZA010000081.1:3103-5639 GCA_964618015.1 uncultured Spirochaetaceae bacterium | reverse complement strand
TTGGCGGTGATGCCTCCCTCTTTTAGTGCCTCTGATAGTGTATTGCGCACCCTCTCGATGTACTCTTCTCGCTCGGTACGTTTGGAGCGCAGCATCTTAGAGATTTCTTTATAGACCTTTGGGTTCAGATGTTGAAAAGCCAGATCTTCGAGTCTCCACTTGATCTCCCAAATGCCAAGCCTGTGCGCTAAGGGGGCGTAGATTTCCAAAGTTTCTTGGGCGATTGCGACACGCCGGGGCTTAGTATGAGCCTTAAGGGTGCGCATATTGTGCAGTCTGTCGGAGAGCTTAATTAGCACAACGCGGATGTCTTCGGCCATAGACATCAGCATCTTCCGTAGATTCTCCACGCGTGCCCGCTCTTTCGCTTCTAGGTCCTTATCCAACTCCGTCGCTGAATCTTGACTATCGATGGGCGCCGGTTCGATCGTGGACATATCATGAACGAGTAAATCAGCATCCGCTGTCAGATCTGCTACGGCCGTTAGCTGTCTAGCAGTACTAGCTTCTGTTTTGGTTAGTTTGGTGACGCCGTCTACCAGTTTTGCGACCTCACCGCCAAAGCGGTTCTCTAAGTCCTCGTATAGGACTTCGCAATCCTCCATGACGTCGTGTAGCAAAGCTGCGGCCAAGGTGTTGGGATCCAATCTCAGATCGGCAAGGAACATGGCGGTGTGGAGTGGATGTTCTATGTAGGGCTCTCCGGACAGCCGTGTCTGGCCGTCGTGCGCCTCATCTGCGAACCGAGAGGCGTCTACTAAGAGGACTAGGCGATCCTCAGGTAGATACTTGCGGGCCTTTTTCAAGAGTGCATCAACCATCTTCTCTAAGCAAATTATACCTGTCGGCGATATATTTAGTACTAATCTCGATCCGTTCGATGGTGCTGTGGTAACATCGGTTTCTGCCCCTTGCCCACCGTGCGTATAACGTGTCTATGGGGTAGGTCAGGTTGTTGGATATGCTCGCCCGATCAGAACACTCTTACCATCTAATTACCGGCGTTCCCGATCCTGGCGCCGCTGACGGTTTCCAATCTTAAGTTGAGATTTCAGACCCCACGGGGCACATACGACCGACTTCCCGAAGACCAGGCTCAATGGAGATTGGTAACTGATGCCGCGCGTCAGACAGCCGAGCAGTTCGGCTATGGGCGAATCGACACTCCTGTCTTTGAAGACACACGCTTGTTTTCACGTGGAATTGGAGAGGTTACAGATATTCTAGAGAAGGAGACGTACACATTCGAAGATCGCGGTGGTGACCCACTTACCCTTCGGGCAGAGGGCACGGCGCCGGTTTGTAGCGCCTACCTTCAACACGGAATGCATAATCTGCCTCAACCGGTGAGACTCTATTATTTTTGCCCTGTCTTTCGCTACGAACGCCCCCAGTCCGGCAGGTACCGGCAACACCATCAATTTGGTGTGGAGGTGATTGGAGGCTCTGAGCCTGAGTTAGATGCTGAAGTAATTGAGGCCGGATGGAGCCTGCTGGACCAGATAGGCGTTCAGGGCGTTAAATTGTTGATTAACACGATGGGAGATATGGAAACTCGCCCTGCTTACATCGCTGAATTGCAAGAATACTTCCGCGATCGCATGTCGGATATACCGGAAGATATTCGAGATAGAGTTGAGACTACTCCACTGCGTGTACTTGATTCCAAAGAACCGCGACTAACCGCCGTGACCAAGGGAGCGCCACGTTCAGTAGACTACCTAGGCAGCGAAGCAGCTGAACACTGGGAGGCTCTATGCGGACACCTCGATGCGTTGAAAATACCCTACGAGATTAATCATTCACTGGTCCGGGGCTTCGACTACTATAGCCGTACGGTTTTTGAGATCGTACCACCAGGGGCTGGTAGCCAGGGCACTATTATCGGCGGCGGTCGTTACGATGGTTTAATGGAGCAAATTGGCGGCAGGCATACCCCGGGCATAGGCTTCGGTATGGGCATCGAACGCGTAATAAGCAATCTCGAATTGTCTCAGGCTGATAAGGCATTACCTACCGTGAAGGTTTTGGTGGCGCATGTCGGCGAGGAGGCGCGTCGGGAATCGTTGGTCATAGCGTCAGATCTACGCTCCTCAAGGATTCCGGCCATTATTGCACCAGCACGGGGCTTAAAGAGCCAACTCCGTTACGCTTCTTCGGTTCAAGCCACACATGCGGTGATAATAGGTGAGGATGAGGTGCGGGATGGAACCGCCACTGTACGGGACCTGTCCGTTGGCATCCAGAGTACGGTCAAGCGTCATCAAGTGGTGGAAGTGATTGCGAAAAAGTAGTGGCCCGTCGACGAGAAATCGCCTTAAGGGGCGGGATGGATAGTAATGCTCGATAAGCTTGCCTCGTAGGAAGAGCGATTTGCGGAAATAGAACGACAGCTAGCTGAACCGGAAATGTCTGCGGACTACAGCCGTTCACAGGGGCTCATGCGTGAATTTGTCTCGCTTCGCCCTTTAGCGGAATTGGCTGAGCAATACCGGCGTGTAGCTGGGGAAACTTCGGATATGCAGGCGATGGTGCG
>CAZTZA010000081.1:0-3093 GCA_964618015.1 uncultured Spirochaetaceae bacterium | reverse complement strand
ATGGTGCGAGACGAATCCGACAAAGAGATGATTGAACTTGCTCGAAACGAATTAGTCGAACTCGAGCGACGCAGAGGTGAGCTCGAGGAAGGCCTCCGTATTGCGCTTCTTCCCAAGGACCCTAACGATGCTAAGAACGTGATCGTTGAGATTAGGGCAGGAACCGGAGGAGATGAGGCCGCGCTTTTCGCGTCAGATCTATACAGGCTGTATATGCGTCACGCACAGCGGAAAGGATGGAGTGTCGACGTGATGTCGACCAGCGAATCCGAATCTGGCGGAATCAAAGAGATCATCTTCAAGATACAAGGTGATGGAGTGTATAGTGCGCTAAAACATGAGAGCGGAGGGCATCGCGTTCAACGTGTGCCAGTTACCGAGTCTAGGGGACGCATACACACCTCGGCTGCAACAGTTGCGTTCTTGCCCGAGGCAGAAGAGGTGGATGTGGAAGTGAAATCTGAAGATCTGGAGATTGATATCTTTCATGCTAGCGGACACGGAGGACAGAGTGTACAGAAAGTCGCTACGGCCGTTAGGATCACTCACAAACCGAGCGGGATTGTAGCCACCTGCCAAGATGAACGATCCCAGCACAAGAATAAGGAAAAGGCAATGGCGGTCTTGCGTTCTCGTATATATGCCCGGGAAGTAGAGCGCCAGCAACGTGAGATCAGTGAGGAGAGACGATCTCAGGTTGGATCACCGAACCGGCCACTCGCAGTTCAATTTGGAAGAAGTGTTGGATGGGGATATTCAGCCGTTTATTGACGCTCTGATTGAACATGAGCAGGAACTTAAGCTCGAGGCAGCCGGTATCTAGCCAGACTACTCTCCGCCGAGCTTGGGTTGGCGCCCGAGACCAACTTGCCAAGGCTGGCATTACGGACTCGTCTGTGGAGGCAGAGGTTCTACTACGCCATGCCCTGGGCATAGATCGAGCGACTTTCTATTCGAGTCTCCATGACGATTTCTCAGGTAAAGCGGAATATAAATTTACTCACCTATTGGAAAGACGTGCTCGCCGCGAACCGCTCGCTTACATAATTGGTCGCCGGGAATTCTACGGAATTGATTTTGTCGTGACGCCGCATGTATTGATCCCACGTCAAGAGACTGAACTCTTGATTGAATTAGCGCTCAAGAGGTTGAAAAACACCAAAGACGCGAAAGTTCTTGACATAGGAACCGGTAGTGGATGCATTGGGCTGACGATAGCCCTGCATGCAACGGCTGCCCACGTGCACGCCCTAGACATCAATGAAGACGGGCTAGAGATTGCCGAACTGAATCGTAATGCTCACGGTTTGGATGACCGTGTGACGATAAGCAAAGGCGACTTAGGATCTGCGTGCTTTGGCTCCTGTGCGCCGTTCGACATGGTACTGTCTAACCCACCCTACATACCGTCCGCCGTAATTAACACTCTCGAGCCAGAAGTCCTTGCAGAGCCTCGAATAGCTTTGGATGGCGGTCCTTCAGGTTTGGATGTGGTTGAGTTGCTGATATAGCAGGCGCCAGGCTTATTGGCGGATAGTGGATGGCTACTTATTGAAATCTATTCCGATCTATCTGAACGAATTTTAAGAATGGTAACTAACGCGTTCCCTGGTAGGAACGTGGCGTTACACGATGATTTGCTTGGTTTACCACGCGTCCTTGGAGTTGGACCGAGACAGAGTTCTTAATGTCTAACTTTGAGTTTCGGCAAATAGACGTTTTCACAAGTAAACCTTTATCGGGTAATCCACTTGCCGTGGTGCTGGATGCTGACCATCTAGATGAAACTATGATGCAGAGAGTAGCCGTTGAGATGAATCTTTCTGAGACGGCGTTCGTATTGAAGCCGACGACTCCTGATGCCGATTACAGGTTAAGGATATTCACGCCGAAACGAGAATTGCCGTTTGCTGGCCATCCTAGCGTAGGTACAGCATTTGTTCTCTTTCAAGAGGGTCGTTTTGGAGATATTTGTGAAGGAATAACTGTACATCAGGAAGTGGGTATAGGCATTTTGCCGATTGAAATCTCACCGCCCAGCGATGAACCGTTGATTATGATGACCCAGGGGGAACCAGTGGGTCTTGGGAATATAGAGAATATTGATCGGCTGAGCGAATGTCTCGAGTGTCGTTTAGGCGATCTTTCTTACTCTCAATTACAACCCCGTATCTCGTCAACAGGACTAAGGCAACTGATGGTGCCACTGGGCCATCCTGAGATTTTATCTTCGTTGACTCCAAACTTAACTATGCTTGCCGGACTGGAGCGAGACTTAGACATTACTGGTGTCTGCGTTTTTGCTTTCGAAAATCCAACCAGTGTGCGAGTACGTTTTTTTAGCCCCGAATCAGGAATTCCTGAAGATCCCGCCACTGGCAGTGCAGCTGGAGCGCTGGGCGCCTATCTGGCAGCGCAGGGAGCCTTAGAAGTAACAGATGGGAGAGCTAGGATGACAGTTTCTCAGGGGGTCGAAATAAATAGGCCAAGCCTGATTGAGGTCGCTGTGGGCGTCAACGGTACGGTTCCGGCCTGGGTAAAGATCGGTGGGCACTGCGTATCGGTGTTAAAAGGAAAACTTTCGATTTAGTCGCCTGGATTTCTATTCGACCCTTAACTCCCGCCCAACTGAAAGTGTTTGCCTTCTGTCTTGATCGAAGGAGCGACTATCATCTCCGCCTTATGCATTTCCTGAATGTTATAGGCGCCCACCATTCCCATGCAGATTTCTATCGCACCGACCAGGTTTTGCGTGCCGTTCACTTTGGATGTAGGACCGAATAATATCTGCTCTAAAGAACCTTTTACTCCAACGTCAACCCGGGTGCCACGCGGAAAAGAGGGATGGGGGCTTGCCATGCCCCAGTTATAACCTTGTCCCGGTGCCTCTTGAGCCTGTGCCAACGGCGTGCCGATCATCACCGCGTCTGCGCCGCTAACCAATGCCTTACAGACGTCGCCCCCAGTCCGAATCCCACCGTCTGTGATAACTGGCACGTATCGTCCTGTACGTTTTAAGAACTCGTCACGGGCCGCTGCGACGTTTATCGTGGCTGTAACCTGGGGCACCCCCACGCCGGTCACCTCGCGTGT
>CAZTZA010000080.1:321-6902 GCA_964618015.1 uncultured Spirochaetaceae bacterium | reverse complement strand
ACATGATGATCGTTGACGTAAATCAGGTCCTTGTACACCTCATCAGAGATGAGAAACACGCCAAGCTTCTCTGTGAGTTTTTCGATCTGCTGCAGCGTTTCTACGGGTTGAACTCGACCAGTAGGATTCGCTGGCGAGTTGATGATCGCTGCGGAACAGCCGGTGATCTTATTTGAGAAGTCTGCAAGATCAATCCGGCCGTCAACGGTTTCAGTGTAGACGGGTTCGAGTCCCGCATACCGGATAATATGAGGATAAGAGTAGTAGTAGGGGCGAGTTATGAGCACTTTTCTTTGATCTGCTGCGCAAGTCCGGCCGATGGTGCGCAGTACCGTGTCGATCGCCTCGCTAGCGCCGTTAGTGATTACAAAACTTTCTGCCGTAGAACCCGTATAGGAAGCAGAAAGCTCTTCTCGTAGTTCAGTTGCTCCCTGGATAAGACCATATTCGAAACCTTTATAATCACGGAGGGCTCGGTATGCCTCGGCTGGGGGCGGCAGATCTGGCTGCCCGGAACCAAAGGAAATGATGTCACTGCCGCGTACACCGATGAACATCGCCGGCGACAGTGATTCTCTGGGAACTTCGCGCGTCTGCATAACAAGACTGTAGCAGATTCTACGAAGGTGTCAGTATCAAGGGTCGGCAATACTGCCGTCTGATCGGCATGGGCCTTTCCCGTGTTGACTCGGTCGGTAAGGGCTTGCCGACAATAGTGGTCCTCTGCTGGTAATGGGTCGCAGCCTATCAGGAGTTCGCTCAGTTCGTTGATAGCCGCTTGCACAGTATTTTTCTTTGCCTTCAAGAGTTGCCTCGCCCCAGCCGACTAACTTTTTGTCGGTAATCACCTTTATGATTACCCAGTTGCGACGCTCTTCCCAGGTGACTTTCGTATTTACTGCAGTAATTTTCATAAGTCTTTGGCTCTATTTTTAACGTCCAGGTGGTCGAAGCGCATGCCATTAGTAGTGCGACGAAAGCCGAACTTACAGTAGAACGGCATGACCTCATCATCGCAGTGCAGCATGGTCTTATAGCAGCCTGCCGACTGCGCTAAGGATAGTAGGAAATCTATTATTGCTCGTCCGATCCCAGTTAGTTGCTCTTCAGAAACGACTGCTACATCTTCTATTTGAGCTGAAATGCTGCCGCCGTAAAGAAATTTTCTCAGAAGATGCAGGGTTCCTGTTCCTACGATGCGCCCCTCTATTTCAGCTACTGCGACGATCATATCTGGGTTTTGTCTAAGTCTTTCGAAGACAGCTGTGATATTTTCTGGATCGGTATGGCTAGTGGGGCGCAATTCGTCAAGCGTTGTCAGTAATCCGTTTTGCAAGTCGTCGGGGTGTAGCTCACGGACGTTAAGATCAGGCATACACAGACCGTACGCGATACCCCGGGGATCCGTCATGTCGTACTCTATAATCAGGAGGCGATATGGGACGGTTTGACGGGAAGGTAGCGTTGGTAACTGGTGGAGGAACCGGTATAGGACGGGCTACATCTTTAATGTTAGCTAGTGAAGGTGCTTCAGTTGTGGTCAACTATTCTCGTTCTAATGTAGAAGCTGAACGAACCGTAGCTGATTGTCGTGAATTTGATGTCCAAGCGATGGCATTTAAGGCGGACGTGGCAGATGAAAGCGCGGTAACATCGATGGTAGATCGAGTAGCAGGAGAACTTGGCCGGATAGACTTTTTGATTAATAGTGCTGGTACTACACGGCCAGTACCCCTTACCGATTTGGATGAGATTACGTCTGAAGATTTTAGCCAGATCTACGCGGTAAACGTAGTTGGTGTGTTCTGGTGTTGTAGGGCTGCTATCCGCCAGATGAAGAAGAACGGCTCCGGTCATATTGTAACAGTCGGCTCACTGGCCGGCTTTACCGGGCAAGGCAGTTCCCTGGTATATGGATCGAGTAAAGCTGCGGTGAATGCCCTCACTCGCGGTCTTGCTGTAAGTCAGGCGCCGGAGATTCAGGTGAACGCAGTTGCGCCGGGGTTAGTAGAGACTCGATGGAGTGCTGCATTCAGTGAGGACACAATTGCTCGTATCGCTGGCGAGATTCCTATGGAGCGCATCGCACAACCTGAGGACGTATCTGATGCGATCTTCGGATTATTATCATCAACCTATATTACGGGCGAGGTAGTTCTCGTCTCGGGCGGACGAAGGGCGTAGGGACTCCGACTCGTTGCCATCACGCTTGTGAAGTGACACGCTCCCAGTCATGTCAGATTACCTTAGATTGGCTCTGGTCGGATGTGGCAGAATTGCCCATTACCATGCTCAAGCGATCCGATCTATTGATCGCATCGAGATCGCAGCTGCTATCGATCCGAAACATGAAGCTGCTGATTCTTTCGGTCAGGAGTATAGCGTCGGCGCTTTCGGTTCAATTGAAGAGGCAGCAGCATCTGTCCACTTTGACGCAGTCGATATCATGGTGCCTCATGATTTGCATGAAACCCTAACGGTGCAGGCGTTAGGCCTGGGTAAACACGTATTGCTGGAAAAACCAATCGCTCAAGACTTAGATACTGCGGAGCGATTATTAGCGATCGGTTCTGCTGCTGATCAAGCCTTTATGGTGGGAGAGAACTCGCAGTACTGGCCAGATGTTGTTTCTGTTAAGCGTCTGATCATCGACGGCGCTATTGGCAAGGTAATCGCTGCTCAGGCGGCATTCGAAACAAAGTTTGATCCACTTTGGTACCCGGGAAGGAGGCCATGGCGTTTTGATCTAAAGCAAACTGGCGGGGGTGTGGTCATTGACGGGGGTGCGCACTGGATCAGGCCACTGCGTCTATGGTTGGGGGAAATTGATGCGGTTACGGGCATCACTGGCCGGCCGATTGAAGGCATGGATGGAGAGTCGCTGGCGCAGGCCCTGCTACGGTTTAAATCAGGACTTGTGGCATCATTCCTAGCGCTTACTTCACCAGGAAACCTCTCTGAAATCCCCTGGTTTCGAGTAATGGGCACAGAGGGTGAGCTGCTGATACGTGGTGGTTTCGATGTTGGTGGAGTAGAGCTTTATGATGAAGATCATCCAGAAGGAAAGCTGATCTCGGGGAAGCACGGGTACTTCCACTCATTCAAACCAGAACTTGAGGATTTTGCTGCTCTAGTACTGGACGGCAAACCACTTTTAGCCGGACCAGAGGAAGCGTTGGGAGAGATGCGCACCGCTCTAGCGCTATACCGATCAGCACGAAGCGGTAATTGGGAGTCAGTCTGGAATTAATAGGATGATTCTTTCGTGAGCATGACAAATATGAAGAATGTTAGTCCATTTCGGGTAGTGAATGATCGGGCCTGGGTGGAGGCTGCAGAAGAGGACGGTTATCTATTCTTGCCCGGTCTCCTTACCCGTGACGACGTGATAGCGGTTCGCAAAGCTGTAACGACTGTGGCAAGCAGGCATGGTCTATTGCGATTCGGAACGCTACCGGACCATGGGATAGCAGCTCAGGGCAAGTTTATTGCGGACGGCGATACGACTTCTGAGTATAGGGCCTACTACACTGACCAGCTTAGTCAACGCATTGTGCATGCATTAGCGTTGCAACCGGTCTTGATGAATGCACTCGCGATGGTGATTGGTGAACCGGTATTTGCACACCCTCGGAACATCGTTCGTACGTTTTTCCCAGGCAGTTCCAAGGTCACTACAGGGCCACATCAGGACCACCGTCCGATCAAGGGTACGACTGAGGTCTGGACGGCCTGGATTCCCCTTGGTGACTGCCCAGAACCGCTCGGTGGACTTGCCGTAGTGCCTGGTTCGCACCGGACTGGCTTGAAGGAAGTGCCTAAGGGGACTATTTACTTCGATCTAGGAGATACGGTTGATTGGCGGTGGAATCCGATGCACTGCGGCGACGTGTTGCTTTTCCATAGTCTTACGGTTCATCAAGGGCGGGAAAATACCACTGCTGACCGAATCCGATTTTCATGCGATTTTCGTTATCAGGGGCTGACCGAACCGGTTCATGAGCATTCTTTGCTGCCACATATGCGTTGGTCTACTTGGGAAGAACTCTACTCTGGATGGCCACGCAGCGATCCTCTGCGCTTTTACTGGAAATCTTACAATTTAGATATTTTGACCAATGATCATCATGATTCGATATGAATATTTCTATTTGAAAGGGCAATTAATCTAACGTGGCTTGTGAGCAGATTTAGAGTATGTTTGCAAGAATCAACCGGGAAAAATAGGCAAGCAGTACTAATTACCATGAGTGCATATCCGGTATTACATTATCTGCTATGCCGTTTATTAACCTTGACGATTTTGAGCCCATCGAACTTGCGCCGGGGGTGATAGCGCGTACCCCATACGGGGAACGCTTGATGCTATCCTATGTGGAAATAGAAGAGGGTAGCGTAGTGCCCACCCATCAACATCCCCATGAGCAGGCCGGAATAGTGCTTGAGGGAAAAATGGAAATTACTATAGGCGAGGAGTCGCGTATTTGTAATCCAGGAGACATGTTCATAGTGCCTCCAGAAACGCCTCACAGCTTTCATCCGATTGGTGGTCCGGTCAAGTCTTTGGATGCCTTTAGTCCGGTCAGAGAAGACTACGCTGCTCGATTTAATCAATACGTTTAATCAGTGCTTCGATGAGAGCTGATATGATTTTGACGCTCGCCTCCCAGATCATTTTCACGGTTTAGTCTCACACAGTATCTTCAATTAATTTATTTTTCCTGATGAGGCCGTTATAGATGCTGCAGGGTCATGTAAGGCAGTCATTGGGAATCTTAAATATTGATCATTGGGAATCTTAAATATTGATTCTGAAGGCGGCGAGGTGTATTTCCTTAATAGTTTGGCTGATAGACCGATAGGCAGGGGTTGTTGCTCATCTATCTGCCTATGAAGAAATTCCCTGCTGGGAGATTATCAGTTGAACGATGGTTTTGTAGTGATTTGTTCGGTTGATCTGGCAGTATTATTATGCTGATTCGGGGCACAAGAATTAGTCGCTATTACTCCTATGCTGAAAGCAACGATAACCAACTAATATCAATTGAATTGCTATCTGCGTTTTCGATACATAGGTATTCCGCTATCCAATCCCGGGGTATGCATGTGTAGGCTGGTTTATATAACGGCCCATTTTAAAGATTAAACGTGCACCAGCACCTGGCGCGAGTTGAACCGAGACTGTTGACTCATCAATGGGGGTCACTGACCCGTCAATTTCTACCGAGTTGAACTGATGTTCTGCGTAGGCGCCCGCTTGGATTGCGAGCGCGTGCCGATTTACTGGGCTGACATTGACCAGAGTCACGGTTACCTCATCGTCACTCATCGATTCCACTAGCGACGCAACATCAGCCGGGATTCCAGCTCGACCCCGGTCGATATCAAAGTAACGCAGCCGAGTGTGCCAGGCGGCACCAATATGGCGGGAAGGCAAGCCCCCAAGCATTAACTCAATTAATCTCCAGATGTTAGCCCCTGGATTCATGTCGTTTGGAGTTTCTGACAGTCTCGTGTCCGGCGTAGTTAGATCGTTGCGCATACGTTCAATTTTCTCTTGTGTCGAACGTAATTCCATCTGGAGTGCTCGTGTCGGATAATCGGGATCATCGCCCAAAAGATAAGATGCCCAAGGATTACGCCGAGCCAATGGTTGGTCTTGATCGTCCATCGACCAATAGAATATCTCGAGTGCTCCATGATCAAATGGTTCAGATGAGTAATCATACCAGCCGTTATTTCCATGTCGCTGTGGATATTGCAGAATTCCATCGATCTCTTTAGATTGTGCGTTAACCGCTCGGATCGTGCTTCTCCAGGCGTCGCCGTAACGTTGATCACCGGAGACCAGAAGGGCATTGCCAAATCCGTAGGGAGCCAAACCACGGAAGAAGGCTTTGTGGTCCCAACCGTATACACCTCCCCACCAGCGACCGTCGCAACCACCACCTAGGGTTCCATCGAGGCCAATGTTGCTAGGAATAATACCTTCGTTTTCTCGTGTGCGTTCTACCCATGCATCAACGTATTCAAGGATCCAGTTGCGATATTTCTTCTCTCCGGAGAACAGATACGCGTTTAGGGCCAACACTGTCACGATCAGGTTACAGGGCGTGTCTCCAGTCACGTCTTGATAGGATTTAAAATGTTCAACGTAGTCATTCCAGGTGCGGTGCCAGCGCAGGGGGGCAAAGCGCCCTTCGCATTCGAAGGGGTCGCCACCCCAATCGATAGGAGTGGTTTTGCGCAGCACTGGCCCACGACTACCAGTCATTACGCTTCGGATCAGGCGATGCTCTGGGTCGTAATTCGGGGCGCCTTGATCTTCGCCCATATAAAATCCGGCATAGCGGCGCATCCGTTTCTGATAGGTGGTATTCCAGGGTTCAGCTAATCCTTGTTGGAATAGTCCATGAAAGCCCTCGGCATTGTGTACAGAGTCAAAGCTAGTCGGAAACTCTTTGTAGTACATTCCATCACGTGCCAGTGGGCAATCGACGGTACGTGCATCTGTGTACTGTTGTAAGTGGCCTTCGAGTCCATGACGGTAAAGCGAAAGTAGTTCCTCCGAGCCGCCCCCT
>CAZTZA010000080.1:0-279 GCA_964618015.1 uncultured Spirochaetaceae bacterium | reverse complement strand
ATAGGAAGCACGTCTATGAGTTGCCGTTCCAGGAGGGCCCAGTACGGCGCTGCAACGGGTGAGGTCACTTCAAGGGTAGTGCTTGGTGATGGTCGGTTCTGCATTCACAAAATCCTGTTGAAATAGTTTGATAGTCGATTGTGTTCAGGTGTCAGCTAGTCAGATTATTGAGTTAGGCATTATACTGGTAGACTAAAGGCAATCAATGGATCTGAGGCAGAGTCGCGCCGCGTATGCTCGGGCGGTCAATGTGATGTCTGGAGTCGTCAACAGTCCAGT
>CAZTZA010000079.1:4391-6942 GCA_964618015.1 uncultured Spirochaetaceae bacterium | reverse complement strand
TCCACGAACAATCGCCTGACATAGCACGAGGCGTAGACCCAGGTGACGAAAAAGCTCAAGGAGCAGGGGATCAGGGTTTGATGTTCGGCTACGCCTGTAACGAGACCCCTCACCTAATGCCGGCACCGATTTATTTTGCACATCGGATTATGAGACAAGCCGCAAATGCACGAAAATCCGGCCACCTGGACTTCCTCGCTCCAGACGGAAAATGTCAAGTCTCTGATCGATATTCCCAAGGCATTCCTGTGGCCATCCCAACTGTCGTCCTTTCACATCAGCACGATCCAGATATCTCCTATGATATTTTAGAGGAATCACTTATTGAGGAAGTGATTAAAAAAGCTCTTCCGGAAGAAATGCTTGACGGCAATGTTCGTTATCTGATCAACCCAACGGGACGGTTTGTGGTAGGAGGTCCTCATGGCGACGCAGGGCTAACTGGTCGAAAGATTATAGTTGACACCTACGGCGGCATGGCGAGACACGGCGGCGGAGCGTTCTCGGGTAAAGATCCTAGCAAGGTGGACCGGTCTGCTGCCTATATGGCGAGATATATAGCAAAAAACATAGTAGCTGCAGGATTATGTACTCGTTGTGAGGTACAACTGGCCTATGCTATCGGTGTAGCAGAGCCTGTATCGCTCTTAATAAACAGTTTTGGTACTGCGAAAATCCCAGAGGATACGATAGGAAACGCTGTCCATCATCGCTTTGATCTAACTCCGTCAGGTATTATAGACAGCCTTGATCTGCGTCGACCTATTTTTCGAAAAACAGCTACTTATGGCCACTTTGGTCGTGATGAGTTCTCGTGGGAACAAACCAACGCTACAGAAGGACTAATTGATTACCTCAAATAGGACGCTCGATAATAGTATGCGAATCAAATGAAAACACTCGATTACGTGACGATTTTTCTTGCATTTACCATAGTTGCCCTGATTTCTGTAACGGTCTACGGCGGTAGATCAGATCACAAAAAGGTTCGTATCGTCGGAGTCGAGTCAGAATACCTGTTCGACTCCTCCCTTGACGAACAATTGGTAGTCCATGGCCCAATTGGGGAGACGTTAATATCTGTTAACCTAGGTCGAGCTCATGTCGTTTCCGCACCATGCAACAATCAAATATGCGTTCTTACTGGCCATATCGAAAAAACAGGCCACTGGATTGCATGCCTACCAAACCGTGTTTTCATTTCAATCGAATCAGGCACGCAAATTGGTATCGATGCAAGAAGCTACTGAAGGAATCGGCAGACAATCTTACCTCGATACGATAGCTCTGCTTGCTGCTGCATCACTATTCCTCGTCTCAATAGAATTTGCAATACCTAAACCAATACCTTTCTTGAGATTAGGACTATCCAACCTTCCCGTAATGATCGCTATCGCACGTCTCGACACACGCTCAGTAGTATTAGTGACAGCTTTAAAGATCTTCGGCCAAGGATTGGTCCACGGCACGTTACTTTCATACGTCATTCTATTTTCCGCTGCTGGATCTATCGCAAGTTCCACGATCATGCTCCTTGCTTGGAAACTCCTCTCTGGCCGTCTGTCGTTAATTGGAGTTAGCGTACTCGGAGCACTGGCTAGTAACGGAGCACAGCTGACTGCAGCACGCTACGTAGCCTTTGGACCTGGAGCGTGGTTGGTTGCACCAGCGTTTTTTGCAGTAGGAACCATTTCCTCAGCATTATTAGGTGCATTTGCTGAACGCTTTATTCGTACGTCCCGTTGGGTATCAGGACTCAATTATCATAGATAGCAATACTTCCCGCTAGACGGCAGCCCTATCTACCTCAATTGGGCTACTCCAAGCCCGGCTACGGTCAACTTGGGTAACACGAACCCAGTACTGAACAGGACTTGAAACCAAAGGGAGAGTCGAATCAATTAGCTCTAAGGATACTTCAGACGGCCCATCGTTACTTGCAGCCGGCCCCACCATCACGCGGCGGCTAACACCACCGGCAAATACTATAGTCGGACTCGCCATTACCGTCCCCAACGAAAAACTAAAGCTAACTGGCTTGCTTTCGAATTGATACCGAGTAAATTTTCCACTGTCTTCTATTGAAATCAGCACACCGGCATCACCACCCGCGGTAGTAGACTGCCAGTGCAACTTCGAACTATTTACTTCTAATTGGTCGCAGGGACCTTCAAACCTAATTGGTTCGGCTCCAGCTATAAAAGTGTCCTCAACTGTCAGCGAGCCGTCCCATACAACGCGCTGGTCACTGGCCGTCCCGCATGCCTCCGTGCCACCCCAGAGGATCCGTAACCGCCTAGGATCTATCGCCGCTACCTGGACAGAAGCTACTACTTCGGTTCCTCGAAAGAGATCAACCGTATCGATAGGAGCCGTTCCATCAACTGATACACTCACCCGCACCTTATCATCAGACGATAGTCTCACCTCCCCTCCCATAGGAGCTCCACCGATTTCTACCCAGAGACGTATACGTTCGCCGGAAGTACCGTAGCAACAGCGTTGACGAAATGATTTTAAAATCGCCGGGCGGGAAATTGCTCCAGCATAT
>CAZTZA010000079.1:0-4381 GCA_964618015.1 uncultured Spirochaetaceae bacterium | reverse complement strand
TGCCGGTAAGCCCGCCTCGACAATTCCTGACTATGCGACGTCCTGGATGACATGCTCCTGGCCGTGCCATTACTCCGTCGGTACCCGCAGTTATCCCAATTCGGTAGCCCCTGCGTATTGCATCCAGAACGAACCAATCTGAAGTACCGTGTGTCGAATGAATTTCGAACAGAGACTCAATTTCTGGTGCATGATGATCTAAGTTTGTCGGCCGCCCTCCCGCATGCAAATTCAGTACTACATCCTGACCGCTCAGACGGTGATGCAAATCCGCTGCTTTGGAAGCGTCTAGAGACGTGTCAACTGGTTTTTCGATAAAGAAACGTCCTGAGCGAGGGAGTTCCGGAGGCCGTCCACCAAAAATCAAATTGCGATCGCCACCGTCCGGAGTGAAGGCGCTCCATTCACACCCTACAAATGCTGCGAATTGACCATCTCGATGCCATTTTTCGGTCACTCGTTGAATCTCTATCCAGAGCCGGGAGCTCACGTAGTGATCGTTCGCCTGTTGACTAGTGAATTGGAGACCGGCCACATCGCGCGCGAAAGCAAAATGATGGTTTAGCGACTCTATGCCACAACCAATTTCTCCCTGTCCAGCATGCAAATCGCCCCAGAGCAAACGTTTATCTGGTTCGAATACATGAACTCTAATAGGATTCCCCTGAGCTGTTAGATTACCTGAAAAAACCTCTATAATCGCACGTCCTGGGGCAGTAAACTGTATGGGAATTTTCCAAGAACCTGCAAAAAGGGTCTGCTGAACTTTGCCAAATTTAGCCATTGGACTATCCGCGTTTACCTTGAATCTAAGTGGCGACCGGATACCGGTGGGATTCCCAAAGCGATCGGCGCTTCGTACCACTACCTCTAACTTCTGGCCAATTACAGCGTCTGAAGGGGCTATTACTGTGAGTTCATTTGTTAGACCTGGATGAATAGTTACCGGTGTTGGATCAACCAATTGACGCCACTCGAAGCTCTCTTGCTCTTGAACGACGGCTAAAAATCTAACCCCCTCAGTTATGCACGTTGGCGAGTGCCACTGACTACAGGTGACCTGCACCCGACTAAATGGAAGGAGCGGTTTACGGCACACGGTAAGTTCAATTGCGTGTTTCCAAGGGTCAAACTGGCTAACAGCAAAATATCGGACATCAAGAGCAACGCCAACAACATCAGTCTCTGCCGTCAGATAATTTGGTTCATCAGGCTTCGTCACCTGTAGTTCTCCGAAGTCCAGAGGCCAACGCCAGGCAATAGCGAGCCTCCCGCCAACAGGAAGCCCCTGTTCTGGCAGAATAAGTTCAAATACAACCGAAATCTGCTCCCCTGCAATTGCCTGTCTGTCACACTTTAACCTTGACCGCCCCACGGCACGGGCTCGGTCATCAACAGTCAACTCAGGTAAATGATGAACTACGTAAGCACCTGGCCGTCCGCTGCTCAGCAGCACGGATTTCTCCAGCCCAGAGGAGGAAGTTCAGATAACGGTTCTTGACCGTCTACTAACAGAAAAAGATCGCTCAACCAAGGAAAGTTAAATCGAAGCGTTCTTGCAAGGGCATGTAGACGCTGGGATCCCCTCATCACCCGGTCGGGTTCATCGATCAAGGCGGTAACACTTAGATCAAGATATAGCTTATCCCCTCTGAGCATGAGGCTACGAATTTTCGTGGTCTGTGGAAGCGTGGGATGATTTTCGCGAATCCGTGGACCCAAAATAAGCTCGTCAACTAAGAGTTGAACCTGCTCGGAGCGATCGGGGCGACGCGGAAGATACCGAACTTCCCCGTCTATACGCCTGTTCTCTGTATTCTCGAAGAATAAGACATGACCTACAAAACGATCTTGGTCTGTAAATATAAAGAGCGAGGACGTTATAAAACTAATGACCATCACTGTAATTGCGACACGTCCATGAAAACGTCCCCTCAAAATTTCCCATCCTTGGTCTTGATAGATGTTTTCTTCCAGTTAACTTTTTTCTTTGCTGGATTTATCCCCGTGATGACTCGAACCATTCGATAAAACCGTTAACACCATCGTAGATACCATGGGCAAGTAGACTCAAGTATCCCGGCTGGGTCAGAAGCTGAGCTTCGGTCGGATTAGTAACAAACCCCAATTCAACTAGCACCGCTGGCATACGGGCATGACGAACTACTGCCCATGACTCCTCAAAAAGACCTCGATTCTTTGTTTGTGCACCAACCCGACCCTCAAGACCATCAAGAATTCTACTTGCTAGCACAACACTCTCGCGGCTGATTTGCTCATCTAACATCGCATTAAGAATTGGGCGGGTGTCGTTATCACCGTGTTCCCCTGTGCGAGAAGAAAGCAGGTCTCGCTTATGTTCTTTTGGTAATACCCAGACTTCAAATCCATAAGGTTGGCGACGTGGGGCGGCATTTGCGTGAATTGATATCAGCAACATCACGTCCGGCTCAACCGGTAGCGCTGCATTTGCCATTCTTGGACGATCTTCCAATACAACAAAAGTGTCGTCATCCCGGGTAAAAAGAACTTGGATCTCTGGAAACCTTTCCTGAAGTAGTGCGTACACACGCATGCTAACGTCTAAGACAATCTCCTTTTCTACGACCTGGACCATTTGCCCGTTCAATCGATGTCGGTGAATCGTTCCTGGGTCTTTGCCACCATGGCCAGGGTCAATCATGATCGCGGCAACCCGTTGTACCGCCCCTGCGGCACGAGCAGGACTGAGAAGTTCGATTATACGGTCCGCGCCGTATTCAGTGAATCTGATAGAGCCGCCCTGCCGAATAACCGGCCCAATTTCCATGCGTTGATCATAGTCAACCACAACGAATGGAAGACCTACCCGAAAAGCTACGGTATGCCCACGTCGACTCAACAATCCCATTTGAGACCAAGAATCCCATTCAAGGATTGATTCAGTGCGTTGCCGTAGATCCATGAGATCTACTGTGTCGCTCCACGCGCAATAGACACACAAATAGAGCAAGAAAACAAAAGAGACTGTTTTACGCTTTGGTGGATGTAGTCTCATCAACCCCTCTATTCATCGGTATATGATTACCGTTGATTCATTACAGAAACAAGGATACATAGACTTCATTTCCGACAGACTCATTGCACGTTAAGACTGACATCACTAACATTGGGTTGTGACTGGGCAAAACATCATCCACTCAGTATCAGATATTACTCGCCGAGTACGCGGAATGCTTGGCGCCGCATTTCCCGACATCACCGTAGAGGGTGAAGTCTCCAACGCAAGGCACGCGGCCAGTGGTCACCTATACTTCAGCCTGAAGGACCGACACTCTGTTTTACAAACAGTGCTTTTTCGTATGCAACTTGCTAATGCAGATTTCGTTCCACACGACGGCATGTTGATTCAAGCCCGTGGTTCGATTGACGTCTATGAACAACGCGGAACTTACCAACTCATCGTCCAGTCGGTGCAAAAAGCTGGCGTTGGCGACCTTCTTGCAGCCATAGAAGAACGTAAACAACGCCTCGCTTCTCGCGGCTGGTTCGAACAGAATCGCAAGCGCCCAATTCCACAAATGCCCAAGAAGGTGGTCGTAATCACTTCTCCAACTGGCGCCGCACTACGCGATATTCTGGATGTGCTGAAACGACGAAATGCTGGCGTGGACCTGGTTATCCTACCCACACAAGTACAAGGAACCGGCGCAGCTGAGACTATAGCATCTCGACTACGTACTGCGTCTCGTTATGATATGGGTGATGTAGTGATTGTCGCTCGTGGCGGCGGATCGCTTGAGGATCTACTTCCTTTTTCAGATGAAACTGTAGTAGAGGAAATCGTACGCTCTGAGCTGCCGGTAATCAGTGCCGTCGGCCACCAAACCGACACTTCACTATCTGACCTAGCTGCAGACATTCGAGCCCCAACACCTTCGGCTGCAGCCGAGCTTGTAGCTAGTGAACGGGTTGAACTGATGCGGCGCTTGAGCACAGCGACAGGATCATTACAAGACAGTGTTGAACGCCAGTGTGAACGTATTCGCTTTTTTCTCGAACGATTTCAACCACCCGGTTTAGAGCGAAGCCTACGGATGTTATTAGCACCGGCTACTCAACGAATAGACGAAGCAACCGATACTATTAAACGTATATTTGCAATTAAATTAACTAATTACCGTAACAGACTTATTATATCTGAAGACGCAATCCGCTCACGTTCACCGATGGAAATCCTTGCTCGCGGATACGCACTAGTTACTGCAGCTGATGGGAGTCGGGTTGCTGATTCCCAACAGGTACGGAAAGATGAAGAAGTCCATGTACGATTATTTCGAGGGTCTCTTTCGGCAACCGTGACCCACATTGAACCAACGGCCGAGGTGAACGATGTCTGACC
>CAZTZA010000078.1:0-6999 GCA_964618015.1 uncultured Spirochaetaceae bacterium | reverse complement strand
GGGAATTTCCTTGGAACCTAACTCCGATCTATCCAACGAGGCAAATGGTCGAGGCCTATCTATATTTATTGTTGTCAAGGAGCGGCGCAGATTTAAAGAGACCTGTTTCCGAATTGCTGCCTCAGCTCCTCTGAGCGTGTCTCGAATCTTGGGCTCAGTACCGGCTATGAAAAGCTCTTGCAAGATCCGTTCCCCTGGCTCACCTGTCGGGAGTAGCCCCGAGCGGGCGTTAACCGCCACCTCAATCAAGCCTGATGTCGGTTTAATAAATTCTTTAACTGGTTTATAAGAATGAATTTGTTTCATATAGTCAGCCCATGTCGTCCCTGCAGCGCGTCCTCCAGAAAGGCTTCTGCCAAGCGATTCGCCTCGTTCGTCGAATCCGAACCAAACTGCGGTTACCGTGTCAGGACTAAAACCGACTGTCCACGCGTCTGACCAGTTCTGGGTAGTGCCCGTCTTTCCAGCAATCGGAAAGTCCAGGCCACCAGCGCGCCACGCGGATGCTGCCAACGGACCAGACTTTACTGTGCTGCGTAGGAGATCCACCATCAGGTAGGCAGCTGCGGGTTCCATAATTCTCATGTTGTTACCAGCTGCTCTTTGTCGATTTCGAAGATCTTTTTCAACCTCTAAGATGACTCGACCATCACGGTCTTCGACATATTGGATTGCTACCGGCTCCACTGCACGTCCTTGGTTCGGAAAGGTCGCGTAGGCACGGGCCATCTGTAATGGGGTTACAGTAATTATGCCAAGACCCAACGGATATTTTCGGGGAATGGTTTTCTCTTTTTGTGCTGGATCAGTATTGCCTAGGAGTTGGCTAGCACGATTGATCGCTGCATCAAACCCTATCAAGTCAAGGACTCGTAGGGATGGTACGTTCATTGAATGCTTGAGGGCAGTACGTGCTAGAACGCGACCTTCCCATTCGCCCAGATAGTTCATCGGAATATATGCTGTACCGTCATCATTCCTAAACACGACTGGAGAGTCCAATAGAACGGTTGCTGGCGTCACTGCTCCCGAACTGACGGCGGCGGAGTAGTATAGCGGCTTGAATGCAGACCCCGGTTGAACCTTCGACTGTACAGCTCGGTTAAACTGGTTTCCACGATCCATGTCGCGCCCACCGATCATAGAAAGAATATGTCCATTAGAAGGTGAAATCGACACTAGAGCGCCCTGTACCTCAGTGCGCCGTTGGCTAGACTCTTTCTCTGTCAGAGAATTTCGCGAAAATGTTCGTAGCTTATTATCGTCCCAAATTAGAGAAAGTAAGTTAAGAGCAGGGCTTAATTCCTGTACCAACTGTTCTCTTCCTTTCCTGCGGTCTTCAATATTTCCAAGACGTAGACCATCAATATTAAATGTAAGAGACAAGAGATCTAACGCTGGGAGATAGTCTTCTTTTCCTGTGGAAATTCTTTCGGAACGTTCCCTGTTCCGAAGATCATTTACTCGGTTTAAGTGTTTTTCCATTACGGCTTCGGCGGTAGCCTGCTGATCTAGGTCTAAGGTCGTATGAACAACTAGACCGCCTTTGTAGACATCTAATGACCCCAGCATCAATTCCTCGAGCTGAAGCCGGACGAATTCGCTAAAATGTGGAGCAAGGTCAGTTCGGTTATAGAAAGCGCTTGATCTATTAGAACGCGTAAAATCAAACGTTTCCCAATAACGGGTGAGTGAGTTCTCTGCCTCCGTTCTGGAAATATGACCTAATTCTACCATTTGACTTAGGATAACCGTCTGTAGCTCTTTAGCTTTGTTAGGGTTGATAAATGGAGAGTTGCCGCCAGGACGGTTAAGTTGAACGACTAACATGGCAGCCTCTGCGACAGAAATATCTCGTGCTGAATGTCCCGTGTAGAATTGCGAAGCAGCCTCGATGCCGTAGGTTCCTTCACCGAAATAGACTAAATTTAGGTAGCGTTCAAGGATTTCATCTTTTGTAAGCCATCGTTCCAACTGGATCGCGTACCATAGTTCTACTAGCTTGCGCCGTAGAGTGATCTCTGATCGGTCTGCGAACAAGGTGCCGGCGAGCTGCTGAGTAATCGTACTCGCTCCACCTCCAAATCGACCGCGTATTGTTGTCCATGCTGCTCTCAGGATATCTGGGATTCGAAACCCTGGGTGTTCGAAAAAATGCCGATCCTCGCGGGTAAGGAGTGCGTCAATCAAGTGAGGAGGCAACTCTTCGAAACGAATGATTTCTCGTTTTTCGTCAGAGAAAAATTGAGTGATCAGACGACCTTTTCGATCAAGAATCTGAGTTGGAAGGGCAGGACGATCAGTAGCGTAAATATCAAGCCCGCGAATATTTCTGCTTCCTGCAATAGCGGTCCCAAGACCTATGCCTAAAAAAATGGCAAGCAGGACCAGTAAGGCAACTAGGAGTCCCAGGCTGCGCGAGATAGAACGCGCACGAGGCATAAAACCAATAATATTGATGGAATTTAGCAGGTGTCAAACAAGGAGAGTCCTGCTTAAGATTTATCTCTTAGAAATGCAGGTCTTAATCTTCCAGGAGGGAAGAAGATGTATGTCCCTAACGCAAAAAAAGGTCGGCCCCTTGTGGGGGCCGACCAACCCTTACGGGCGCCGGCTATTTTATAGTAAACTGGGAGGGGAACTATAGATAACCGACACCCTCCTTATCGACACCTGCGTTCTAATCCTTAACGGAAGTCCGCAAATGCTTCAAAAGTGGACCGGATCTTAACTTCTATAGGCTTTCTGTTCAAGCAATTATCATCTATGACGACGATAGCCGAATCCGTCGGTCCTTAGTCCATTTCCGGTAGTAATAAGGACTCCGATTAGTCCTACGTCAACGATAATCAAGACTATTCCTGGCAATGTTGCTCCGACACTTAAGAGGGCAAGAAAGAAGATTGGTGCGACTGCAATTGTGAAAATCCATAACAGTATACGACCGGCCGTCAAGATAGCGATAACTACGGCTGCTCGTTGGCCGACTTCGGCGGAATGCTGACGAACTCGCCGTACAAACATGAGTGCCAGTCCCAATAGAAATATGGTAAATAACAGAATGTTATAGGCGGGCCGAATACGAGTTGCTAATAACCAGAGTGGTGTGACTATTGCTGAAGTTACAAGAACTACTGCTACGGTCAATCCTAAGCCAATTCCAATTCGTCGAAGAATTGCCCCATAGGCATTGGCTGCCCGGCGCGCTACTTTTCTTAGAAATTGTGTGATCAATCTATCGCCTAAGATTCCGTTGAACTAAAAATGGAACCCGTAAGCTCAGGGATTTTTACTCCAGTCTGCCAATACCCTAATGACCGATTAGGTGAGTAGCTCCCATGATAGTCAGAACCGCCGGTGACAAACATATTAAACATATCAGCGAAGGTCTTTATTGCTGCTGATTGTTTGCTTGATAACGCTGGATGATATGCTTCCACGCCATCCACACCAACCTCATGAACGGTTTCTATCAGATTCTTTAAGTTGGTCAGACTACTTGCGGCCGGATGTGCCAAGACTGCGTGCCCGCCAGAATCCTTTAGAGTTTCTACTGCATCGTAGAGTTGAACTGCTCGGCGTGGCACGTGAAACAGGCAGCCGGTTCCCAAAAAACGTCGAAAAGCGTCAGTAGTATCATTCGCGATCCCTCTTCTGATCAGAACTCTTGCCATATGAGGGCGCCCCACGCTATCTCCATCAGCTTCAGCTTCAATTTCAGGGTAGTCTATCGCTATACCGTATTGACGCATTCGTTCAACTATAGCCAGGTTGCGTTCTAGTCGGCTTTTGAGTACACGCCTAAGCAAATCCTCTATGCCGGACCCTGTTTCTATGTTGAGTCCAAGTCCGAGTATGTGGACTTCGTGTTCACCATGTTGAAGGGCTAGCTCAACGCCAGGAATAAATCGAACACCACATGAGGCAGCTACGTTTGAAGCGACCTCCGCACCTGCGACGGTGTCGTGATCAGTGAGCGCCAGCGTGTTCACACCGGCAATTTTTGCTGCCTTAATAAGGTCCTCTGGACTATCGCTTCCGTCAGAGAAGTTCGAGTGGGTGTGTAGGTCAATCAAGGTATTATTGTAATGATTCAATAGCCACGGTCTAAGTCACATTGATTTAATAGTTCCTTGCGATCTATATAGCGACGCAGGTTGGTAATAAAAATATCTCCGCGCCGAGAGAGTAGCTGAGCCGATTCTGCGGATATGTGCGGAGTCAAGTAGACGCTCGGGTGGTCCCAAAGCGGGCTCTCGTCTCCTGGAGGCTCTTCGTTAGTAGCATCTATCGCTGCACCAGCGATATGGCCTCGATTGATCTCATCGATGAGTGCCGATTCGTCAAGAATTCCCCCTCGTGAAACAACGATGACATGAGCTCCTGGACGTAGTCGAGCAAGCTCCCTAGTGCCAATTAAACCTTCTGTAGATGTAGTTCTAGGCGCGGTGATAACTAGCCAGTCTGTAAGTCTGAGCATGTCATGTAATCGCTCAATCGGCCAAACCTGGTTGACACCTGTAGGACATTCAACGGGATTCAGGTCCACTGCGTAGACTTCCATGTCGAATGCGAGTGCTCGTTTTGCGATGGCCTGTCCAATATCACCGAAGGCTAAT
Organism: uncultured Spirochaetaceae bacterium; assembly: GCA_964618015.1. Taxonomy (GTDB): domain Bacteria; phylum Spirochaetota; class Spirochaetia; order SZUA-6; family Bin103; genus CATQHW01. Next base: position 2,380 of record CAZTZA010000078.1, on the reverse strand, counting down.
ATTCCAAGGGTTGATCCAGAGAGTTCTAAGATTCGGCCACGGTAGTTGCTTGTACTCCATCTCTTGTTTGCCTGGTCATCAAATGACTCACGTAAGTGATGAGCAAGCGATAACATCATGCCTATTGCGTACTCCGACATCGGGATTACGTGTGTGCCACGGGCATTCGTCATGATGACTTCGCTTTGTTTGAATTCGGGTACTGCTCGAAGGACTAGGTCAAAGCCAATGCCAATGAAATGGAACCATTTCAGATGTGATGCGCGTACAAAAGCTTCACGGTGTAGTCGACCGAAAATGACATCAAGTTCGGGAGCTATTGCTATTTGCTCCTCAGCAGTGTACGCGACTGTGAATTTCGTATCTGGAAACCCGGATTTAAGTTTTTCTACGAAAGTCGCACCGAGGTCGAAACATATGCCAACATGTAATGGGCTGGATGTTGAATTCATTTCACGTATCATAGCTGAGACGCAGAGATATGTAATTCACGCTATTATTGTAAGCTATGAGTTCAGAACGTTTATGGAATAAGAAGGCTTTGGTAACTGGTGCTGGGTCTGGTATTGGTAAGTCAATAGCAATTCTGTTTGCTCAACACGGCGCACATATAGCTGTTGCTGACCAAAATCGTGATTCTGCGGAGGAAACTGTCCAAACGGTAGTTGCTGCCGGAGGAACAGCTGTACCAGTCATAGCTGACGTTTCTACGTCCACGGGTGCTGAATGCTGCGTGGATAGTGCGGTCGATGCCCTTGGAGGACTGCATATCGTTGTCAATTCTGCAGGAGTCACGCCTCGTTATGCTCCTGAAGAATGGGATTACGAGCAGGTATGGGACTGGGTAATGTCGGTTAACTTGAAAGGTACGTATCTAGTTTCACGACGATCGATATCTGCGATGAGCAACGGTGGATCCATCGTTAACTTGTCGTCGATTTATGGATTAGTAGGACGGCCGATGTTTTATGGTACTGGAGACGATCCATACCCTGCTGGAAAGGCTGGGGTAATCGGACTTACCAAAGACATGGCTAACTCTTTCGGGAAAAGAGGAATCCGAGTGAATGCACTCTGTCCCGCGTTCGTTTTCACACCACTAACTGAAACGCTTACTGAAAATACACTGTGGAGGAACCAAATGGAGTTAATGCAACCGCTCGGTCGGTTAGGCACTCCAGACGAAGTGGCTTACGCTGCTCTCTTTCTAGCATCCGATGAAGCGTCGTTTATTACCGGCATAGCGATGCCTGTGGATGGTGGGTATACTTCCGTTTGAGTTTAGCAACATTTGATCTGCTTACTCCTCACGTTGCTGTCGAAGCAATTGAGTCAGTAATCAATTCGCGTATCGACGGTGCGCTTACTAGCTTTCCCAGTTATATCAATCGTGTCTTAGGGTTTCGCTCTGAAGACGGTCGTCAGTATGTAGCAAAATTCTATCGTCCGGACCGCTGGTCGGAAGAGGCCGTGCAGGAAGAGCATCGCTTAGTACAGGAATGCGCAGATCTAGATCTTCCCGTCGTTCCCCCAGTTTCTGATTCCTATGGTGCGACGTTGCACATGGTAGAAGCCGTCAGCGATGATCAAGAGCAAGAGTTCCTCTTCTCTGTTTTTCCTAAGCGCAGTGGACGTACATTCGATGCTGAACGTGATGAAGATTGGTTGAGAATTGGTGCGATGGTAGGTCGTCTGCATAGAATTGCTATTGGCGGTAAGGCTGAACATAGACTTACTTGCACACCGAAGGGATCTACTGCGGGATTTATCAATGAGATCGAAGACGCGGAAATTGTGCCGCCCGACACTGCAAAAGAATTTTTTGATATTGCAGACACAGCTGTAGAGAAGATCGACCCGCTCTTTACCGCCGTTACCTTACAGCGCGTACATGGTGACTGCCATCGAGGGAATATCCTAGATCGGGCTGAAGAGGGTCTATTAATCATTGATTTTGACGACATGATGGTTGGTCCTGCAGTACAGGATCTGTGGTTACTACTTCCAGGCCGCGTTAATGACAGTCAGCGAGAGTTATCTCTGATTTTAGAAGGGTATGAGCAGTTTCAGCCGTTTGATAGAACTACTGTAGCTTTAATAGAGCCTCTACGGATAATGCGGATGCTCTACTACCTAGCTTGGTCAGCACTACAACGTCATGACTTGAGCTTTCGGCAGTCATTTCCTCACTGGGGCGGACCAGCATTTTGGGTACAGGAAATCGAGGATCTTAGAACCCAGCTGGACGTAATCGAACGGGAACTTTGATAGCTTAGAGGACCGTACTAAATGTTTGCTTCAGCGATTGCGGAGGAAAGGGTAGCGTCGATCTGGTCGCATATTTCTTCTATCTCTTCATCAGTAGCAATAAGCGCGGGGG
>CAZTZA010000077.1:0-7015 GCA_964618015.1 uncultured Spirochaetaceae bacterium | reverse complement strand
TATTGGTTAGAACGTATACCAAGCCGCAACTCAGTATCACCTTCCCAGAAGAAAAATGCTCGCATATCTTAGACTATACTATCTGCCACCCAGTATCCCATTTAGCGTTAGGTAATCGCCAACGCTGCGCGCAGCCGTCATGGTTGATGTTAATCGTCGCGGTGGAAGCCTCAAACTCAACTTTCGAAATCCCCTCGTCTGAACTTCCTATTTCTAATACTGTTAAAAAATTAGAAGATCTCCCAATTCTTGAACGCACGACAAGATCAGTGCACTCAGAAGCCGGCATATAAGGCGCTTCGCAGATAGCGAGCGACCCCCCATCTTCGGCTGGAAAATGCATGGCAAGCCAACCAGTGCCGATGCGCCAGCGCGCAACCGCGGAGTGTCCCACCACCCCCTCCTCACGCACTCTAACATGGGGTAGACCAACCTCCACTCCGGTGCCCTTGGCACTGGTTATCTGCGCAAATGCTCCCCTGACACGGAACAGCCACTGCAATACATGTTCCGCAGGAGCCGAGACCGAAAATAGATCCAGAAAATAGCGACCCGAGCAAACGACCGCGCGCCGCATTACCGTATCAGTGTATATTTCGTCAACTTTATCGTCGAAATGCACCTGCGCGCGAACCTGATCAGGCTTGTCCGGTTGGCATTGAAAGCTATTCAGCTTTGCCTCCGCAGGCGGCTGAGATTTCCGGTCGAGAATCACCGTATTATGACTAAAGGACTGTTGGTACCAGGATCGGTGTAACGGCACCCTGTAGCCCGGTGAACCTAGATCGGGAGAAACTGGCTCACCAGCGGTATAAAGTGAGAGTGCCAGTTTGTCCGGATGGCCATGGCCACCGCCAGATGGTCCGTGCTTTAACAGCACTTCTGATACCGCCGATGGCTCGGCCGAGCGGTTGCGTAAGATAGTCAGACCTATCGTTGGCAGACTGACGCTACCAACGTCAGTGCTGTCCTCATTTTTTCCTTCAGTTACCACATCAGGACCGTAAAGTAGAGCTTCCATCGAATCGCGAGGAGCAAGACGATGGTTCTCACTGAGGAGGCGATGGAAAGCGCCGTCGCCGTACCAGCCAGCTGCTACCTCGTACAGATCCCTCGCGGCCGGTACTCCGTGACAAACCTCACCGTAAAGCGACGAGAAGAACCAGCAGTCATTAGTAGCCGGCAGTCGACCATCCGACATACGGATCGTTAGTGGCGCAGAGTACATTTTGTGGAGCTCAGTCGACTGAGCACACTCGGGTCGGGCTGAAGCCACTACAGCCGCTAGCGTTGTTAGCGCATGAGCCGCATAAAAATGGTAGCTCGACGAACACTCCCACCACAAACCGTCCGAAAGCCCCTCGCGCAATTGTCGCCAGAACCCATAAGGGCCAGCGATTGCCTCTTCTACATATGCATCGTCGCCAATCGCCATCCCCACTGCGGCAATAGCTGCATGATGCCAGCATTCGATGTTATGTATTTCAAGAAATCGCTCGTGAAGGATATGTTCTGCTGCTGGGCGCAATAAATCACATTCGATACGAGCACGATTGGCGGGTGACATGCTATCACGAAGCAGATCATAGGCCCGCGCCATAGGTATGATGATGTTAGATTCGTCCAGTGACTGATATGTAGCCCGACCATGACCGCGGCCTTCGCGAGAGCTATGTGACCCAAGCGGATAGTTTGCATATCGATTGGCATAGCCGATTAGTATTGAAGTCGCACGCTCCTTCGCCCTTATATCACCATCCAGCCTCCATAGTAGAGCAGATATAAATGAACCATGAGCAAGAAGATAACCCGCTCCGAACCGCCATGCCTCGTCGAATGGCGATCCGGTCCAGACTTGACCGTCGATTGGGCAAATATGTTGGAACGGCGACCCCGGGTCAAAGCGCAATTCAGTCGCGTGTTTCGGGCAGAAATAATCGTGGTAGGTGCCCGCCGGCTCATCAGGAGGGTTTAAGTCAACGGCAATCAGTGCCCTGGTACGCTGGCGCAGGCAATTCCTTGCCGAATCAAACTCTACGGAACTCCAGCGAGCCACTGCCCGCTCTATCAGTCGCTCGGGAATTAAACGCACTCTGATGTTTCTCCTCGGCAGAATCGACCTCCTGCGTAAGATCTCATCGGCAAATCACCCGTCAGTCCGAGCGACGAAGCTCCGTGACGCAACTCGTGCACAAAACAAATCAACACTAAGAGCCATAATCAGGTGGGCGATAAACGAAGCTATCATTCCACCAGTAGCAAACGCCATTAGAGAGAATAACGTGGCTGAGAAAATCGATCCCAAAGTTTCCAACCGACCTTGGGGTATATGCGCTAAAGCGTCGACGCAGACCGTAACTACTAGCGCCGGCAATGGTCCGACAACGATCGACTTTATACCAAGCTAGATACCCCGTAAGAGATACTCATAAGTCGATAGATAAATAGCCCAGGTTCCAGCATCCACCAAAGCGGTCCTTACAGTCCAATGAGGAGGCCGCATCGCTGGATAGCGGTCAGACAAACTACCTTGACGCGACACTACCGCCATGAATGACGCCAACACCGCACCAGCTAACGCTCCTATCCCCAATGCCGCGCCAATTTGATGACCACCTAGTGTCAGCTCAAAGATTGAACGAGGCCCTAACAGAACAATCATGGTTCCGGTAGAAGGAACACCTATCAATGCCGCTGCCAGTAACCGATGTGAAGCAACTAATCTCGGTGACCCCGAAAGCGGCCATCGGAACGGTCCTTCCGCTGTCACGCCTGCTCCCAGAAATGTAGCGACACGCTTGTTAGAAATTAAATGGCGCAACAATAGGAGAGAAATAGCCAGCACTAACGCAATCACTAGCTCGAAGGCTGTCGCTGACAAATCCGGCTCCAACGAAACAATACGAACCATCAGAGGGAGGTCACCCGGTAGTACCAACCTGCACACTCTCGCAAATGGGAGCCAAGATCACGGTCGGGGCAATAACCCAACTCACGGCGAGCCCGATCACACCGGTAATGGAAGTCCTTTGCAGCTCGGATTACACGGTAGCGCGTAATAAGCGGAGGCATGCTACGACCTGAAAGCCGACCGTAGAGTTCTGCCGCCTCTGCAATAGGACGAGCCAAAGCATAGGGAATACTACGGGTTGACGCGCTGACGCCCAATGCTCGAGCACACCCAATAGTGAATTCCCTCCAGCTCACTGTGACGTCATCGGTGAGAATAAAAGTACCCGGCGCTCTTCGTTCCAAGACTATCAACAGACCCTTCGTGAGATTGTGTATATACAGCGGCGTCAGCAGTGCGCGGCCTTGATTGACCAGCGCCCAACTACCGGCCTCTATTCGCTCTAACATCGGCAGCGTCCAGCGACGATCACCTGGACCATACACTGCACTAGGGCGCAGGATCGTGAGCTTAACACCCAATTTGGTGGCGGATGTTCGAACTGCTTGTTCAGCGGCTACCTTCGAACGGGAATAAAGAGAAAGGCCCCGAGCACCACGATTTGATTCATTAATGTTCCTGCGCCCGTAACCGCCAGCGTTTGCAGTGGACATATGTACTACATGAGTCACTCCCGCTCGCGACGCAGCTTCGATAACGTTGACAGCACCGGCGACGTTGTCGCGTTCAAACTCGGAGGCTGAACCCCAATCAATGGCACGGGCAGCGCAATTGACCACTGCCTGGCAGCCAGAAAAAGCCTCCGTGAGAGCGTTCTGGTCGTTGAGTAAACCTGGCAGAATTACCGCTGAGGGCTCAAGCTTACGCAGTGAGCTCGTGTTGCTCTGCGGCCTGGTAGTACAGACCACGGCTTCTCCCGCACCAATTAGCGCAGCGGCACAAGCATGACCTATGAAGCCGGTGGCTCCGGTAACCGCCGTCACTTCGAACGCCGGCGCGGAACTGGGGAAGCTCGTGACGTCAGCGTTTCCAAGGTCAGACCCTGGACAGCAATCGAAAAAACAACGACTACGTAAGTCATGGTCAGCACCACCTCACGCTCTGGGCCAGGCGGTAACGACAGAGCCAGCGCAACTGAGATTCCCCCTCGCAACCCTGCCCAAGTGGTAATCAACGATCCGGGTCGGCCCATCAATCTCATCGTCGCACCGACACCAAGAAAACGAGATCCGATTACAGCAACTACCGCCAGAGCACCCGCGGCAAGCGCACCGGGGTTCAGGTTGATCACAAGCAGCTCTAGCCCAATCAGGACAAATAGAACAGCGTTTAACACTTCATCCAAGAGCTCCCAGAAGGAATCCAGGTGTTCGCGGGTCTTCTCAGACATTCCGAGTCTCCGACCGTGATTACCAATAAACAAACCCATGACTACCACAGCCAAAGGGCCCGAGATATGTAAGGATGTTGCCAGTGCAAAAACGCCAGTGACCAGCGCTAGCGTAATCATCACCTCGACTTGATAGCTGTCGATGGTGCGCAGCGCTAGGTACCCGATCCAACCTATAACTAGTCCGAGCGCTGCGCCTCCTATCGCTTCCTGAACAATAAAGAACACCAGCTCCTCAGCGCGAAGCTGCACTGATCCTGCGGCTAACCCTAGAAGGGTAGCGAAAACGACGACCGCGAATCCGTCATTGAATAATGATTCACCGGCGATCAGGGCCCGCAGCCCACCGGCAATGCCACATCGTCTCAGAATGCTGAGCACGGCGATGGGGTCCGTTGGAGCCACAACTGCGCCGAATACTAAACAGAAGGCAAAGCCAAGCGGTAACCCTAATAGCTGTGCACTCCAATAAGCAACGAACGCTACTACGATAGTGGAGGCCACCACACCTATGGTCGCGAATAACCCTATTTCCAGCCAGCGATCCAGAAGATCACCCAAGTTAACATGAAGAGCGCCGGCAAATAACAAAAAGCTCAGCATTCCGCCAAGCAATGTCTTCTCCAGAGTAGCAGACGCCACGAGCTCACGAGCGCTCTGGGCGATCGAAAGAAGGCCGAGCGATCCGAGTATCAGTATTACTGCTGAGATCGCCAGCGCAATCAGCATGACGCCGATAGTCGTAGGAAGACCTATTAGACGTTCGTTGAGATACGCAAGACCCGCCGTGATCGCCAGTAAAACAGCGACGATAGCAAACAGCTCCATAGACTGACGGATCTGATTATGCAATAGAGCGCATGAACGAAAAAGAGGCGGCCATCCGATTAGGGAATATATTTCCTATATACTTTTTCTAGTAGCACTTATACAAGAAACTATTTTGAACATCGATGTGCTCCAACCCAATCCCCTGACGGATAATAACATTCTGGTAATCTTGTCATGAGTATGGGTCCCCGATTTCATGACATCTATCAGAATGTGTTACACGCATATGGCATCTATTTGCCTATATTTGAGTCTAATAACTGTTCAACAAGGAAATATAATGATAAATGACCAAAGAATATATCTTGGCCAACAGTTCCAAATACCAGACTTCGCAACTGAAAAACGCCAGGACGAGCTGTTTCGGTTGGGTAGGTTTGCCAAACTTGAAAAACTGCCCATCGATTTGAACCCGACTGACGCTAAAGGCGTCGTTGCTATAATTGCTGACAGCACAACATTCCCGAACGAATTCTATGCAGCTGCGGACGACTTGAGGATCGTAGCTCGATGGGGTGTCGGATTTGATCAGGTCAACGTATCTGCTGCGACAAACAACGGCATCCTGATTACTACCGCACCAGTACATATGGATACGGTGGCTGAGTACACGGTCGCGCAATGGCTTGCCATCATGAAGCGCACCTACACTTTCAACCAAATGGCTCACAGCAGTGATAAACAGCTTATCTCCTGTTACGACATCCAGGGATCAATTCTGGGGCTCTACGGCTTCGGCCGCATCGGTCATGAGGTAGCTTAGCGAGCTATTCCGCTCCTCGGTCCCGACGGACGTTTGATAGTGTACGACATTCGTAAGGACATCCATGAGATAGCCTTGAGCTTTGGTGCCGAGGTAGCAAGCAAGCCAGAAGAGCTGTTTACGTGGTGCGACACCGTGTCCCTACACGTATCCGGGGCTGATCCGGTTGTTCACTATGAACAGCTTTCACTGATGCAACCGCATGCTTCGTTGCTCAACCCTTCACGTGGAAATCTAGTAGACGACGCTGCTGTGCTTCACGCCATCAATGAGGGCAAGATGTTTTACTACGTGGTTGATGATCCTTTGGATGGGCCTCGCGCTGTATTTCGGAAGCATCCCAGAATAATTTCCACAAACCATTCTGGCGGAATCACCATGGAATCAGCAGCTCGCCTGGACAGAAAAACCTTTGAACAGGTGAACGATGCCATACATGGAAAAAAACCTGACTACATCCTCAACCCCGAGGCCCTTAATCATCACAAGGTTCGTTCTTGGCTTCGTCACTGAAATTCATATAGATATAACCCCGTATGGAAACAAGAATTCACCGGCAGACCATGATCTATAGGATAGGACTGACCCTATCCGCAAAGCATCTGAAAAGCCCGCGTAAACCTGATATTGCCGCTTACGTTTTTCCAGAGAGACAGCCTACATGGGTCCACAAGCCCGGATGACGTTCAAGCCAGCATAGGCTGATCGTAGCGTGGCATGGTATACTTCCAAGCGGTTGTGGAAGACCATTTTTCTGATTTACGGTTAACAATTGTTTGTTCTGTCTACCACGCAATACGGACCAATTATCCCTTCTTGAACGAGCAAATTAATCTTGCGACCGGCGGTGTACACTACGGCTGACCGTCGCGAACAGCGGAGTCGGGCTCGCCTGATCCGTGATGCAATCCCTGCAAAGGAACGCGCACAACGCAGCGAAGAGATTTGTTCGAGAGCTCAACATCTTCTGGGAACAACTAGCGCCCAAATCATTATGGTCTACATGAGCTTTCGCACCGAAGTGGAAACCACTCCGCTGATAGATGCGCTGTACTCATCGTACTGCCTTACAGCGCCGCGCATAGACACCGACCGCCAGGAGATACAAGCGCATCTTCTA
>CAZTZA010000076.1:0-7956 GCA_964618015.1 uncultured Spirochaetaceae bacterium | reverse complement strand
ACGTTTCACATTATGGGATCAACAGGCGGGCTGATTGGAAGTACCAAAGATCAAGAGCTTCACTGGCGACATATTCTCCCCGGAAGCGGCACTGAACGCATACTTTCAGTAGACCCACCAGCCGACCGAAGCTATCCTAGAGAGGATACCGAGTGGATTGACCACCATTGGACGCGGGCCGAGGCCAAGGCAGCAGGAAGCCCGGAGATGGAAGGTCAAGCTAGATTCTACAGAGAATTTTTTGACGCTATTCGTTACGAGAAACCTCTCCCAGTAACAACTGACGAAGTGATGAGACAAATGCGCATCATGGAAGAATGTCGCCGTCAGTCGATGTTGGCGTGAAGCACGTTAAAAGTCCACAGAGATTAAATGCTCTCTGATTGCTACCGATTCTTTGAATAACCAGCTTCCACTCCGGTGGCTCACAAGTTTATATACCGTTAGTTGAACCTATTTCGAAGGGTATTCACGTACTTAACTATTACGCTTGTACGTCTTCAAACAACATAGCACTCCTGGGAACACTTGGATGAAACGTTTTACGCGGCATTGCCCTAACTGGTGCCGCCATTAACGGGAAATACAGCCTTCAAGAAATGATGCTTCCAGCAAATTATCAGATGCAGAACAGCTAACGCTTTTCATTTAACGATTAGTTACTGTTGACCTTTATCCTCAATGAATTGGCAAACACCTGTGATCCCAACAAAGCAACCAATCTATCAATTGATCTCGATTACATTTAGGCGCTGTTTACAGAAACTTCATTTTGATTATCAACATAAAGCGCCTGGCCACGATGTAGGCGACGTGCAATCACCGCAGTGCTCAAAGCCCTTCGTTGAGTTGGGCAATGAGCAGAAAGACTACGAGCAACAGCGACCATTAAATGTTCTAACTCTGGTCCTTCGCTCCAAAGTTTAGTCTGCGAAACTGCTGCCTCGAGAACCTGAAGGCAATGAAAGTCAAAGTCCTCTCGCACTGTCGCATAAGTGAACGCATTGACAAGTCGGTTAATTGAACCTCCAACACGCAGATAACGAACTGTCAACAAATCGGCATACCCCAGGATACTACGGCCGTTGAAGGATAAAAGAAGCTGTTCAAGGATTTCCTGAGGATCAGATGGAAGATTCTCCATCTCAGAATCCTGATCCGGCAGCTTGGCTGGGGGAACATTCAAAAACCGATCTGCGTGGACTGCCAATGCAGCCTGAGCAATCGCTGCAACTGTGCCCAACGTTGGGTTTCGACGCACTGAACAATCCACAGCATTGGCAAAAATGAAAGTATGTTGCGCAATTACCCAGTCACCTACATCGTTAGATGACGAGAACCTTGCAAGCCGTAGCCCAGCCGCGTATGCAACTACTGCCGATAAAATTGAAGGCTTTATCCCGGAGACCAGCACTTCTCTGATCGAGACGACCACAGCATGACCATCATCACCTAAGAGAACCCCTATCAATTTCTTTGATAGGGCCTGAGCCTTCCTCCTATCGTTAATTGCCGGCAAATGGATATCAACAGACATCTCTTTACCTTGAATTATCTCAGGCAGGGAATCTTCAAATTTTCGAACAACGCTAACCAAGTCTACCGGATGGCGCCAGGAACTCCCTTCTTCCTCTCCACGTCCAGCTCCAATTCGTTCGGCCAAGAGGGCTATCTGTGACTCAGCGTGCTCTGGCCCAATATGTCTTATTAGCTCGTATGCTTTATTGCACATATCCAGCAAGTGACCGCCATCTGCATAGAGTCTAACCGCTGCAGCATCAGACAAAAGGCCGGCTGAATCACCTTTATTTAGGCTTCGCAATGCTGTGGAAATAGTGCGCTCGATTCCGTCTGCATGTCGCGCCTTAACAAAGGTATCTAACCAACGAGAAAGCGTCTCGCTGTCGCGCCCATCGCCATCAAACGAGCCACGTAAGCGATGCGGAACCGCTCCTATAGCTTCCCTAGAAATTTGCCGCGTTGCGTAAAATATCGCGAGATAACCGGTTTCACTGCTTAGAACTGGGAGTAAATTAGCTACACAAGCGAGACGCACCAACCCTTCACCCCAGGTTGATAATCGTTTAGAAGCAAATTCAGCGACCGTACAAATTATTGCATCTCGGTCTTTATCGCCTTCAAGAAGTCCAAGTAGAGCCTTAGCCTGTATAAGACCGACATCCATATCAAGACCACGTCTTAGTCTTTTTCTGTAAAATAATAAGTCTGCAGGCATTCGTGGACTGCAAGCAACGTATACTCTGCCGTCGACAACCTGCACCTGGTACGAGGGGATGTCGTCCGCAAAGAGATCAAAAGTGCACCCACTGTTGACGTCGAAACGTGCATGATGCCAATGACAAGTTAATATTCCGTCGCGCAATGACCCCCGATGAAGCGGAAATCCCATATGCGGACAGCGATTGTCAACGGCAAAAATACGATCACCCTCGAAGAACACGGCAACAGTAACCCCTGGGCTATTAACCAGGATTACTCTCTGGTCTCTTAACTCCTGAATTGTCCCAGCTGCTACATATTCACCACCGTCCATCACTACTCGTTCTGACATACAAGAAAGTTTACGATTTTCTCCCTAAAGACTCTTCTGAACCTCAAGAGAAATATCACTACAAGTCAGCAGACGTAACCAAATTTACCGTTTACAAGATTCCAACGCTGGATATCACATAGCCTGATTATGCGAAGCGCAGCAACTGACCCACCAGTCAAGCGCTATACCAGATCGCCTTTTCGAATTCTCCTTAGAAGCGAAGCCCACGTTACGAACGGTCTTACAATGATCCCCTCGAAATCCCTATCTCATCGAGCAATAACGGAATTTGATTCATTTCACTCGGACCAAGGGGTCTAAAAGGCACTGAAATCGTATTATGATCGATAACCCCCAAGATCTTCAGGGCAGACTTCAAGCCGGAATAGACACCTGCTGAACCTGCTCCACCCAAACGCATTACGCGTATTGCCGAAAGAACTTGATCATGGGCTTGAGAGGCAGCTGCCTCATCACCTGATTGTGCGGCATCCCAAGCCGAAGAAATATAACGTGGAATTAAATTTCCAATCCCAGGAATAATGCCGTCAACACCTATGCCAGTCATCGTGATACGCCACGTGGAACCAACAAACCGGCACAGAGAGACACCCTTCTTTCGAGAAAGCATAACTAATTGCGCAAATGCTTCACCCGCACCTGAGCTATCCTTAACGCCCACCACAGCCCCATCCTCAGCTAATGAAATGATGGAATCTGGCTCTACGGATACCTTCACATGGCTAGGTATATTGTAAACCCACAGAGGGATAGGGCTTTGGTCTGCAATAGCCCGGTAATGTTCCTTTAACTCGTCCTGTTCATTCGAAAAATAGTACGGAGGAGTCGCCGCAATACCGTCCATAGGACAATCTCTCAACCCCCTTGCTGCAGCAATAGCACCTCTAGTACAAGGAGCCGAAATATTCCCAATAACCGGAACACGTCCTGCAGCCTCATCAACCACTGTTTCTACTACTAAACGACGCGAATCTTCATCTAGGCTCGCGAACTCCCCCGTCGTTCCAGCAGCCCAAATTCCGTGAATACCATTATTAATCACATAGTTCACAAGACGTCGCAGCGAATTCTCGTCAACAGTTCCATCAGGCAAGAATGGAGTCAGTATAGGAACGAAAACGCCACTCAGCGAACATCTTTCAATCCCCACTGAATTAACTTTATTCTTCATCGCACTAATTATAGCATCAATGACGTCTCTTTAGTCGGCCTGACAGTATCATCAACCACACCTATGCCGACTTGAACTCACTTAAATTGCCACAGGCCTGGATAATCCTGATCATAAATAAGCTCGGAGTAGTAGAGACCGTGAGCATCTCGTTCTGCATCGTTTGGAGTAATCCCGGCGTGCTCGACCTGGTCAATCGCAAACGTCCGCACCCGGTGAACAACCATTTGACGACTACCTCCTGCATGCGGAAAAACTTTAGCTTGATCGACCACTGCGCCAGCCTCATTTCGAATGGACATCTTCCAGTCTACCGCATCAAAAAGCACCTCGGGATCACCACAGGAAAATCCATTGTCGGGATCTACCTCCCACATATACAGAGGGTTACGCACTCCAGGCCATCCCGGACGAATTCGGCTATCGTTACCAAAGATGCGCACGCGGCCGTCTGCACACAAGAAGGAGGTCTGAAGACCTCGTGATGGCACCGTTACGTAAGTAGGTTCACATATCTCGTTAAATGGGTCCGAAGTACGCAGCCAGGCGATTCCCTTGCCCGGCGCATTACGTTCACGGCGAGCGCTCATCAACCACTCATTCCGCCATCTGATGGGGCTCGGTTCCCAAAGCCCTCGCACGGATGCCGGCCCTGTCCGTGTCCACTGATACAGACCTCTGTTTGCATCAAACGTGAACTCGAGATGGGCTACCGCAAGAGGAGGCTCTGTAGATAAAGAAACTACGGAATGTTCCGTATCATGAACGACGACATACGCCGAACTGATCCAGCGCATCCCGCTATCATCCATCGGCACTGGCTGCGCCATACCACATTCCACTCGACGCATGTCAATCCGTTCATTGATGACGTAACCGTTATCGTAACCACATTGCCGCAAAGGCTGGGCGGGCTGAATTACCTCTAAATCGTTACCGGCCGTATTAAGCCGAACCTGAGTCCATTCGACGATAGCAGTCTTGTCGTCTAGTTCCTGCCATCCGGCATCCGATTTAGTCGCACGAGCACGACGTCTCCACATAATCACAAATAGACCTGCGTGCCCTGGAACGTCTCCATCAATAACAGCACCCGACGGAACACCGAATCCGTTCGGACTTATCGTCTCGCGGCGAAATTGGCGGCCATCACCGAGGGCTTCCCAGTCATCAGCTCCTTGCGTGATACTTCCTTCCTGAATAATAGGTCCGTCATACGTGTCAGCCCGAATCTGGTAGATCAGACTCCGGTTATCGTCGGCAACGCGCCAACCACCACTAGTAATCAGTAACAAAAATCTGTCGTGGCGTAACTGCAACGCATTGACGTGACGTGGATAGAACCCGTCGGCACGTGTCTCGCCGGCAACCGTTAGGTCATGCACTAACTTACCTCTGTACTTAAGCATCATCGCCACCTTGAATACGTCATTTTTATTGCAACTAATAGTAAACAAAAAATCTTTGCAGCCTATACCGTATTGCACATTGACCAGAACAGGCGTTCATACATTGATCACCGACAACTTTGATTCGGCTCTGGCCAGGCCCTTAACAATTTCCATAACCGTCCCCATGAGGAGAACTTTATACCTAAGGTTACTAATCCATACCGCAGCGAAAGATACTCGACGATATATTTACGTGGCATTGCGTCGTCCCACCGTAGTCCAGACTGAACTTGATGGTCCTTTCCCATGGGGCCTGGCCTGGGCAATCAACAGATCCTAACTATATTTTTTATAACCGAGCAATCGGCACTGTAGCTAATTCGAAAGCAAAACCAATTCCTGAAATAAGATAACTATTTGAGCCGCGACGGACTCGAACCGTCGACCCACAGCTTAAAAGGCTGTTGCTCTACCACCTGAGCTAGCGGCCCCATACACCATTTGAACCGTTGTGATAGCCGCGGTCAAACGAACCATTCTCCATAATGAAAATCAATCCTTGCTTTCAGGCGGAGATGGTCTCAATTTACTTCCTCCCACAGTGAACCCATAGCCAGATAAAATTCAACTGCGCAAGATTATTCACAAAATCCTACACAGACTTCCATTCAAAAACCAGGCTACGGCGCTATCACTTCTTCTCGACCTCATCGAGCCGTTTAGCCACGCTACGGATAGCTTCTTCCAACTGACCACGCATGTCACCTGTATACGGATTGAACCGCTGCAGATCTGCAAACAGTTGCCAAGGGTCGTTACACGTCTGCTCAACGATAGACAGTAGCCTCTGGTAACCAAGCGGTCCGATCCTAGACCCCTTGAGCTGCAACTCAGCTAGAATGCGCCCGACATAATGGGTAATCCCCTGTGTAAATGCTGCTTCACGATCATGCTCATCTACCTCCATCACGACTACATGCAAGCCGATTTTTGAGAAAAATCGTTGCCAACCGGCCAGGCTGGCTGGTGCCATGCGTACCGGACAGAGAACCATCGGCATACCAGCAATCGATTCGCGCCCAGAATCCGGGCCAAACATTGGATGAGTTCCAAGTATATTGGCGTGGGGCGGCAGTATCTCTTCCATGAGACGAGCTGGAAAGCCCTTAACTGAGCAAGTATCCATCACCGTCACTCCATCTGGAAGCCGTTCCCCAATTCGAGCAAGCACCTCTCGCATTGAGGAGATCGCAACACACAACACTAATACCGGACACTGTAGCAATCGTTCCTCACTCACCAATTCGACCCCAGCAACATTAACTCTACTCCGACGGGAAAACGCCTTCACGGTTACATGCCGAGTTAACTGCTCGGCCCAGAACGCGCCAAAACGACCCAATCCATAGATTCCTAATTCGGCATCATTCAAGGTTAGGATTTCCCCCGATGCACAAGCTCATGAATCTGGTTGCTCACATCAACTAGCTGGTCAGCAGTAAGGGCTTCAGCCCGCAGACCGAGTTCTATTCCTGTGCGTTGCACAACAGCCAGAAGATCGCGTTTTGCCAATGGGAAAGGAGCTGTACGCAACAGATTGTTTCGTAGCGTCTTGCGTCTAGCAGAGAAAACTGATCTCACCAAGTTAAAAAAAGTTCCTTTGTCGATCACACGCGAATAATCCGGCCGGAGGTCCATCGTGATAACTCCTGAATGGACCTCTGGCACCGGATAGAACGAACCGGGTTGCAGGTCGCCTTGGTTAACCACTGTATAGAACGCCTGACACACCGCTGAGAATGAAGAATACGTACGTGATCCTGATTTGGCACACATCCTTTCCACCACTTCCTTCTGAAGCGTAAAAACCATCCGCTCTACTGGAGGACCGTGCTCTACTATGGCAGAAACAATCGCCGCACCGCTAGAGTACGGTAGATTCCCCATCACACGCTTAGGTACACCGTACGCAACCACCGCATCCTCGCGATTATCAATAAAATCACCAGCGACAACATGAACTCTTGAATTCTGAAACGTCTCCTCTAGATGTCTAACTAGCCCGTGATCAGTCTCAAAAAGAACCGTGGTGCCTGCGAGCGACTCAATCATTTCAGAAAGAGCTCCAAGACCTGCTCCAACTTCCCAAACAAGTTCTCCAGACTTTGAGTCGAGCAAACGAACAATCTTCTCGCGCGCACCGCGATTGATCATGAAGTTCTGGCCCCATCGTTTCTTTAGCGCTACTCCCGCAGTTTCTAGCGCTATTCTAATTTCCGCGGGTGAGTCGTGATTCACGCGTCCTCTTCCATATTACAATGATCAGAGCAATAGAACTCACTATCCCCCTGCTGTCGAGAATGATACACACCAAATTAAGAAGCATGCTACCAATAGCAACGAAGACCCCCTCCGATTATCAAGATTCCTGACAACAAAATCATAAAAAAGAAAATCTGAGCGACGAAATTTCAGCATATAGAATGCTACGATATTTCCGTGACTACACGGCTCAGAATAGAAGCGATGGTTTTACTGGCGTTAGTGGCATTCCTCAGCGGATGCTCAGGTAACATCAGCGAAGCACCTGTCTCACGACCTGTCGATGGAACGCAAGGCAGCACAAAAGAGGAACGCTCCCTCCAACGTGAAAAAACACCTCTCCAAAGCATGGTTGATCTGGGATTTGAGGCAGCAAAAAAGTCTGCACGCAATGACTTTAACTTGGCAAAGCTGGACGGATAACCTCGTACTCTAAAAGACTTTGAAGGGGACTTCATACTATTAAACTTCTGGGCGACTTGGTGCGCACCGTGCCG
>CAZTZA010000075.1:0-7968 GCA_964618015.1 uncultured Spirochaetaceae bacterium | reverse complement strand
CTTCCAAAGCGCTAAACAGAAGCGGCACGAAACGCCGATCTCCGGTGAGAGCCATCGCCTGCGACAAATACTGTCGAACGCGGTGGTCATCGTTTCCGGCTTCTGTAAATGCGAGAGTCATTTCTCCTACAAATCGTTCGTCGCGCGGCACCTGGTCCTTGCGGGATAGATCGAACAATAAAGTGCTGAGATCGAACGCGGCCTGCCATCGTCTAGTTTGACCGCCGACACGCACGTCAGCCAAATAGTCCAGCGCGTCTGCCGATTCCGAGGAGAGGATCGAGACACCGGCTATCACCAAGACCGCCAGTACCGCAATCAATAGCGGAATGACGAAAAAGGAATGGACTATTACGCCAAGGCCAGCACGAGCTTTGCCTTTTTCCGAGCCACGAGAACTGTCACCGTCAAATTGAACCTGATCTGAGCCACCTCCGCCCTCAGGCCCAGTATGTGCGGCACCAATCTCCGACTCCCCTCCAGACTCCGACACGGTGGCAATTTTACGAGCCACATCCTCTACTGGTCAACGCTAAGCTTCTCTACGGTTCCTATTCTTTGCTTCGTAATAAAAAGGCATAAGATAGAGTCCTATCAACCGCCACTCGTGCCGCCTCATCAGCAAGATCGAGTAGTGTCGGGCTAGGTTTATTTGGACTCAATAGGGAACCGATCCCATCCCGAATCGCCGATTGCGCATAGCCTCCTTCCAACACTGCAGTCCACGGGATATCAAGTTCCTTAAGAACCCCGTATAGTCGCCCCGATAAATCGCACAGGCCTTCATTGGTCAATCTCATCTCGGCCAGCGGGTCATCAACGTGCGTATCAAATCCTGCCGATACGATAACCAAATCGGGACGGTAGGTACGAATTGACCTCAAAACCACCTCCTCCATGGCAAACGCGTACTCAGCATCTCCACATCCGGCAGGTAGAGGAACATTTACTGTAAAGCCATATCCGGGGCCAACGCCAACCTCCGCAACCCCACCAGTACTCCACGGGTACC
Source organism: uncultured Spirochaetaceae bacterium (assembly GCA_964618015.1). GTDB lineage: Bacteria > Spirochaetota > Spirochaetia > SZUA-6 > Bin103 > CATQHW01. The sequence goes on along the minus strand of CAZTZA010000075.1, from coordinate 6,956 downwards.
ACGGATACTGATGAAGTGAGACGTAAAGCACGTCTTCGCGCTCGTAGAAAATCTGCTGAGTTCCATTACCGTGATGTACATCACAATCAAGAATCAAAACACGACGACACCCATGGTCAGTCAGCGCCGCAGCCGCTGCAACTGCTGCGTTATTAAATAAACAGAAGCCCATGGCACGGTTAGAACAAGCGTGATGACCAGGCGGCCTTATGATGCATAAAGCACCTGCGGCCTCGCCGCGAACTACCGCGGCCACTGCATCCACAGCCCCAGATGCTGCAATCCGCGCAGCATCAACACTGCTGGGGCAGATGTGTGTGTCAGGATCAAGAGTTCCGCTGCGACCGGATAGCTCAAGGATCCTCTTCACATACTCAGGACTGTGTACTGTAGTCAGCCGTGCTGGATCGATCGGCTGAATTCGATCGATTATACGAAGAGACGCTGCTGATTTATTCATTGCGGTGGCTACGGCATCCATCGCGAAACTTAAACGCTCAGGTCTCTCGGGATGCCCAACGCCCGCATAATGAAGTGCACATCGTGAATCTGTAAGTACCAAAATCTCCATCATTTTTCTTAGCTTGACGGCCAGTTCTGCGGCTGACTATCTTGCTGCCAACCAGCACGAGGATTATTCATGGCCTATATCATCACTGAGCCTTGCATCGGGACCTGCGATACTTCCTGCGTGGAAGTCTGCCCCGTCGACTGTATCCATCCGTCGGACGGATACGACGAAACGAATGGCAAGATGCTCTACATCGACCCCGACGAATGCATCGATTGTGCCGCCTGTGTGCCAGAGTGCCCGGTCGATGCCATTTTCGAGGAAAGCGAAGTCCCCGACGAATGGCAAAAGTACATCGAGATCAACGCCGACCACTTTAAGTAACAGGCTGCGGGATAGCGGAGTAGTAATCATGGCAAAAAGGCGCCGGGCGGAATTTTACAAGTCAATCCCGGAGCTTCCTAAGGCCATGCAGACCAAAAAGCGTAAGCCTAAGCTGATGGCAGTCGTCGACGAAGACAACTGCACCGGATGCCAGGTCTGCGTGCCTTTTTGCCCTGTAGACTGAATCGAACCGGAACCTGAAGACAAGTACGGCATCGCTATCCCACCTGTGCAAGTCCGTTACAACGAGTGCATCGGCTGCCAGATCTGCGCACGGGTTTGCACCCAGCTAACCTGGGACGCAATCCGTATGTTGCCGATTGCCGAGTTCGAAGCCACACACCAGACTCCGATCGACTAAGCGTCCGAACCCGCTTCTCTTCACTGCATCGTGTGGCTATTCCTATACACTTGCTACTCTCTGATCTTCGTCTCAGGGATTCTGCTGACATCCGCCGTTATACAAGGCTTCACCGGTATCAGCCTGCTTGGTGCAGGCCATCCGGCTTTTGGCTTCTTCACGACGATCGCTTTTCTGCTGACGCAGACAGTGGTGATCTTTTTCTTCGTAGCCACGGGTGTCAGTATTCGCGATTTCGTCCGCGAGCGAGAGCTTTCACCGGAATTAATCCAGCGATCACGCCGCGCACACGGTCCGGTCTCTGGACAGACCACGCTCAGCCTGGTTCTGATCATGGCAGCAGCTGTCTCCGGCGGCGCCGTCGCGGCTTCTGCTGTGCCTCGATGGGTTCATCTTTCGGTGATCGCTATCACCTACATTCACTTCCTCATGCTGGTTTGGATGCAGCACCGCGCCTTTCGCAAACAGACCACGATCGTCCTGCAAATGGCAGAGATAGCACAAGCATCAGAGAGTGATGACGGAAATGATTACAAGAGCACCGGCGACGAGCAGTAGTAGTGCAGACAGACCCGTGACTATCACGATACGACGAAAACCGCTCTTGCCAGAATCGAACTTGAGTACGGTACGTGGCTCAGTCATGGTTAAACACGTATCATCGCTTGAGTCGCTGCATAAGCCAACCGGCAATGAAGATAGCCGCGCCGACAGCCAAGTCGCGTCCTCTCAAGGGATGGGGAAGCGCAAGTACAAAGCTGATCGCGAGGAAGCTCAGGCCAAGCGCTTGCACGATCTTCGCAACATAGATCATTAGACGTCTATCATACGGAGGAACGGATGAACGAAGAAGGACGGCGCGTGGCGATTGTAGGATCGGGGCCTAGTGGTTTCTATGCCGCCGAAGCGCTGTTGAAAGATGAACGAGAACTTCAAGTTGACATAATCGACCGACTGCCCACTCCATTCGGCCTGGTTCGAGGAGGGGTAGCTCCGGATCACCAAAAAATTAAAAATGTCATCCGCGTCTACGAACGAATTGCCAGTAACGAACGCTGTAGCTTTATTGGCAACGTCATGGTCGGTCAGGATGTGAGTGTTGCTGAACTTGGACATTATTACGATGCGATAGTGTTCACCTGTGGTGCAGAGACCGACCGCACTCTTAACATACCCGGAATTGACCTGCCAGGCAGCCACACCGCTACTGAATTCGTAGGCTGGTACAATGGCCATCCAGATTATCGAGACCTAACCTTCGATCTATCGCATGAAACGGCTGTGATTATTGGTCAGGGCAATGTTGCAGTTGACGTTACCCGTATCCTTGCCAAAACGGTTGAGGAACTCGCTGGCACTGACATTGCGGCTCATGCACTAGATCAATTAGCAGAGAGCAAGGTCCGCGCAATACATATGGTCGGTCGCCGGGGTCCTGTGCAATCAGCTTTTACTAGTAAAGAAATTCGAGAGTTGGGGGAGTTGGACGACTGCTCTTTGCATTTCAATCATCAGAAAGACTTTAGCCTAAATCAATCAAGCCAATCCGAGATCGATAATCCCGAAAACAGCGACGCACAACGCAACTGGAAAGCACTAGCTGAGCTGCGAGAAAAGGGGCCCGCTCCCGGTCGGTCGAAGCAAATCGTAGTGCATTTTTTTCGCAGCCCCAGATCCCTAGCCGGAAACGAACGAGTAGAGCGCCTAACTCTGGAAAAGAACCGTCTTGCCGGAGATTCCGGCAACCAATGGGCAGAGGGCACCGGCGAAACAGTAGAAATGGATTGTGGACTATTTTTCCGTAGCGTCGGATATAGAGGCGTGCCCATTGAGGGCTTGCCTTTTGACGATCGTCGAGGAGTGTTCCCCAACAAGGGAGGGCGGATCACTAAAGACGGAACGACCGTTCCGGGCCTGTACGCTGCAGGCTGGATTAAGCGTGGCCCCTCCGGGGTCATCGGCACCAACAAACCTGACAGTACGGAAACCGCAACCAACCTGCTATCCGACCTGGATAGTCTTCCGAGGTGCTCGATCCCTAACACCGAAAAGCTACTCCAAGAACTGCGTAATCGAGGAGGCCGGCCGGTGAGCTACGACGACTGGCGTACGATCGACAGTGCTGAAATTGAGCGAGGCTCCTCAGCTGGCAAACCACGCGAGAAATTCACCCGAATAGCTGAAATGCTCAGCGTCATTGACTAGTTAGGAATTATTGCTCAAATCTAACCTGCTGAGCAGGGCACGCATCTTGTCCGGATCCATATCAGTGTAAACTACGCCATCGTAGACGACGTTTGGCCCCTGGTCACAGTGACCAAGGCAGCCGCAGCGACGAACGGAACCGGGCCGCATCGCGTGTTCGTAGCCAGCATCCATAAGATCCTCACAGAAAGCCAGCGAGCAACTCGAGCCATGGCAGACTCCAACGCTCGTCGGATCAGTAACCTGTTTCTGGAGAGAGTTCAGGCTGCGTCCTTCGCCACTGACTTGATAGTCCGATACGGAAAAAGTCCAGTCGAGTGCCCGTCACTCCAACTAACTGCGAGCGCATAGTTACCGACCACGCGCACCTCTTCAGCGCGAATATCTGCTGGGATTCTCTCTACATCCAAAAGCTGATCGCCAGAGAACTCATCGACGCACCGCGCACACCGGCAGTTTGCACGTAGCCCACGATTATTCACACGATCAACCGTCCCATCCTCCCAGCTCACAGTTATCATATTCTCATCAAAAGTGACTTCTGGCTTGGCTTGCTGTTTGGCCTTACTACTCCCTAGTGACATAATTACTGCGTCCGCCGCCTTGGATAGACCTGGATCACCTTCAAAACTGTCAAACGTTCCCCCATAAGCCACAGGCTCAAGAGGTATCTCGCAGAGCAGCGGAACACCGAAACGTTGCGCTAATGACTCTCCTCCACCTTGCCCAAAAACCTCGTGACGCTGGCCATCTTCATCCATGTAGTAGGACATGTTCTCAATTACGCCGAGCACCGGCACCTCAACCTTATCGAACATCAAAATACCCTTGCCAACATCAGCGAGGGCTAAAGCCTGTGGAGTAGTGATAATTACCACACCGTCAAGCTGAATCGCCTGTGTAATAGTGAGCTGAATATCACCGGTACCAGGGGGTAGGTCCAGAAAGAGATAATCAAGATCACCCCATGCCACTCCGTGCAAGAATTGCTGCACATAGTTTGTTACCATCGGCCCACGCATAACTGCCGGAGCATCGCCGAGCCAAAACCCGAAAGACATCACCGAGAGGCGTCCTACTAACACCGGTGCCAGGAGATTGCCTTGACCGGCAGAAAGAGGTTGATCATGAAGATTGAACAAAGTAGGGACCGATGGCCCAAAAATGTCGACATCTAGTAGCCCAACCCGATGTCCACGGCACGACAATTCGCTTGCGATACCAGCAGCAATAGTTGACTTGCCAACGCCGCCTTTACAAGACGCCACGGCAATAATTGAGCCGACCCCCTCCAAGCCAGACTCTTTCACTGATGAAGTGCGCCGCTGCTCAGGAGCAGTGATCATGACTGTGACCGACTTAACTCCTGGAAGATCGCCAATCAACTGCTCAGCCTGGCTTTTGAACTCATCCCGTACCGGGCAGGCCGGGGTAGTAATATGAATCTGCACCATTACGTGATCGTTCTCAATTTCGACTTCTTTGAGAAATCCCAAGCTGACGATATCCTGATGCAAGTCAGGATCGACAATAGCGCGTAACACTTCGCTGACGTCCGTCTTCGAAACCATACCTTATGATACTCCGTGATTGTTCCTTAAGGCATATATATTGTCCTGGAAAAAGAGAGAATACTATGGCATTAAACCCGTCCGAATCTGCAGCTTCAATCCGCTGGGATCTGAGTGACCTTTACACATCTACTGATGACCCAAATCTGGACAAAGATTTAAAGATTGTTGAAGAGTCTGCAGCAGCTCTATCTTCCGAGTATCGCGGACGTATAGAAAAATTAAACGGCACTGAACTATCATCCTTTCTCTCGCAATATGAGGCCTGTCTGGAACAGATTGGAAAGATCTCTACCTTCGCTCACCTGTCATGGTCGACGGATACCGGTAACCCTCAGAGAGGAGCTCTTTTACAGAAACTTACCGAGCGTAGTGCTCGGCTGCATCAGACGCTCCTGTTCTTTGAGCTGCAGTGGACATCTCTGACAGATGATCAGGCCCAAAGTTTTCTATCCGATGAGCGGCTCTCTAATTACCGTCACTTTCTTCTCGTTACACGCCGCACCAAGCCCCACCTTCTCAGTGAGCCAGAGGAACGCCTCCTTAGTGAAAAGTCGATCACCGGTAAAAGCTCCTGGGCACGCTACTTCGATCAGCTGCACGCAGCGGCTATCTACCAGATCGACGGAGCCGAGATTCAACGCGAGGAGCTGTTGAACAAATTACATCAGTCTGACCGATCACTGCGCCACCGGTCAGCGGCAGCTCTAACCGACGGGCTCCGTACGGTGATGCCATCCTCTACTTTCGTGTTTAACACGTTATTGGCTGACAAGGCAGTAGACGACACTCTACGGCAGTTACCCACCTGGATAAGCGATCGCAACCTGGACAATCAAGTCAACGATGCCGTCGTTGAAGCACTCGTCGCCGCTGTGGTTAGCCGGTACGACATCGTAGAGCGCTACTACCGGCTCAAACGACGGTTGCTTGACGTAGACGAATTGTTTGACTACGACCGTTACGCTCCATTAGCTGCCGGAAGCAAACGCTATACATGGGAGGAAGCAGTCCAAACAGTGCTGTCGTCATACGAAGGGTTTAGCAGATTATTAAGTGAAGCAGGTGCTCAGTTTTTTGAAAATGCATGGATCGATGCTCCCATCCAACCAGGCAAGAGAGGAGGTGCCTTCTGTCACCCCTCAGTTCCTTCGCATCACCCCTACCTATTGATGAATTACGCAGGTCAGCCACGGGACGTGATGACTCTCGCACATGAGCTCGGACACGGCGTTCACGCTTTGCTATCTGCCCCCAAAGGATATCTGCAATTTCACACACCCTTGACTACGGCTGAAACCGCATCCGTATTTGGTGAAATGCTAGTCTTTCGGAACCTGATGGAACAAGAGAACAATCGGTACGAGCAACTCGCAATGTTGGTACGTCGCATTGAAGACACTTTCGCTACCGTTTTTCGACAAACGGCAATGAACCGCTTCGAACAAGCAATCCATGAGGCCCGCCGTAACGACGGCGAACTTTCCAATGAGCGTTTTTCAGAGCTGTGGCTAGCCACTCAGCGATCGATGTTCGGGGACAGTGTTACATTAACCGAGAACTATGGCGCCTGGTGGAGCTACATCCCTCACTTCATCCACACCCCAGGGTATGTCTACGCATATTCGTTTGGAGAGCTCTTGGTGCTTGCGCTCTATGCACGATATGAAGAGGTCGGTTCTTCATTCGCTGACCTATATTTGGAAATGTTGAGAGCGGGTGGCTCAGACTGGCCACACCAAATAATGAAGCCACTTGGCGTAGACCTTAACGATCCGACTTTCTGGAATTACGGCCTACGTATTATTGAGCAAATGGTAGATCAAGCCGAGGAACTTGCCCCGTAGAGTCTAGGCAGTAGCGCGAGACCACTATTCTCCCTTAGAGTCGTCACACGTGATTCGTTGGTGTTTTGAACTACTAA
>CAZTZA010000074.1:380-8104 GCA_964618015.1 uncultured Spirochaetaceae bacterium | reverse complement strand
GTAGGATAGGGGCACCCTGGCGCTATTCCAAGTTCTGGAGCGTCTGTGCTGCTGAACATCGCCGTACGGGACGTTGTCGTCCTTGGGGGTCTTAACACTTTCGGTGTCCCGGCTCGGGCTGCCCGTCTATTTGACCTGAGGGATGAGGCTGGCTTTGGACCACTGACGGCAGCGGTGAGGGACAGTACACGTGTTCTTGTGTTGGGGAGCGGCAGCAACCTGTTATTTGCCAGAGATTTCGGTGGCCTAGTGGTTCGTTGCAGGTTTAAGGAGATAAAAGTCTCATCTCTTGGCGGCGGTAAGGTGGAGGTGGCTGCCGGAGCGGGTCTTCCCTGGGATTGGATAGTGCGCTATTGCGTTCACCGTGGATGGTCAGGACTTGAAAATCTGTCACTGATCCCAGGTTCTGTTGGCGCAGCGCCAATCCAGAATATTGGCGCCTATGGAGTAGAGATAAGTTCATGTTTCTCGTGGCTGGAAGCGCTTGATCTTCAAAGCGGAGAGCTGCATCGAATGGGTCCCGCTGAATGTTGCTTCTCCTACCGGGACAGTCGTTTTAAGTCTGACTGGAAGGATCGCTTTCTCGTGTTACGCGTTGCTTTTCGTCTGGGCGGACAATTGCCGGTAACAGATTATCCCTCGCTTCAAGCGGAACTTTCGCGTGCCGGCATCACCCGACCAACGGCAACCTCGATCCGGCGGGCCGTGATAGCAATTCGTCAGCGCAGGTTGCCAGATCCAGCACGCGTGGGTAATGCCGGGAGCTTCTTTAAGAACCCGGTCGTAGATGCAGAGCGTCTTTCGATGTTGCGCAAAGAGTGGCCTGAGCTGCCGGCGTTCGAGACAGGCGATGGGCATTACCGAGTTGCGGCTGGCTGGTTGGTGGAGTCTTGTGGCTGGAAAGGGATCCAGCGCGGCAGCGTGGGCGTTTCAGAGGATCACGCTTTGGTGCTAATCAATTGCGGTAGTGCTCAAGGGCACGAAATCCTCGCGCTCGCAACGGAGATTGAATTAAGCGTAAAGGCTCGTTTCAATCTCCGATTGGAGCGTGAGGTCCGCGTCATCAGCTAATTAGTTGTCGAAGGATCAAACTGCTCTCTTCCTTAATTTTGCATAGACGGTTTTACGAATTTGATTGTGGCCCATCAGATTGGTAGATCCCTTTATAGAGGAGCCAGCCAATGATGCCGCCAACGATTGGACCAACTATGAATATCCACACAGTGTTGAGCGCCTCACCGCCCTGAAACAGTGCTGGCCCCAGGCTTCGAGCGGGGTTCAGTGACGAGTCGCCCAGTTGTGCGCCGACTAGGTGGGCAATGAGCAGGAAACCACCGATTGCCAGGCCCGCAAAGCCAGGCGTAGCGTCATCCCTAGTAGCCGAAAAGATTGTGAAAAGAAATAGGGCTGTCAGCACTACTTCCCAAACCAGCAAGGCGAGCGTAGACATAGCTTGTGGGTTGCCGTTGGCGCCAAGGCCGTGACTGGCTATATCATGTGCCGGCAGCCCACTCCTCAGCCACAGTAGAACCAGGCTGGCGACAATACCACCTCCAACCTGAGCAATGATGTAGCTGGGCATAGCTGACCATTGAGAACGTCCTGACAATGTCATGGCGACCGTTACCGCTGGGTTCAGGTGACAACCTGAGATCGGGCCAATCACCCATACGAGCACCATCAAGGTCATGCCAAAGGCAAAAGAGATCATTAACATACTGCCGGCGCCGTCATATCCAAACGTTCCGGTCAACGTGGCTACAGCTGTGCCGACGAACACCAGCATAAAAGTGCCGACGAACTCGGCGAGAAATTTACGTGCCTGAATTCCCATACCGTTCCCCTCCTGAAGGTTGGTTTGTTGCGCGAAAATCAACGCAACTATAGAGGACAGAAAAACCTGGTTCAACCCGCTGGACGTTTGTACTACGTGCCGGCATTCTAAGTGGGGAGGCATATGTGAACAAAATGTTCCGCTTCGTTAATGGGTGGGGCGGCGGTACAGATGGCCGAACGCTGGGTATTGCTTCAGGTGTAGCCGTCGATAGTCGGGACCGGGTGTATGTGATTGACCGTGAGCCGGATCCAGCTATCGTTGTGTACGATCGGGACGGTGCGCTAATTACCACCTGGGGAGAGGATATTTTTTGTGTGCCGCACGAGCTTTGGATAGATAATCATGATCGGGTTCTAGTGGCGGACTGTGGGGACCACACGGTCCGAATCTGCACAGCTGACGGACAGGTGATTCAGACAATCGGTACGCCCGGTGTCCCTGGTGGCAGAGGGAGTCCCTTTAATCGTCCAACCCGTGCAGTGGTCGCACCGGATGGAGAGATATGGGTAGCGGACGGCTATGGTCAACAGTGTCTACATCGATTTTCAGCGGCTGGAGAGCTATTATCAACGCTCGGGGGCCGTGGTGCGGGCCCGGGGAGATTTTCGCTTCCCCATTCGTTGGTCTTTGACCATTCCGGTCGCATTTTGGTGGCTGATCGTGAGCCAAATAATCGAATCTGTATCTTAAATTGGTCGGGCATTCAGGTGGCTGAGTGGGGGCAAAGGCGGTCGCCCTGTGGTTTATTCGTGGGCTCAGACGGGACCGTGTATTTGGCAGACGGTAATCTGTTCATCATAGACGCAAACGGTAAAGTTCAAGCCAACATCTCTATGCCAGAACAGCCTACTGATCGGCCACATGGTCCTCATAGTGTCTGGGTGGATCGCCATGGTGATATTTATGTAGCGGAAGTAGGTGTTGAGAACCTGATACACAAGATTGTTGTCTCCGATCAAGAGTAGGAGTTATATGCAAATGAGTGTCCCTCTGAGAACTGGCTTAGAAGTAGCTTGTCTTCCTTCGGCTGACTTTATTGTGAATTTCCAGGTACTTACCACATTAAGAGATTGCCGCCGAAAGTGAGCCCTGCTCCAAAGCCTACAGTTATAAGAAGGTCGCCAGGTTTGACCTTGTTCTGTTCGTACATGTCGTTGAGAGCAAGTGGGATAGTCGCCGCCGACGTGTTGGCATACTCTTCAATATTCAGAAAGAATTTTTCGTAGGGGATTTTTCCACGCTTTGCAGCAGCCTCGATAATTCGTTGGTTGGCTTGGTGTGGAACGATGTAGGTTATGTCATCGAGAGTGAGGTGATTGCGGTTTAGGAGTTGATTGATTACGTCGATGATCGCCGGTACAGCGAAGTTGTAGACTGCCTGACCTTCCATCTTGATTAATAAATCGCGTTCTTTGTTTTTCCCTGCTTTGAAGGGAATACGACTGCCTCCAACCTCTCGAGCGAGGTAGGATGCTCCTGAGCCGTCCGACTTAAGTACTGAGTCCATGACGCCAGTGGTGTTCGCCGAAGAGGTGATCAGCGCGGCACCAGCACCATCGCCGAACAGCACGCAGGTACTGCGAACAGTCCAGTCTACAAAACTAGTCAGTAACTCGCTGCCGAATAGCAGGACATTTTTAGCTGCGCCCGAAGAAATAAACCCTTTTGCTGTCTCGAGACCGTAGACAAAGCCGGTGCAGCCTGCACCGATGTCCATCGCTGCGGCATTCTTTGCTCCGAGCATATCCTGAACGATGCAGGCGGTAGATGGAAAACCGACGTAGTCTCCGGATGCAGTGGCTACCAGTATCATTTCTATGGACGCCGGAGTAACTCCAGCTCTTTCTATCGCTACTTGTGAAGCCTTCACCGCCAGGTCAGAAGTGGCCTCGTCCTCGCTAGCCACATGCCGATAGCCGATCCCGGTGTGCGATCGTATCCATTCGTCAGAAGTGTCCAAGAATTCAGCGAATTCATGGTTGGACATTCGTCGGGGAGGCGTATAGGCGCCGATCCCTTCAATTCTTGCGCCCATGTAGTCTCCTTATTGTATGGACGAGGCACCCGTTTCCGAAGGCGAATGTAGAATCCTAGTCTTTGTGAGGTCAAGCGCATTAAGGCGTAGCGATCAACGTCAGGTCTTCACGGAGCACCCAAATCAGGAAGCAAAAGGTGATCCTATGGCAACTGATAAGATCTCTTCATCGAGTAAACCTTGAGGTTTCTTTTGCGTCAAGTATACATGCTCCGTGGAATTCATCGAGAACGTTAATTGTCTACTCATCTAATAAAAACTAGTCAATTAGTTTTTCAACGTCTCATGCAGTACACACAACAATTTTTTTGTATTTACTAGTTTTGTCTCCATCGAGAGACTTCATTGATTGACCTCCCTGATGGAGCATGGATAATTGTCTGTGGCGGAATACCTATGCGGACCTGTTTCCTTTTCCCGGCGCAGGGCGCCCAATACCCAGGAATGGCTCGGGATCTGTGGGAACACAGTTCTGCGGTCAAGCAGCTGTTCGTTGTTGCCTCCGAAGTCACTGGTGTCGATCTGCGACACTTGCTATTTGAGGGGACTGAAGATCAGCTTCGCGCTACCGACCGGACCCAAATCGCGGTAACGCTGGCCAATCTGTCGGCTGCGGAGGTGTTGGCCGAGGTCGGGATAGCTGGCGATGGCTTCGCCGGCTTCAGTCTGGGCGAGTATTCAGCACTCCATCTTGCAGGGGTGATCAGCGAGGAGGATATATTCTCGATTGCTAAAGAGCGTGGCATAGCTATGGAGCGAGCTAGTCGTGCTTCTGACACCCCGGAAGGTCGTTCTGGAATGGCCGCTGTAGTCGGTCTGCAGCCGGATCAGGTAGAGGAAGCTATTTCTCAATTGACCTCTGGTACCGTGTTTGTTGCCAATTACTCTGGTCCCCGACAGGTAGTGCTTGCAGGTACTGCTGGTGGTTTGCAGGCGTCAGAAGTAGTTTGTAAAAAGGCGGGAGCTCGTCGCTTTATTCCTCTGAAAGTGTCCGGTCCGTTCCATTCTCCACTTATTCAGGACGCCGCCGATCGACTAGCGGAAGTGTTGTCTAATGTTCAGTTCAACAATCCAGAGTGTCCGGTATATGCAAATGTTACCGGTGCTTTAGTGTCCTCAGGTAGTGAGGCACGGGAGTTGTGTATTAAGCAGGTTGTATCGAGTGTTCGATGGACTGACGAGGTTGCAGCGCTTCAAGACGCGGGGTTCGAGCGTTATCTAGAGGTAGGGCCTGGACAGGTATTGGCCGGACTATTCCGAGGATTTCCCGGTAATATCCGCTGTGAAGCGGCGGGAACCTTAGAGACAATTAAGGAGGTCTCCTCAGCATCGGCATGAATCTCGATGGAGCGGTTGCGATCATTACGGGAGGGTCCCGAGGTATTGGTGCTGCGGTAGCACAGGTGCTGCTGCATGAAGGTGCTTTGGTTTATTCGTTGTCTCGGACTAGAGGTGAAAGCGTGAACGAGCTTGCCTGTGAGAAAAACTTTACTTGGCTTGAGACTGATTTGATGGAAGAGCAGGAGTTAACTTCCCGCGTCCAGACAATCTTAACTAAGCACGAAGGTGTGAAGATTCTTGTTAACAATGCCGGTGTCGTTAAGGATGGACTAGTTTTTCGTATGAAAAGAAGTGATTGGGATGCTGTGCTGGCGCTCAATCTGACGGCTACTTTTCTCACCTGCAAACTCGTAGCACGTGACATGGCGAAGCGCCGTGAAGGGTCCATCATCAACATTTCGTCAGTAGTTGGATTGACCGGTTATCCTGGTCAGACGAATTATTGTGCTTCGAAGGCTGGCGTAATAGGATTTTCCAAGAGTTTAGCGCGAGAGGTCGCCTCTCGAGGCGTTCGCGTAAATGTCGTTGCTCCTGGTTATATAGAGACCGATATGACCGCTTCACTGAGTGAAAATGTGAGGCAAACGCTTACAGGTATGATCCCGCTGGGACGCACTGGACTACCGAAAGAAGTAGCAGAGATGGTAGCTTTTCTTGCATCGGATCGGTCAGCATACGTGACGGGTCAGGTGCTTCAGGTCGACGGCGGCCTGTTGATGTAACAATAATTATTGATAAATATTAAGGAGATAGGGATGAGCAGACGCGTGGTAGTGACCGGGTTGGGTGCGGTTACACCCGTCGGTAATGATGTTGATACTTTCTGGCGTTCTGTTAAGAACGGTGAGAGTGGCATCGACCACATTGCATCCTTTGATGTATCCGACTATCCATCAAAAATAGCTGGGGAAGTAAGAGATCTCGATCCGGGTGATCATATAGATCGGCGCGAGGCGCGCCGGCTGGATCGGTTTGCTCTATTTGCTGTAGTAAGTGCTATGGAGGCCCTGGAAGACGCAGATCTTCTGAATCAGGGTATGGATCCGGAAAAGACCGGTGTAATTTTGGGAGTAGGTTTTGGAGGCATTCACACGTTGCATTCTGAGTTCAAAAACCTATTTGATCGTGGTCCTAAAGGGGTGCATCCCTTATTGGTACCAAAGATGATCAGCAACATTGCTGCCGGACACATCGCAATCAAGATTCAGGCTGGCGGACCGTCGTATACCGTTGTTTCTGCTTGTGCTTCTGCTACCGATGCTATCGGCGAGTCATATAGATGGATCAAGGATGGAGTTGTTGACGTCATGGTAACAGGTGGGGCTGAGTCCGCCGTGGCACCGCTAGCATTATCTGGGTTCTCGGCGCTTCAGGCCGTCTCATCGTCCTTCAACGACGATCCAAAAAAGGCTAGCCGGCCGTTTGACAAGGATCGAGACGGCTTCGTGCTTGGAGAAGGATCCGGCACTCTGATTTTGGAGGACCTGGATCATGCCAGGGCCCGGTCGGCGTCGATTTATGCAGAAGTAGTTGGCTACGGAGTCACTTGTGATGCTTCTCACCTGACTGCTCCTCATCCAGAGGGTAAAGGTGCCGTGAACGCTATGAGGATGGCGGTTAAGGCCAGCAGCATGCAGCCTGACGAGTTCGACTACGTCAATGCACATGGCACCTCAACGCAGCTCAATGACGCCACCGAGACCATGGCAATCAAGCAAGTGTTCGGCGATCACGTCACGGAGATGAAGGTCTCATCGACCAAGTCGATGATCGGCCACTTGCTCGGTGCCGCTGGGGCTGTCGAAGCGATTGCTACTGTGAAAGGTCTACAGGAGCAATACTATCCGGCTACGATCAATTATGACACGATAGATTCGGATTGCGACCTAGACTATGTGCCTAATCACGGCCAGAATGCGCCTATGCGTGCCGCGCTCAATAATTCTTTTGGATTTGGTGGTCATAACGCGGTCATCGCTTTAAGGCATTATGATGTCTTGACGCCTATTTAATATCGATTATCGTGCAGGTCGCAGTTGTTTCAGACATCCATGATAATTGGCCAGCTATAGATGCACTCTGTGTAAGCTTGCGTGGATTAAGCTGTGCTAACCTGCTGCATTGGGGTGCGTTGGCGCGCATCTGATTTTGTTGCAACTTCTTTCTGCTTTTATCGGTCAAGTCAACTTAGTGGCCGGCAATGTCGATGGCGACCACTATTAGATGACCGTTCGTACCGCTGGGAATACAAACTTTAGGTTTCATGGGTCGGAAATGGCTGAGTTGACAATGGACGGACACCAGATCGCGATGCAGTGCTACCCGCCGTTGTCACGGGATTTAGTGACCAGTCGCCTGTACGATGTAGTATTCTATGGACACTATCATCAATCTCATGTGGAATAAATAACTATAGGTGAGCGGTGGCGTAATTCCTGACGAGAACACATGTGGAAGCGTTTTCCGGGGCTATCGCTTGAGCATGAACGGGCGCCAGGCGGTGGCTATTCT
>CAZTZA010000074.1:0-370 GCA_964618015.1 uncultured Spirochaetaceae bacterium | reverse complement strand
TCGCTCTCCATCGTTCGAGGCAACAGCGTCTACAACATCCAACCTCGCATCCTAATCTTCTTGAATCGGTCACGTATATGATGGGCACACGGATCCGGCACGCACCAAGATGTAAGTGTTGGATTTTTTAGGTAGTTTAAATACAAAATTTATAAGTTAAGATGCCGGCGCTCGGACTCGAACCGAGACGGTGTTGCCACCACCAGATTTTGAGTCTGGCATGTCTACCAATTTCATCACGCCGGCCGAAGCAAGTACTATGCTGAACCGTCAGTTCGCTACCATATTAGCCTATAGAGAGGTCAGGCGGTACGTCTAGGTGGGTGAGATGGTAGTGCCGATGTAAGGCCTGCCGTCCATAGTTGCTCGC
>CAZTZA010000073.1:0-8110 GCA_964618015.1 uncultured Spirochaetaceae bacterium | reverse complement strand
CTGTCGTTCTCAGTGTCATGCATTAGATTGATAAATAGAATGCTGACAACATAGTGCTATGCATAACCCTCATTTCTGAAATAATAGGGTTAGCTTTATTCATGATACTTGTAACCTCAGACTACCATCGTAGGTTCATTTTAAAAAGCGGCAAGTTGCAGTCAATCGTTAAACATCAATAGCCCAATAATGACATAGACAAAAGGACTAACCCTTGATCTTCTTTATCCTATGTCCAACTTTAAAATATAAATACTTGTTTTTTTCTCGGAATAGACACTCCCAAAGGTCAAGTCAATTAGCTTGTCCTGGCAATCCAAATCAAGTGTTTAATTTTATGCGCTTCAAAATAACATGGAGTTTTACACAACGCCGCTTCTTATAAAGAAAGAGAGAAACCGAAATTTTTCTAGGGTAAAAGTAGGCACTTCATCACAGGTATCGGTTCAGCTACTCCTCCAAAAAATAGATTAACTTCCGGAAAATGGTCTCCATCGGAATGCTATTCAGGTAGTTAACGCAGGAGTCGTATGGTTCAACAGATGAACTACGCCGAATCACTCTTAACTAACTGTCTCTTTATCATCAGCATTCAGTACTATTCATAGGGACCTTCATGACCATTCAGGAAGAGAGAACGTCCCTCCTGCAGCTGAGTCAGCGAGAGAACGGTACTGGGGACAACGTTCCCAGTTTCTACGGCCAAGAAATAAGCGGCGATACCGCTTCGGCAAAGAAGTTATAAATTTCTCGCTCAGATCACCATCATCCCAGCTCTGATACATTGTCGGGGCATATCCGCAGATCACGATGGCACGCTCCTGATCGCTACGTATCTGGCCGGTAGCATGGATAAGGGTCTCCGAAAACAGCAGAGTCGAGCCAGCAGGGGCTATCATCTGGTGAATTAGCGAACGATCACGATAAGCGCACGCGATTAAATCCTCCGTAGGCTGAGCGATTTTATGGCTGCCGGCGATTACTACTGTACCACCATCGTCAGGGCCAATTTCGGTGAGATTGGTCAGTGTCTTGACGAAGTTACAGTGAAATAGACGGCCGTCGAAATGAGTCGAAAAAGGCACATCAGTACCACGATGAAAGCCGAAATTAGCAGGAACGGAAAAGTCAGCCTCCGGGTCACAGCTATTAATATGGGCATTCACTTCGACAATTCTTGCCTCGCCTCCTATCAGTTCCTCAGCCATTCCTACGAGTCGTGGATGACTAGCGTAGCCAGTTATCACTGGATCTGCCTCGACAATCGAGCCTAAATACACGTGGTGAGGTAGGCCCTTAAGCAAGGTTGCACCGCGCACCCTGATGGACGCTTCCGTAGCAGGTACTGAACGGCCTACCTTCTGGTCGATACCGTTGATAGGATAGTTGCAGTCGATCAAGTCAGTTTTAAGACGCTGCAACGCTTCTAAAATACTACCCGTCTCGTCCAATGAAAGAGTTCCCGGGACAACCACATAGCCATTCACGTCTAAATGCAGACGCTGCTCAGCAGTAAGAGCAGGGAATGGTCGCCGGAAAGAGTCGTCATCCCCCATTCTATCCATCAGCTACCCCTCGAATACTCCGGTCGGGACAGTGAGGTAATCTCTTTACGATGTCGTCTGCCAAAAATTAGATCGCAGATCTCCTCAAACTCTGAAACCAAGAGCACCTTTGAGCGCAACTCACTCGCATAAGTCAAGCAGATTTTGTTGACCGAGATACGGTCCCATGGAAAAAACCTGATTAACGCACAACAAGCCATGGCATGCACGTTATCAGATTAGAGACAAGCGAGTCTGTCGCCATCTCAAAATCAGCCGACCAAAAAGAGAATTAACAGGACGGAAAATTCCAAGAAGCAACGCTCCACCCGACCTATCAAGGTATAGCCAAATTGATAAAATCATTTCTTACTTATTCTCCAATTTCCCTCTTAACTGTTCCCTTGTAATTGCAATTTTCCAAAAAAATTCTGGCAAATATTCTGAATTAGCCGGATTGTCCTCAACTTCTATACCAGAAAACAACTTATTTCCCTTACTGATCTCAACAGTATTGCTATGGCTGGTGGTCGACGTTCACCATCCCCTCATTGTTGTTAAGATAACGCTCAATCGTATTGTGTGTGACCGGCTTAGTTCTAAAATCGGCTATCCACGGTTCACGAAAGTACGCCTGCTTCTCACGTGGCAGAGACTCAAGTACTGCCGCTGGCAGATTTGGCCGATGCCAATGGGTCGCTAGGTGCGCATAAGCATGGAGGACTGCAACGCGTGGCGTCTCACGACGCCATACTGGACCAGCATGGCAGAGGTTCTCAGTAAAAAAAATCGCGCTCCCAGCTGGGCACTCATAGGAAACGAGAAACGGGCTCCGTTCCCCTGGCTCCAATGACATATGGTCTGGATGCGTCGGGAAATTGGACTTGTGGCTCCCAACAAGGAAGTGTGTACCTCCGTCTTCCTCATCAATATCAGTTAGTTCGAACACCACTCGCACCATACCGGCGTGAATCCGTCCATTACTAACTCTATATCCAAAAATCGGATCTCCCTGTTGCGGCCCTCCACCGTGCAACGGACCGTGTGATTCTCCTTCCTCCCGCCAGACTGATTTGCTGGTCTCCAGGCGAATATCAGGGCCTATTAGATCATGCAACACATCTATCACCTTCGGATGATCAATCAACACGCTCGACGGCCCGCCAGGAGTAGCCCGGTGGGACGAGGGTAGACGCTCAGGATCATGTTGTATGTACTTAATTTGATCTACAATCGCTGCTATCTCCTCAGGAGAAAGAATTGCTGGCCTTACCAAAAACCCGGTCAGATCAAATCTAAAACGTTCCTCATCGGTCATGCCCATTGAATAACCCCTATGCCTTAGCGCTTAATTTTATCTGTAAAGATACCAGCATCGCGCAACATCTGTACCCCCGATCCGGTCATGGTGATTGGAAAAGACACCGGCCGGTTCCCTTCAAGCTGAGACTGATAAACGGCCATAATCATCTCTAAAGACCTCCTTCCTACTCGACCATCACTACGAAGTTCGCACTTGTCCTCTAAGGCGTCCAATAGCTCATCTAGGGCTGTGGTGTAGGTCGAATTAGGAGCTGTTCGCTAAACATCTACCTCAGCGAGATTAAGCCATTCGAAACCGCTGTCAGCCTCAACCTCACCATGATCTGATCGAAACAGACGAACTTGCTCATCATCCATGCAGATGACACCTTCCGAGCCGGTCAAAGTAAACGAATGATTCTCGTAATTTGTTATTTCTGAACAATTAATAACACCAGTTGCCCCAGATTTAAACTTCATAAAGGCCGCACTAAAGTCCTCAACTGGCCATGGACGTGTGCGCTGCTCTACCATACCGCACAGCCAATCAATCCCTCCGGCGTATAGGTCCATCAGGTCAAAATAGTGACAGAAGTCGTGGAGTAATGGCCCTTCATTATCGCTTCTCCATGAAGGATCAGGCTTTCCTCCATCCATGAAACACTGAATGTTATTGAGATCCCCGATTACGCCATCAGTCAATAACTGCTGCGCATGAACCCAGTCAGACTTCCAGCGCCGATTGTGATTAATCTGCAAAAGGACACCAGCCCGTTCACAAGCCCCGATCATACGGTCACATTCTCCTAACGAAAGGGCCATCGGCTTCTCACAGATGATAGCTTGAGTTGAGGATGTAGCAGCGCACTCCTCAATCATCTGGCAATGCAGCTCCGGGTGAGTAGCAACGATGCATATATCAGGACGCGCCTCGTCTAACATCTTTCGGTAATCTTGATATAGAGCATCAACGCCAAATCGATGCCCAAATTGCTCAAGCTTTTTTCGACCTCGGTTTACTCCTGCCACGAGCCGGCAGCGATCGCTTGCTGCTATGGCTGCCGCATGATTATCAGGAAGATCAGGAAGATCAGTGAACTGAAACTGGTAACCCACCCGACCGGTACCAATCAGTGCGACTCTGTAACTATTCACGAAGAGTACCTCCTATTGCCTCTCGAACTTCTGCAGGCGCCCACGAGTAAAGGGAACCTCGCAGATATAGATGTCACCGTGCGAATCTTCCCAGATTCCGTGGGGGGCTTCTATAAATTGGCCCGGCTCATCGCCTTGCTCGCCCCAGCGACCTAAAACGTGTCCATCGAGATCAATCAAAGCCACGGAGCCTTCCGCCTCGGCCAAATGAACTATCCCATGATCGTCTATCACGAGGTCGTTAGCAGCCTTCACATCAGTCCATTCATCGATGTAATCGCCCTCTTTACTAAACAACTCAATCCGAGCGTTATCCCGATCGATAACGAGCAGCCTTCCGCGCGGGTCGACCTTGACACAGTGTGGTAACCCAAACTGACAGGGCCCACTTCCTGTAGTCCCCCAAGAACGAACTATCTCACCCTTAGCCGTAAACCGATGCATACGTTGCTGACCATAACCATCGGAGACATACAAGTCCCCCCACGGCGCACGCACCGCCCACGTCGGACGGTTGAATGGTGCGCCATTGGAACCTGTTTCCCCGGAACGACCTATTGTCTGCACATGAGACCCATCAAGTTGAAAAATCTCCACAGTATGGTTGTTCACATCGGTAATGTAAGCGAGCTGGTCAGGACCGATCCAAATTGAATGGGGACGTTTTAGATGATCAGATCCCCAAGTTTCTACGTAGGTGCCGTCTCGGTCGAAAACTCTAATTACGTCATTCGGTTCACGATCGGCAACGTAAACTCTATCGTTGTGGTCAGTCGCTACACTGGTAACAATGCCAAGCGCGGATCGCATGCGTTTATCTACCCAATCCTGCACGAGTCGATATTGGTAGTGCCGAATCCCAAAAGTCATAGAAAAACTCCTACCCCATTTTTTTAAAGGCATCAATCAATCTACGAGAATCTAATACCCATGGAGAAGGCGTTACTTCCATGTCAATTCGAAACGGGAGGTAATCCAATAGGTGTGCCTCCCTGTCGGAACAGAATCCACATCGGCGACTGACCCACATCACTAACCTCTAGAGCAGTAAGCCTCCCGTCCTCTCGCTCGATCCGGTAAGCAGCTATCCTGCCTGAGTCCATGCCAGCAACCAGCAATATCCTGCCACCTGGATCAAGCTGACACGCACGCGGTATCGGCTCAGTCGGCACGATCTCTCGCAAGGATAACGCACCAGTCCTTGGGTCCAGTGCGAAGTTGGCAAAACTGTTAAGCCAACGATTGGGAGCAAATAGGCTAATACCCTCCGGAGTAAACCGGATCTGTGAACAGGTATTACCTCCATCAAAATCTGATGGCAAAGTAGAGACGGTATGCCATCGAGTCAGCGTACCTGTGTCAGAATTAAGACGATAGGAGCTGACGCTTCCTCCTTGTTCATTCGAGACGTATAGAACTGACAAGCGAGGATGAAAACAGAAGTGGCGTGGCCCGCAACCGTTCTCTCCGATTAGCCGTGCGGGGCTGTTAGCCGTCAGTTTTCCCGATCGCTCATCGAACAAAAACTGATGTATAGCGTTTGATCCCTCTGGCTCAGCAATATTGCAGGAAAAGACATAACGGTTGAGGGCATCAGTCTCGATGCTATGTGCACCTATACCAGTATTAATCCAGCAGAGACGCGGCCCAAAGGCAATCCCATCATCTCGGATGCGGTGTACAGCAACCCACCACACAGCATAGTAGGCTGACAACAGATAAAGGCCACTGCGATAGGTGGACAAATAACATGCGCCAGATGAGGTAGATAATTCCCCTATAGGAGACAGCCTGCCATCTTCATTAATCCGCAGGGTGCTTACTATCGAATCGCGTCTCCGACTGACATAAAGCATACGCTCGTATGGGCTGAATGCCATCGGAGCGGGCCCACCGGCAATTGCAGCCGAGGAGACCGGGATTAATGATCCGTCTTCTAAATCAATTTTCAGAAATACTATACGATCATCTCCGCTGAGAGATACATATACGCCATAAGAAGAAGTAACGATAGTTCCTCGGAGGGTAGCAGGATCGGCCGATCACCGTCCATTATATGTTTCGATATGGCTGAACGACGCCTACGGGTTCTCTTTCTTCCTCAGCCGGGTGTTCCGGTTACCGAAGTTCGCAGCTATCGACATTTGATGGCGATTAGCGACCGACACGATACAACGGCTTTTGATAGCTCACTCCCTATGGCTCAGCAATTCGAAGGGATCGAGGTTGTCGTTGACCTTGGCGGCCACGCTAGTAAGGAACAAATTGACTGCGCCGCGGCTGCCGGCGTTAGCCATTTCCAAGCCCAGACCAACGGCCTCGACCACGTCGAGGTTGAGTATATTTTAAGCAAAGGGATCATGCTGTCTCATTGCCCGGGCCACCTGAGCGCAGATTCACTTGCGCAAAATGCCATGATGTTCATTCTCATGATAGCAGCGAAATATAAGACAGCGGTTCAGAACTTCAACGGTGGAAACTACTATGACCCGGAAGGATCTGGGCTGAACGGGAAAAAACTAACCATCATCGGATACGGAGCCAGCGGGCTGCAGCTTGCGCTACGCGCTCAACCGTTTGGTATCAAGATTTCCGCAATCGACATACGTGTAGTCCCAACTGAAATTCTTGATCAGGTACCGTTGGAATTCCTCGGGTCGCCTGAGGACCTCGACGAAGTAATTTCAGATTGTGACATTCTGTCAGTAAATCTCCATTTAAACGCGAATACCCACCACATTATCGATCGACGCCGAATTGGGCTCTTGAAGCCGACCGCATGGGTTATCAATGTTGCCCGTGGGGGCTTGATCGATGAGGAAGCGCTCTATGCAGCACTACTAGCAGGCAATTTAGGCGGAGCCGGTCTGGATACTTTCAAACAGGAACCCCCGGATAGTGATCATCCTGTATTCAACCTACCCAACGTATATACGACTCCCCACACGGCTGGTGGTAACGACACGACCACGGAGAATCGAGCCCGTTTTGCAGCCGACAATCTGGACCGAATCGCTCGCGGAGATGATCCCCGCGGATTGATCAAGGGCCGCATCTAAGTGCTGCTGTGAAGATATGATCCGCTGAGGAATAGCTGCTCTAATTTTGAAAAAATGGACAGTCCGCCGGCCTCATCTGGCCAGATTTCTGTGTGATGATCGAGCAGAATGAAGCGATAGCTGCCGCTGAGACATGGCTGGTACTACTAGATTCGGGCCAATACCAATCTTGCTGGGAAAGTGCTTCATCGTTAATGCGAACGGGAGTTGCTGAAGATCAACTTGCTCAATCATTGCACTCGGTCCTGGCGCCACTCGGCTCTGCCCTGTCCCGGTCTCTTGATACCGCTGGCTACCATGAGACTCTGCCAGGTGCTTCCGACGGTCGTTACTGGGTACTGAAGTTCTCAACCTCCTACACCAACAAGCAGGCTGGAACGGAGACGATCACACTCATGCTATATCATGAAGAATGGCGCGTGAGTGGCTACTTTATCCAATAGTTGTAGAGGATAGAACAAGTTGCCTGACTAAAAATTCATAGAGTTGCCGCCTGGTCTCGGCTGGAATAGCATTCGGCTGGCTCCGTTCCAGTAAAACTTGGCAAACGTTCTGCCAGAGCCCGTATACGTTTATTGTGGTGGCTTAATAGTAAATTGTTAGCCGTCCTCACCGATGATGAACGACGCAGTAGAGCACGATGATTATCGTTCCGGGGCATGGACACGAATTTGATGATTATTGCACGCCTAGGATGCACCTTTCCGTAAACCGCATGGAAAAGCCAGTTGTTAAAGAATACTACGTCCCCTGGATTCGTCTCGATAGCGTGTGAAGGCACGTCTATACCGCGCTGACCGAAATACTGACAACTACCCCCAGGAGACGATGCTTCCGAAAACGGCAGTAGCGACTCGTGTAACAACGATCGGTGGGATCCTGGGATAATCCGCAAAGCTCCATTGTCCCTGCGCAAAGGGTCCAGATAAATCATGACCTTGAGGTAATAGGGTTCTATCTGATCTTTAATCCAGCCGCCATCAGCATGCCAATCGTGGTTGGCCAGACTATCGTCGAAGCCCCACATCCCCTCGGATCCTAACCACAACA
>CAZTZA010000072.1:0-8536 GCA_964618015.1 uncultured Spirochaetaceae bacterium | reverse complement strand
ACAGTTGTCGTTAGGGCTTGTCGGTGGGTGAGAATCGGCCGCTTCGAATAGGTGTTGGCAGCATTCAGCACGAGAGTTGTGGCTTGGTAAACCGCAAGGTTACCAAGGCCGATTTCGACGCCGCACGAATCGACAATAAGGTGGCGTTGACATTCGGTTCCGCGAACACGGCTGCCGACGGCGTCGTACGGGGAGTTCGCGAGTCGGGGGCGGAGCCGGTGCCTCTGTTATTTGCCGAACCAAAGACAGCTGGGCAGATCACCGTCGCCACTCTTCGAGATTTAATCGGAGAAGTGGTGGATGCGATTGCTGCCGCTGGCCAGCTTGATGGCATCGTGCTAGCTCTCCACGGAGGATTCTCCGCGCGCGTGTCGGGTAATCCCACGACTGTGGAATTTGGTGACGACGTCGACGGCGATCTGCTAGTAGCAGTGCGCGATCAAGTTGGTCCCAACGTGCCAATTACAGCCTCGTTAGACATGCACAGCAATCTGTCGAAACATGCTGTTGCGTCAGTTGACGCACTGTGCATCATCCGCACTTATCCCCATGTTGACGCCGCCGACCGTGGGGTCCAGGCAGCGACGATAGGAGTGTCAGCAGTTCGCGGAGAGGTGCGGCCGATAACTGTGTGGCGACCTTTGCCCTTGCTCTGGTCAGCAGGTTGCATGATCGATGCCAGTCCTCCCATGGCAGCCATTCGGCAACGAGTGGAAGAGCTGCAAGATTGTCCCGCGGTACTCGCTGCTGGCGTGCACACCGGTTATCAGTGGGTGGATAACCCCACCGTCGGCGCCGGAGTCGTGGTTACCACCAACGGTAACTCCGAGTTGGCCGTTGCCAAGATGGACTGCCTGGCGCGGTGGGTCTGGGAGCAGCGGGAGCGGCTTCTATTAAAACCGGTATCGCCGGCCACAGCACTGACTCAGGCGGATCGCGTCGGTCGGTATCCAACGGTGTTCGCTGACCAAGCTGATAACACTGGGGGCGGAGCACCGGGAGACAGCACCGAGGTACTACAGCTTTTTATCGACCGTAACCTTCGTGATGCGTTGGTGCTCTACATGGTCGACCCCGAAATAGCGGAATTGTCTCATCGGCGTGGGATTGGTGCGGTGTTGGATATCGCGCTCGGAGGAAAATCATCGCTAACGGCAGGCCCAGCGACTCGATGTCGTGCTGAAGTGGTGGGCCTGACCAGTGGGGAATTCGTCTACGACGGCCCAATGTGGTGCGGAAAACGATCGACGATGGGACTCTCCGCATGGCTGCGCATCGGCGGCGTCTCGGTCGTCGTCACTAGCCTCCGATCACAGCCGGTAGACACCGCGTTCTGCCGAACTCTCGGCATCGATGTAGCGGCTTTCCGTTACATCGCCGTCAAATCAACCGGTCACTTCCGTAGCGGCTTTGGACCGATCGCGGCGCAAATTTTCAACGTTGACGCGGCAGGCCCACTCAGTCACAACTTTTCTGCCATCTCATATTCCCGGCTACGAGGCGTGTACCCGCTTGACGAGAACGCCACTCCTAACTGGGCGACTGTCTGAACTCCCAGCGTGGTTTATAGGAGGGTGGAGGGACAGCCTTCGTCAGCAGGAACTTCCCGTGGCGTTCTCTCAGGTCTATATCATGAGCGTGGCCATTTAAATTTTTTCGACGGCCTTGATTTCCATGAAAAACTTGAGGCATTCTGAACAACGTATCCTCTACGGTACGGTCCCGGCATTATCCTCAGGGCGCAATGCTTTTTCTTGACTTGTTGTTCGATAGCCTTCTCATGCGCTGGTTTCTGATCTCTCCTTAGTTGTTTCCATAAAAAATCGCGATTTTGGAGGTGGCGGGAATCGAACCCGCGTCCTAAAAGGCACCACGTAGGCTTCTACAGGTTTGTCCGACGATTAAATGTCGATGGTGTCGTTAGGCAGTCGGCAGCCGCGTCCATCCAAGCTCGCTAAATATGTTCCTAACTGCGCGCGAGCATGCCGATAGGTGAAGCCCTGGTTTTCATCAGGAAGTTAGGCGCTCAGGGCGGCGCTCCCAAATCCCCGTGGCTACGCTTTAAGCAGCCAGTGCCAAATCAGAATCGGCAGTTAAAAAAGGTGCCATGTTTAAGGAGGATGGCTCTCCACCTGCAACATACGAGACGTTCTTTCAGTCGAGCCCTGTTCACCCCCCATTCAAAGACATCAGCCACAACCTTACCTGCGGTTACGCAATGCCCGTTGACTCTCACGTTCGTAGTCACGACGTTTGATGTCTTCGCGCTTGTCAACGTCACGTTTGCCCTTGCACAGGGCTAGCTCAACCTTGACTAAGCCTCGGCGAAGATAAAATCGCAAAGGCACTAGGGTCAACCCACGTTCAGCAACTCTTCGACGAAATAAATGAATTTCTTTCTTGTGGGCTAGTAAGCGACGAGGCCGGTCAGGATCATGGTTGTACCGGTTCCCATGCTCGTAAGGTGAGACATGTAATCCGTGTAGCCATAGTTCATTTCCCTCTATTCGGCCGTGAGTATCAGCGAAGGCGAATCGGCCACCACGAATTGATTTTACTTCCGTGCCGGTTAACTCAATGCCAACCTCTAATCGTTCGACAGCTTGGTATCGATGAAAGGCTCTGCGATTAGTCGCAAGTATTTTTAGCCCGCGTTCCTCAGCCATCGGAAGTTAATTGTGGACCTAATACAACTCGAAAGCCTATGTACGAAGTAGTCCAAGTTGGTTCTTGTGCACCGCGGGAAAATACACGGATTAAATTAGCATCAGTAGCCCATGAACCTCCGCGGATTACCCGTTCTGCACCTATTGATGGGGCTGTCGAAGAATTCGTGATCAACTTTGAACCGGCTGCAAGTAGGTAAGATGCTGGTGCATACCAAGTATCGGTCCACTCCCAGACATTCCCTAATAGATCATAGAGGCCATAACCGTTTGGCTGTGAAGTCGGGACTGTTGCGGGACCAGTGTTTCTTGAGTTAGCGAGTTGTGCGTTTCCCGGAGTCTTCCCATCTGGATAAGGGGTTCGTCTTAATCCGCCCCTTGCAGCCCATTCCCACTCTGCCTCAGTGGGTAGGCGGACGATGAGTTTGCCTGATAGCGAAATAGGGTCATTTTTTAGAGCTGAGTTTAGCCATTCTGCGAATGCCGTTGCTGCCTGATAAGGGACATGGGTAACCGGCTTATCGAGGTCTCCGACAGGGGGCAGTCCATTTTGCCACGAAGATAGATAATTAGGATTTGTCACGCCTTCATTTACGAGGCTTTCTTTGCCGTCAGGGGACCAACGTGGAACTTCAGCGATAAATTGAGCAAATTGACGATTGGTAACCTCAGTTTCTGCCATTAAGAAGGCATTGATTTTTCGAAGATGTGGCTGGTGGTCGTGTATTCTCTCAGGTGGTACAGGACGATCTGCATCATCGCCCATAAGTAGAATTCCAGATGGAACAGAGCGAAACACGATCCCATTGACAGAGACGTCTGACTGCAATTTATTTATTTGTAAATAGTTGTTTGAATTAATAAGAATCTGACTGTAAGAGTCGGCGTGATTATCGAAGAAATTCTGTGCTGATGGCAAAGCATTTAGTTCTTCCGAAAGATTTGATGCAAGCCAAAAAGGTAGGCCAGGGTAGTCAGTATTAAGTTGACTAAACCATTCAAATAGGATTCTCGTTGCTTGGGGCGTGATTGGTCCACCATTTGAAGCGGTAGTTGCAGCAGCACGAGACAAGGATCCTAGCGCTTGTCGCCTGTCAATAAAGTGCACTATTTCATATAAAAAAGCATACTTATTGACAGGGCTTGCATCGGCCAGCGTGTTCCCGGCATCCTCGATAATGTTGTTTAAATGTGAAGCGGCAGCATATTCGGCTACTCTCCGATCAACCGTTCCTGCCCCATCAATTAATTGTAGTGCTAGATGTTGTTGAATTCGATTAGGCCAAATGAGCGTGGCTATTACTCGTTTTGGAATATCAACGGAAAGCGTTACAGGTTTGAAGCCAGTGCGGGAGAGGGTGACCTTGTGCTGACCGGGGCGAATATTAACCGATAGTGGTGTAGTTCCTGCTAATCGGCCGTTCAGATTTACTGTTACATTTGGGGGCCGTGTTGTGAGGTCAAGATGTCCGCCTGTATTGCGCAAACCAGGGTAAAGTAGGGTTAGAAACAGGGTGAAAAGAATAGCTATGCCAAGAGCAATAGTTAGGTATGTGGCTGGCGTAATGCCTGCGACTGGTCGCAAGCGAACAATTGCGAGTTCTTTTAGGTCTGCATTGTCTACAGGACCTTCCGATGGAACTCGCGGTTGGGATTTCTTATTCATAATGGTTCAATAAATCTGCGCGCCAGGATGGGACGGTACGGTTGATGGTGTCAAAGAACTCTACAGTCCATCTTGCCCGTATTGCAGACCACCAGTAGGCTCAACACTGTGGGTGTGTCAAATGCTTCCTCCGGAGGTGACGAATCGTGGTGGCAAACGTGGGGTGACGCGCTACAGGTATTCACCGAATGGTTTCTTACTAGCTGGAGGCTGCGGAGGCTTCGTCGTCGTGAGCGCCATCGCCGACGTAATTGGATCGTTGATTGGATAGATGCGATTGGCTCGGCGGTACTTATAGTACTTGTTATAAACCAATTTTTATTTCAAGCGTATCAAATTCCATCCCAATCTATGCGGCCGACTCTCGAGATAAGGGATCGGATATTTGTGAATAAACTTTTATATGGTCCTGAGTTGATTCCAGGACAGGTGAAAATTATGGTCCATAGGACCCCTCGTCGAGGTGAGGTAATTATCTTCGAAAACCCGAGCTATGTACCGATCGGACCTCTAAGGGATGTTCTGAAGAGAATTATCTATATGGTGACTCTGTCTATGGTAGACATCGATAGGGATGAGTTTGGCAACCAAAAGCATCATATTCTGATAAAGCGTGCAATTGGAATTAGCGGTGATCGCATCCGCTTACGGTTCGGCGAGGTTGAAGTACTACTGCCAGGAGCGGATAAGTGGGTTCCAGAATTTACGGTTCAAGATGCCTTCGGGCTAGACTATCAGGTGCGTCGCAGTGCGGACTTGGTAGAGTATGGAATATTGAAGGCTGGAGTGGAGGCAGAGACTAAACGGCAATTCGGTTTGTCGTTGACACGTGACGAGCAAACAAGCTTAGAACTGTGGAAGCGTCGCCAAGCCACTCATCGCGATGATCGTGTTTTCAGAGATCAACAGCGTCTGCGCACGATAGTGGAGGTCGATCCGACTGATAGGAGTGCTGCACGGCAGTGGCAGATTCTAGAACGAGGTTGGTCAGTACCGGTTGGGACAGTGTTTCCATTAGGCGATAACCGTGATGACTCTCGTGATGGTCGATTTTTCGGTCCTGTGACGCTACGACGGGTACTAGGACGGGCAGAATTTCATTATTGGCCGCCAACTCGTTGGGGTTCGATACGATAGTTCACCGGTGTTCTTTACGGATCATGCACTGGTCAAGAGTGTAATCCAATTTGTAATGACGAGTGCTTTTTCTTCTGGTTTGACCCCGATGCGCCTCGTTGTTAGCATGCGGGACCGGGAAGGGGATGTCAGGTCATAGTAAGTGGCATTCGATTCGCCACAAGAAAGGTACCGCTGATGCCAGACGCGGTAGGCTTTTCGGAAAAATAATCAAAGAGGTTACTGTTGCTGCACGTTTAGGTGGTGGTGAGCAGTCTGCCAATCCTCGCTTAAGACAGGCAGTACTGAAGGCACGGGCGGCAAACATGCCGGCTGATAATATTGAACGTGCTATTAAGAAGGGAGCAGGTGAGCTCGGTAGCGTCGACTTTCATGAGCTGCTTTATGAGGCGTACGCTCCGGGTGGCGTAGCGCTATTGATTGATATTCTCACAGATAACAAAAACCGAAGCGCTGCTGAGGTCCGTAACACTTTATCGAAGCACGGGGGAAATCTGGGAGATGCAGGCTCAGTCTCATATTTGTTTAAAAGGCTCGGCGTAGTCGCAATTGATGCAGCACACCACTCAGAGGATGACGTGATGGAAGTTGCCATCGAAGCTGGAGCTCTAGATGTGGTGTTAGATGATGGATTTGTCGAAGTGATTACCGAGCCGGGCGATTTCGACGTAGTCCTGCATGGAATTCAGGTTGCTGAGATCGCTACCACCGGAGCTGAGATTACTTGGGTGGCTGACTCTCCCATAGAGATGACAGTTAAGGAGGCATCTTCGGCTGTGCGGCTGATTGATTTGCTTGAGGATCTGGACGATGTTCAATCAGTTGCGACCAATCTTGAATTGAAGGATTCCGTCCTCGTCGGCGATTAAGGAGCTTGTTCTGGCGCGAAGGCTCATCCATATATGTCTTGAACAGAACCATAGGTTTGCTTCGTCATGTCTATAATTCTTGGTATTGATCCTGGTCTGGCTTCTACTGGTTATGGCGTAATCAGCGTAGACGGCGGGCGTCTGTCACATCTTGGGCACGGATCACTCACGACTTCTCCTGGAGAGGATCAAAGTATGCGGTTGCTATCGATTCGTAACGGGATGGTAGATGTCCTTTCCCGGTTTAAGCCTGATCAGGCTGGTGTGGAGTCTTTGTTTTTCTCTAGAAATGTCCGGTCAGCGTTGCCTGTAGCTGAGGCGCGTGGTGTTATTCTTATGTGTATAGCAGAGGCAGGAGTAACCTGTGCTGATCACACACCTTTAAAGGTCAAGCAGGCTGTACTCGGTCACGCAAGTGCAGATAAACAGCAAATAGGCGCGATGGTTCGCGTACTCTTCCGGTTAGCCCCGGATAAACAATTAACGCATCACGCAGCGGACGCGTTAGCTGTAGCAGTATGCCATGCCCATTCTTCTCTAAACGAACGATGGAAGGAAACTGACTAAAATGTTCAACAGCCTTACCGGTAGTGTTACCCATAAAGATAATGAAAGGATGCATTTATTACTATCGGGCGTGGAATGGGATCTTTCGATTTCGGGTAGCACTTCTGCCAAGCTTCCTGCAATAGGAGAGGAGGTTCGAGTGTTTACTTTTTTATATCATCGAGAAGATCAGATGAAATTATTCGGCTTCGCATCTTCTTCTGAAAGGGAGCTGTTTCTTAGCCTGCTTCAGGTTAACGGTGTAGGACCTCGCTTGATTATGCGTATGTTGTCTTCGGCTGACGAAAATCTAATACGTAATGCGGTGCAAGTAGGTGATGTTGACTCTTTGGCTCGGGTGCCAGGACTTGGTGCTAAGAGTGCTCAAAAGATTATTCTGTCGCTGCGAGGTAAGTCTCTGGGGACAGCTGACGGTCCCGCGTCGTTTGAGGTGGACGTAATGAAGGCACTCCTCGGCATGGGTTTCAGCCAGCGCGAGGCTTCTGATGCACTCGGAGCAGTATCTAGGGGTAACAAAAAGGATGGGAATGATCTTGATGAGGCCTCTATGTTGCGAGCCGCTATCCAGCACCTGGGAACTACAAGATGAGCGATCGCTTTGTATCTCCAGCAGCGGAAACCGACGATCGTGATGAGGTTCAGCTTCGGCCTCGTTTGCTAGGCGATTTTATCGGCCAACATCAGCTTCGTGAGAACCTCCGGGTATTTATCAGTGCCGCCCGCGATAGGGGAGAAGCACTGGATCATGTTTTCTTTTCAGGCCCTCCCGGCCTTGGCAAGACAACGTTAGCAGCTATTGTTGCCAATGAGCTTGGAGTGGAGTTCAGGAGCACCTCAGCTCCTGCTCTGGAGAAAACCGGTGATTTGGTAGCCATACTAACCAGTCTGGGGGGGCATCACGTGTTCTTCATCGATGAGATACATCGATTGAGGCCGCCAATCGAAGAGCTTCTCTACACCGCTATGGAAGATTATGAAGTGGATGTGGTTATAGGGGAAGGTCCGAGCGCACGCACGATAAAAATTCCCCTACCACGGTTTACATTGGTTGGGGCCACTACCAAGACGGGATTGGTGTCGGCTCCGTTGTTCTCAAGGTTTGGGATAAATGCCCGTCTCGATTTATACAATAAGGACGAGATCGGGGAGATTATTGATCGCACCACTTCGTTGTTAGAACTACAGTTAGCTGAGGAGGTTCGGCCGCGCCTAGCGCAGAGCTCACGTGGTACTCCTCGCGTAGCCATTAGGCTCGTTCGGCGCATGCGTGACTATGCCCAGGTATGGGGTGACGGACGGCTTTCCGCGGAGGTTGTTGAGCGAGGACTTAGCGCACTTGAGATCGACCGATATGGTCTAGACATTACTGATCGGAAGATTCTCAGTATTATCATCGATCGCTATGGTGGAGGGCCAGTTGGTGTCGAAACCCTTGCGATTTCGGTTGGAGAAACGCCAGACACCCTTGAGGATGTATACGAACCTTACCTGGTTCAGAGCGGTTTTATTAAGAGGACCGCACGTGGTCGTATGGCGACTGAATTAGCGCTGAAACATATTAAAGATGGTGAGAAAACAGGAGGAGGGGCAGATGCTCGTTCGGGATTTCTCTTTTGAGGTGCCCTCCCGGC
>CAZTZA010000071.1:0-8722 GCA_964618015.1 uncultured Spirochaetaceae bacterium | reverse complement strand
CGACTCGTGGGATACCACGGGTACACCGCGCAGCGCAGCTGCCGCCGCCGGTGCTACACTTGCAAACCCGCCCTTGGCAAACAAAACGTCGGCATGTTTTCGTCTCAATATACGCGCAGCACCCAGTACACCGGCACCAATGCGGCCGACATCCGTAAGGTTCTGCAACGAAGCATACCGGCGCAGCTTACCTGCCGGGATCGCATAGAACTCGATGCCTGCCGCACGAACCAGTCTCTTCTCGATATGACCATGCGTACCTATCCAGAACACCTGAACACCTCTCTGACGAAGCACCCGCGCTACCTCCAGACCAGGATGAATGTGGCCAGCTGTGCCGCCGCCGGCAAACGCTACGGTCGCTGCATACATACAAGCCCCCTATTCGCCCGTGCATGGCGACTTACACAGAGGCTAAGAGTATCGATAACGACTGCCTGCTTACTTTGGGTGGCCATTTCTGGAGCCCAGTCAGCACCGATATGCTTTATGAACAGCTCTCCGGGCATCGATAAGAACCGTGAACTTCCAGAGGTGCAGATTGCGAAAGATATTCTCGATTGTATGCCACAAGACACCATACTGGGACGTGAAGTCCACCAACGATTCTCTACATTGGCACCGAACCATGCGTTCGAAACCGTTGGCCAGCTTACCGAGAATGGCACCTCTACAGATGACCTATACGGAGCCCTACACATTATCAGCAGCATGGATGGTATCCAGTATTTTTCAGTCACACATAAGGATAAGCGCGTCCTATTCAAGAAGGCACACGCAATTATCGGGCCAAAGAGCACTGATAAAGCTCCCGACCCGATCCCTTCTTCTGATGGCAACGGCATCGCATACGCATTGGTTGATGACGCTTGGTTCGGTAGTACACCGTATCGCATGGAGTATCGCAGCATAAACGACGAAATCCTGATCCTCGTTACCAACCTGCAACCGTTACGTATATTCATTTTTCCTATCATTGACAGCGAAAGCCTCTTGATCGCGCTCTTGATTAGACCTGTAGCTGAGTCAGACAACGACGACTCACGTGACGTGTACGGAGTAGTTGCTGCCCGAGCACCAAAGATCCCATTCCTGCAGGCCCAAATAGAGGACTCTCTACGTAATCGCCTGGCAGCTATGGAGAATTGGGTTAGGGATCGATCTGCTACTGTGTCCTCGTTGAGAAAAGGCATGGAATCAAAAGCCGGCACTGGCGTTGCGCAGAACTAACTGAGTCAGGCCAATCAATGAACCTATCGCAGCACCGAATAGATTAATCCATTTGAGATTACGGGAAATGATTGCGAGCAGGATCCGTTCCACGTCACTCACCTCCAAGGCGTCGATGCGATCTACAACCAGTTGCTCAACGTTCAAAGCGGCCATCATCTCCGGAACGTGGTTAACCAAGAACTGTTCTATACGAACAGCAACTGCGTCATCAATCACCTCTTTGGTCTCTGTATCGATTGAAATCAATTCCGCTAAGGTGGCCTCATCGGATTCTGCCATACGATCAACGGCAGCGAAGAGCTGATCGGCTACGGACTGTGCCGTTCCAGGATCAGATAGATATCGAAGTATCCGCTCAGAGACTGTATCTACTGTATCGGTCAGCGAGACCTTGAGGTAACGCGCCATCAAATCTCCTACCGGCGTCTGAGCATGGTCAACTAGAAACCGCCGGAGATATATATCAAGAAACCGAGAAAGAGGTCCCTGCGCTATTATGCTCCAGAGATCCTCAACCATCTTCGGCACTGATCCAGGGAGAAGTTCTTTGAGTGATCTATTGCGCGCAGCAGCAAGTGACTCGTAAAAAGCTTCCTGTAAGTGCATGACGACGTCCGGGGCATCGGCCGCACGCTCGATCTGAAGCAACGCATCATCCACGATTTCCGGCATTCGTTCGTTCAAGGTGCGGTCGTATTGAGTTGCACCTACAAAGAGTTTTTGCAAAATATTGAGCCTATCAAGGACCCCGCGCAGCAGAATTCTGCCTTGGGTCTCTAACTCACGCCGCATCGCCGGACGCCCTAACCAATCGATCAACTGCCTCATTAGCGAAGGCATAAGCGCCGGTATCATGCCAGCGAGTTTATTGATCGCAGCTGGCGACAGAATATCGCCTATAGTTGACTGAGGTTCTTCTATAATCTCACGGAATGTTCGAGCGACCTGACGACTAACTTCAGCGTCAGCAATGGTCGGAATAATCCGCTGCTGGACAAATTCGATCAGCGTCAGATCCTTGACAACCTGCTCCAGCGTTTGGTTGCCAGCAATATCAACAAACCGACTAACTATCCCCCTTAACGCATAGAGAAACTCCCGGGACCTGAATAACTTGTGCAGCGCTGAAGGCAGCCTACGCTCGAGCTCTGGCAAAGCGTGCTGCAGTCCTGTAGCAATTCGCCGAACTGAAGTAGACAACACATTGTCGGCCAGAGATGAAAGCTTCGACCTTAAGCTTTTAATAAATTCCGGCCGCTTCAGTTGGGAACGGATCGAGTCCTCCGTAAGTAATTCACGCGATACCACACGAGCAATACTCCGGGCAATATGTCCGCGCTGACGAGGAATCACACCAGGTGTTAATGGAATAGGAATGCCAAGCAGTCGCTTTTTCTCCAACGGTCGAAAGAGCATACGGATTGCAATGGAGTTCGTCGCATAACCAATGACAGCACCAATGACCGGCGGTAATGCCCAAGCTCGCACCCAGGCGATTAGCTCATCGAACGGAATACTCAAACGATAGTTCCATAATCCGTAGCATTATGAGCCAACCACCTGAGTAGACCCATTTGACAAGTCTGAACCGGCACTTGGCGCAAAAAAATTCCTCGTACCGATGTTCACTTCGGTCATATATGCGCCGAACATCCAACCCCGTATGCCGTTATAATTGACCTGATACCAAAGGTTAATCTTCCCATCCACCTCCATCTCATCAACTGTCTGAGCCAGAACTTCTACTCGATCACCTGCCGACAATAATGAAAGAACGGCGCCTGCCGTCGTCGGGGTATCCCGTAGGCGCAGGACCGGAACATCAACTAATGCCCAACGAGTAGTAATCTGCAATACAGGAGTTGAAGGGAGTAATAGTGCCGTCTTACCTTCATGCTGCGCACAAGAAATCAAACCAAGCAATAGGCCTGCTATAGGGAATATCTTTCTTCTCACCGTTGCTTTGCTCCATTCCGTCGAAAAGAACTTTTCTCCGCCAACCGTTTCCCGTTATAACGCGCCCCGCCTAGCCTCTCAATCTCATCGCGCAGCACAGCAGCACGTTCAAACTCCAACTCCTCTGAAAGCTTTAGCATCTCCTGCTCTAGAGTCTTGATTAGATCAGCGCGCTGCTCCGGTATTTTTACGTCGTATTCGCTTTCTCGAACCGCTATTTCACGTTCCTCTGCGTCCCTTTTTTCCACTGTTTTGCGGATTAGAAGTTGTTGAACCTCTTTCTTGACACTAGTTGGCGTGATGCCATGTTGGCGGTTGTGCTGCATCTGGATTACTCTACGTCGCTCGGTCTCAGCAATCGCCTCTCTCATAGCCTCGGATTCGGTATCAGCGTACATAAGCACAGTACCATTCACGTGCCGTGCAGCGCGTCCGATGATCTGAATCAACGAGGTCGCTGAACGCAAGAACCCTATTTTGTCTGCATCCAGGATGGCGATTAGAGAAACCTCGGGCAAATCAAGCCCCTCTCTCAGCAGATTGACACCAACCAGCACATCGTACTCTCCGGCACGTAAATCACGCAGCAGTTCCACCCGTTCGACTGTTTCGACCTCAGAATGCAAATAGCGTACGCGTAAGCCAATCTCAGTCAGATAAGACGTCAAGTCTTCCGACATGCGCTTAGTTAGGGTGGTAACTAAACAGCGTTCACCTACCTCAATACGTGCTCGGATCTCTCCATACAGATCGTCAATCTGCCCCCTACTAGGTCGAACATGGATCTTTGGATCGAGAAGCCCTGTCGGCCGGATGACTTGCTCAGCGACTCGGACGGACAAAGACAGTTCTAGAGATCTGGGAGTAGCGGAGACAAACAAGACCCGACCGACTAGATCCTTGAACTCGTCATAGGTTAAAGGTCGGTTATCGAGCGCAGACGGCAAGCGGAATCCATGATCAACCAGCGCCTGTTTACGTGATCGGTCACCCTCAAACATTCCTCGGAGTTGAGGCAAAGTAGCGTGAGACTCGTCAACAATCGTTAAGAATCCATCCGGAAGAAAGTCGATTAGAACACCCGGCCGTTCCCCTGGTTCCCGACCACTGAGGTGACGCGAATAATTCTCGATGCCAGGGCAATACCCTACCTCTTGCAGCATCTCTAGATCATATTCCGTTCTGGTCTGGAGACGTTGAGCCTCTACCATTCGATCGGCTGCACGCAGCTCAGCAATCCGTTCAGTAAGTTCAGCACGAATCTGGGCTGTGGCCACACTTATCCGCTCTTGTGGAGTGACAAAGTGCTTTGCGGGATAGATTGCACAGTAATCAAGTTCCGATAGAGCAGTACCGTTCAGAGGGTCTATGCGACGGATTCGTTCAACTTCATCTCCGAAAAACTCGACTCGTACTGCCTGTTGAGAATAAGAAGGAAAAATCTCAAGTACGTCACCACGAACCCGAAAGGTAGCGCGACCTAATACAGCGTCATTACGCTCATACTGCACGGCAACTAGATCACGCATTAGGCCACGAAGGTCAATCTTATCGCCTTCCCGAATCTGGAGCCGCATCTCACGAAAATCTCGCGGATTACCCAGTCCGTAAATACAAGAAACAGTCGCGACTACTATCGTGTCGCGCCGTTCAACCAGTGACGTAGTCGCTGATAGCCGCATGCGCTCGATCTCATCGTTGATCGATGCATCCTTTTCAATATAGAGGTCTCTGGAGGCAACGTACGCTTCTGGTTGATAGTAATCATAGTAAGAAACAAAATACTCGACCGCGTTTTCTGGGAAGAAATCCTTGAACTCCCGATAGAGCTGCGCCGCAAGTGTTTTATTATGGGACAATACCAACGTCGGACACTGAACCTCCTCAACGATCTTAGCCATCGTGAAAGTTTTGCCTGAGCCTGTAACCCCTTTTAGCGTATGAAACCGACTGTCACCGGATAGGCCCGCGACGATCGTCTCCGCAGCCTGTTGCTGATCGCCAGCCGGCAGAAACGGCGCATGGATGGCAAAGCGATTCACCGTCGACGGTCGCTTAGCGTCACCGCCAGCTCGTGAAGCTCACCATCACGATCGACTACGACGCTGATCAGTTCTCCCGGTTTATTATCTTCTAATGCAGCTAACAGGTCAGCAAATCCACTAATCTGCATACCATCGACCTCTACAATAATGTCGCCGCCAGCCCAAAACACCGAGCGTCCCCAACGAATCTGGCGTTCACCGCCACGCAAACCAGATAGAGCGGCCGGAGAGTGAGCATCGACAGTAGAAATTAGAAGCCCCTTGCTGCGCCCAAGACCTAGCTGTCTTGCCAGCCGCCGATCAAGAGGCACCGGTTCGATATCAATCCAACCACGTCGAACCGTACCGTTCTCCATCAACTCTGGGAGAACTCGACGAGCAGTAGCAATTGGTACGGCAAACCCGACTCCAATCGAAACGCCAGTAGGAGAGAAGATCATAGTGTTGATGCCGATCATTCGTCCGCTCGCATCTAGCAAGGGTCCACCAGAATTTCCGGGGTTAATTGACGCATCAGTCTGAATCATCTCTTGAATGATCCGGCCATCATCCGCCTGCACCGGACGACTGAGCCCAGAGACGATACCAGTGGTCAACGAGCGATCTTGCCCAAATGGATTACCGATAGCTAATACCTTCTGTCCAATTCGCAAGTTATCGGAGTCTCCGAATGGAATCACGGTTAACGGAGTTTCACCAGGGTTAAAATAAATAACCGCTAAATCATTCTCCGGATCGGCTCCAACGATCGTTGCGTCATGATCACTACCATCCCACAGCGTGATGGACAACCGAGCAGCATCCTTTATTACGTGATAGCTAGTTAGAACATGGCCAGCGGTATCAATAATTACACCAGATCCGCTGCCGGAACGTGGAAATGCACGAAAGTGGTCAAGGGCTGTAGCAACGGCAGCAACGTTGACTACTCCCTCATTAAGTGATTCATAAATAGCAATGTTGTTACGCTCATCAGGAGAAAGATAAGGACCGACCGTAGATGACTCTGCCATCTGCACAGGAACAGCAAGCCCAGAGGCTCCTGAAACCATCGGATTGATAAGGACCGGAGATGGGTTTGCCGCGCGACTATCGATCAGTGAACCAAGCCCTATCCCCACAAGCATCAGCACAGCTCCGACTACTCCTACCAGAAATAGACGGGTGCTGAGGCGTGTCACGCAGGCGCCGAGCCGGTAAGCGCATGCCATGCCTCAAGACGCTTGACGACCTCCTTGGCTTTGTCAGTTTGTCCAACATTGAGTGGATTAAAAAATTTCAAAAGGTCTTTAGGATGACCTGACTCACTTTGCAAATGCCAATCTAAAGCTCTATCCATAACCTCCGGATCGTGGTTCCAGGTAGCTTGCATATTCGGACGTGTGCGATTGAAAGTGAACTTGATCATATGCCGCCGGCGACTAGAGCGATTGGCAGCAGTCCCATGCCAAAGGTCAAAGTGGGTGATAGCAAAAGTTCCCGCCTTGACCACCATCGGCACCTGACCACGAATATTGGAATAAGTTTT
The DNA here is from genome assembly GCA_964618015.1 of uncultured Spirochaetaceae bacterium. Taxonomy (GTDB): domain Bacteria; phylum Spirochaetota; class Spirochaetia; order SZUA-6; family Bin103; genus CATQHW01. The sequence continues at coordinate 1,960 of CAZTZA010000071.1, read as the reverse complement.
CATTCTATCGCTAGGTGCATCGCGAAAGTGTGAGCCAGGAACAACCATAGTAGGTCCCATATCCGCACTGACGTCAGTTGGATAATAGAGCCCTAAAAACCTATCCATTTTAGGTCCACGCCGGTTCTTGCCGTCCTGATGCCAGGGCATAGAGCTACTGCCTGGCTCCTTAACATGCCAGTGACGGTGAAAATATAATTCGTAGTCATGACCTGCAAGACTGATGAGCGCACCGCGTACAAGTGGGTGCTCTATGACCTGGTTTAGCTCTGGCACCACATCCATGATTGCATCACCTGGGTTTTCAAGCATTTCGTCTAAAGTCTTTGCAATGTTTTTATTGACATGATCCGACAGGTTGAGCTGCAAAAGATGATAACCGTTGACGATGAAGTTTGCGACTTCGCTATCATCCAAAAGATCTGTAGTCGGCGCTTCTGCAAAAGTACTCATTCTATTACCTCTATTTTCTGGAGTATGAACTCATATCCGATCATATCGAAGTCATCGTCGTCGTAGCTGGCCTGGTGCAACGGAAATTGAATTATCTGCCAACCATCACAGACTGCGTCATGTACGGAATCGTAAGGCCAATCAGGGATATCCGCTTCCAACTCGACAGTAAAACCACGCACGGGCTCATAAATAGTCAAGCTCATGATTTCGGAGAGAATGTCGGGCGTCTGGGCGTGAATATACATCAGACGCTGTTTCGCCTGGGTAGACTGTGTTGATCTCATCACTACACTAACGCAAGTCTATGCTGGAACCTACGCCAGGAACAAGCAAAATACCGCCGATATTCGTCTGCCCTTCATCATTAGCCATAAGAACATTATTCAGTACAACAATGCGATTCTCAACCACCTGCGCCTGTCGAATTGGATCATTAAAGGACTGAAAAAATTCAATGCCAAACACGAAGACAACAAAAATCTCTACAATTCGCTAAACACCATATCGAAACATGACGGCAAGGATAAATCCTGCTGATTTTAGTTGCAGTTCGACTACCCTAATTACCTTAACGGAGATTACTGCCTTCCCGTTTGTCCCGCAGCAATCTTTTCGGTCACTAACTGGTGGCAAGCCTCGTTCAGTTCAATTCCTGAGTGACCTCGGATACGCCGGAACTCAATAGAGTATCCCGTATCCTCTAATTCCCGCTTCAGCTCTTGCAAATCCTGCCAAAGCTCTTGGTTCTTAACTGGTGCCCCAGATTTAGTTCTCCAGCCGTTTGCCTTCCAACGCTGGATCCATTCCACAATTCCGCCTTCGACATAGCGTGAGTCTGTAACCACTTCCACCGTGCTGTCGAGCTCAGGTTTACCACGCGCAGATACCGACTTCAGCGCCTCAATCACCGCCTGAAGCTCCATGCGATTATTAGTCGTCGCACGCTCGTAACCACAATTGCTCAGTCCATCACTGACCGATTCAGTTACATATGCCCACGCTCCAGGTCCAGGATTGCCAACACATCCCCCATCGGTATGGATAGTCATGATGGCCACTCTGTTATTCTAGTCACAGAAAAAGTTTCTCTCGGACTCCTCTCTAACTCCAAAGTAGTTAAAACCCTCATTATCATACCTTTAAAATGGCCCAGGAATAGGTTGAGACTGCATATCATCAGACGGTAGTCTCGCACTCTGAGAACAACCAACCGACAACACACCACCGGCCCATCAGGAGCAAATTGCTTGCCTGATCCAGCCCGCACACCAGCGGAAAGTAAAACACGATTACTATAGCTACTGCTACGATAGCTCAATGTCCCAATCGACAATGATTCCCGTTTAGCAAAAGGATCCATCTCACGCTATCCTTAAGAAACGAGGATACCCAAAATCACAATCCAGCCCATTTCCCTGGACACGCACCCTCCTCGCAGATGATTTTCAATGTTCAATAAGAACTAACAGTTACATCCTCGGAATACGAAGAGCGCCAAAGAGGC
>CAZTZA010000070.1:0-9344 GCA_964618015.1 uncultured Spirochaetaceae bacterium | reverse complement strand
AGTCAAAGACAGTGATTCTGCCGCCGGACCGGTTACTACCGAAACGGTTGATCAGAACATTAACCAATAGGGTAAGAAGGTCAGGGGATGGCGATGCAGTCTCGGGGAGAGGTTCGGTGAAACATCGCGTTGGCTATAACCCGCTCGGTCGGAAGCCGAGCCATCGCAAGTCGTTGCATTCAAATATGGTAGTAGCATTATTTCGCCACGAGCGAATCCGCACTACTCGCGCGAAGGCTCTTGAGATTCGCCGGAGTGCAGAGAAAATGATTACAAGGGCCAAGACAGATAGCGTACATAGTCGCCGTATAGTGTCTCGTCGGCTCCGAGATCCGGCAGTGCTTGCCAAGCTTTTTGATGTTATAGGCCCACGATTCCAAGGAAGACCGGGAGGCTACACACGTGTGCTTAAGCTCGGTCCTCGATTTGGAGATGCTAGTGAGATGGTAATTCTGGAGCTTCTCGATCGACCAGTTGATGAAGGGAGTGAGGCTGAAGAGACTATTTCCGAGGCGGACGAAGAGTCCTCCTGAGGTCTGCAGCTGCTCGGTGGCTAGAGGTCAATTTCTCCGCACATACCCGGTTAGCTGTCGGGTTGTTGTTGTCAGCCTCCTTGATCGTTCAGAATGATGTGACGTTGCGGGCTTCGCAGGCCTTGCTGTTTGGTTTTCTCGCATGGGTAGTTTCTCCGCGGCTGCGTATGTATAGGTCCGCTTTGTTTCTGTCGGCTACGGTAGTTTTCAATTTACTTACGCCAAACGGACGGATACTCGCTCGGATTGCAGGTTTAGAGATAACTAACGGAGCTCTGCTGATAGGAGTCAGCAAGGCGGCAACCCTGGGTGGGCTACTTTTTGCATCACGCCTAATGGTAGACCGTCGGTTATATCTGCCCGGAACCATGGGCTCATTGATTGCTAAGACGATAGCCTATCTCAACCGGCTGATGGATGCCCGGACGGGATTCAGTTTACGTAGTCCAGTACTCAGTATAGATCGAGCGCTTGAAGCGGCGGCCTCCACTGATTTTGAGCCGGCTGCTGACTGTGATAATTCGACGACAACAGTTTTGGGTGTAATGTGCGCGTCTGCATTGATTGTTCTCTGTGGATTAGCCGTCTTAGGGGGCTATTTGAAGGGTTAACACTTCATTAGTCACGATTTCTGCTATAAGTGTGAGCCGTGGGGAATACGGTTAATAAGGGTAACAGAGTACAGGGACACAGCCCTGAATGCGAATGGATAGAGGTGCTGCCTGCTATCGACGGAATTTCCGCTATTATCGAAACGCTTCCGATGGTGGAGGAAGCGGACTCTGATGATCATTTCGACGATCTCGCTTTTACGGACAATGATGCAAGCCAGTCGATTACACCATTGTCTCTCTCGTCTTCATCATCTTCAGATAGGGTAACGCAGTGTACGATTCGTGACCTTCTTGATGTGATCGACGCAGGTCTTCCTGCGGTGGCCATCGAAGACGGGGTATTTCGGATTCAGCGGGATGCTTATTTTCGACCTGTTGGTCGCGATCACCGTCTATCGACCTTGGTTAAATCAGTTGTTGACGATCAAGGGGCGAATGATAGGTATAGGTCAGTTTATGATGGGGAACCATTGCGACTAAGTCAATCCGGCGTTGATGTTGATACCCTCGCTGGAGTTGATCTGCACGAAGGGGGTGGTGCCGCCTTCGGATTGTACTGGCGAGCGCTTATTCGAATCTGTCGCCGTGCTGGTGGACTTGGGGCAGCATTGTTTGTACAGGATATGACCGGTAACTATCGGGTAAAGGAGGCCGTAGGGCTGCTCCGTCATTCGGCAGCTACTCTGATCTTTAAGGCTGGTGATGCGGTAACTTCATCGTATTTGGCACATCGGGTCGCAGTCTTTGCAGACGGTCCGTTGAGAGTGATATCAGGGTTAGATCAGAGGTTTAACGATTCAGTCCGTAAGCACGTAGGCCGCTTCTTCTTCCTACCCGCCCGCAGCTGGCGCCGAACAGCGTACCTACTTATCGTATCACACGAAAGTAGCAGTAATTTTTCGGACATAAAGAGTACTTTATGCAGGCTCGGACTGACGCGTGAGGAGGGTTAGTCCTAAGGTCAGATTGAGACTTATACTTAATCTTACCAATACCCTCCTTGACTTTACGAGTTTAGGTACGTACGGTGCCACTAGCCATTACGGAGGGAATCGATGGATCTATTATGGTTCTTCATTCTTCCTCTCTCAGGTTTGCTGATCGGATGGCTCGTTCGGTTGTTGTATGCGAGGCTTGAACTTTCTTCGCTTGAGCAAAGGGCCAAGAGAGTTCTTCAGGATGCCGCTCGGAGGGCACAAGAAAAAGAAAATGAAGCTCTCATTAAAACAAAGGATTTGGTGCTCGTAGAGCGCGAGAAGTTAAATAAAGAGGCTCGCGAGCAACGGCGTGAAATAGAGCGTTACGAGCGCAAGGTCCGAGAACGGGCAGAGAGTCTGGAAGAACGTTTTGATAGCGTAAGTAGTAAGGGTCGTGCTTTGGAAAAGCGCGAGCAACGGGTAGGAAAGCAAGAGGCGGAGTTGGTTGAGGTTCGCTCTGGATTGAATAGTGAGCTCGAGAAAGTGGCACAACTGACAGTGTCCGAGGCCAAGCGTGACCTCATAGCAGGTGTTGAAGCGGAGGCGCGTAAGGAAGCTCACGATTTGGTAAGACGCATAGAAACTGAGGCGTCCGAGTCAGCCGAACGGAATTCTCGTGCGCTGATAATATCCGCGATGCAGCGCCTATCAACTGAGATCACTGCCGAGACTAGCGTTTCATCTGTAAACCTGCCGTCAGACGAAATGAAGGGCAGGATCATTGGTAAAGAGGGACGTAATATTCGAGCGCTCGAGACCCTAACCGGCGTTGATATCATCATAGATGACACTCCGGAGACGGTTGCTTTGTCCTGCTTTGACCCGATTCGACGAGAGACTGCAAAGTTGGCTTTAGAGCGGCTGGTCGCAGACGGGCGTATTCATCCTGCTCGTATAGAGGATGTAGTACAAAAGGTGATGCGCAATCTAGAGCAAACTTTATTTGAAGAGGGCCAACGGGTGCTATTCGAGCTCGGTATTCATGATATGCATCCGGATGGTGTAGCCGCCCTCGGCCGTCTACACTTCCGCACCAGCTACGGACAGAACCAACTAGCGCACTCAAAGGAGGCTGCTATACTAGCGGGCTTCATCGCCGCAGAAGTTGGTGCGGATCGTAAATCTGCGAAGAGAGGGGCGTTGTTACACGACATCGGTAAAGGAATGGTGACGGATCGGGAGGTTGGCCACGCAGAGCTCGGTATGGATCTCGCTCGACGTGCCGGTGAAAACGATGTGGTATGCAATGCGATTGGATCTCATCACAACGATATAGAGCCTGAAACTGTAGAGGCAATCATTGTTCAGATTGCTGATACCGTCTCCTCAGCACGTCCGGGAGCACGGCGGGAGGCTATTGACAGTTATCTGCAGAGACTCAGTGACTTGGAGCGGATCGCAGGTGAGTACGATGGTGTGGAGAAGTCCTACGCGATCCAGGCAGGTCGAGAGTTAAGAATTCTGGTGAGTGCTGAAACTGTACCTGACGATGAAGTTGGTGAGCTGGGGCGTTCTATAGCTCACCGAATCCAGGAGGAAGTTACCTATCCCGGTCGCATCAAGGTAACAGTTATCCGGGAAACACGGGTAACTGAGTACGCGCGATAGTGCAGAAAGACGGACGGCTGTGCGCATATTATTGAAATCTCGCCTTTTTTGGCGAGAATAGAATAGTTAGGGCGGATAGTACTGTGGAGTTGACTCAAAAAGTGGTTCGTGAGTCAGCGAATCGCATCCACATTCTCTTGATCGGAGACATCGTTGGAGATGCTGGTATGCGTGCATTGTTTGTTGGTCTGCGGGGTCTAATACGACGAACTGGCGCAAAGTTGGTGATAGCTAATGGGGAGAATGCAGCCGATGGTTATGGACTAACACCAGATCTGGTGGAACGGATACTTGGCTTCGGTATTGATGTCATTACTTCTGGAAATCATATTTGGCACCATTCGAGCTTGCACCCCACGCTTGATCTTGAAGAGCGACTGCTACGGCCAGAGAACTACCCCAGTGATGCTCCTGGACATGGTTGGTGTGCGGTAGATGTGCTGGGTTTGAAGGTGGGAGTCCTTAACTTACAAGGTCGACACAGCCTTCCGTCGCTTAGTTGTCCGTTCCAGACCGCGGATATTGCAGTTGCCGCGCTGAGAAAGCTATCGCCAGTTATCATCGTAGACTTGCACGCGGAATCAGCTGAGGAAAAAGAATCCTTAGCGCTTCACTTGGATGGTCGGGTCTCAGCCGTAATCGGTACCCATACTCACGTGCCAACAGCTGATGAGCGAATTTTTCCCAGAGGCACCGCTTACATCACTGACGTCGGAATGACAGGTCCAACGGGCAGTGTTATCGGGTTTGACCCACGCACATCAGTGCAACGTAGCCTTACACAAATGCCGTTAAAGCTGTCGGTAGCTGACTCTGAGGCGGTCGTAAATGCTGTCTGCGTTGAGGTGGATACCGTGAGCGGGCGGGCAGTTTTGATAGAACGAGTGACGACCGCTTAAAAATGAACTAGTTTTGATTGTCAAGGTTCGAATGATTCCCGCGTCAATGGTCTGCCTATGTATAAACCCTCAGGCCCGAGATAGTCGACGTGGTTTCCGTCAATAAGCACCTGTACCGAGTTGACGTTGGGGAGTTCAGTCGCGGAGTAAACAAGTTGTTTCAACCGTACCAATAGGCCTTCCCTGCCCAGCGAATTGAAGCGGAATGTCTGGCTAACATCAACCACCGCAACTCCATCTCTCACAGATGCTTGATGAAGTTGGACCTCATTCGGAATCAGGCTGATGATGTCGCGCTGTTGTTCGTCGGTGGTAGGTCCTGATAGCAGCTCTTTCAATATAGAGCTAAGCGGAGGTGCGTCTGAGATAATTTCACGCTCGACTCCCTGTAGCTTGATTTCGCCTTTCTGGGATACTGAAACAAAGAACAAACGGGCTGTCTTCGACGGAGAAAATTTAGCAACTGAGAGAGATGGTTCATTTTTCGTATCGAGCACATCCGCTGATTCGTTCGCAGTCGGTGGTTGCTTCAGCGTAGATTGATCTTGTTGAGATTTTGGTTGTGTTTCAGAATCGATGTCCGCGGACGTTTGAGAGGTTGCAGAGTTCTGAGACGTTTCGGTAGGCGGCCTCATCACAACAACTGGCATAGAATCACGTGGTCGTACCGCAGCGAAAAAGTCTGTGGATTCTAGTACTCGTCCAATGGTAGACCGGCTGAAGACGAACACCACTAGCACGAGTAGCACTAAGCCAAGCCAGAATACGAATCCCAGTGACGATCGCTTACGTGCCATCCTTACCTATATCATCGGCACCTCTGATGATCAGTTTGATGTACAAGGGCGTACTGTGTGACCTATTTGACAGCTTAGCTAACCGAGCGTACCGTGCTACGTAGCGCTCCGGTAAGTGATAATGGTTCTTTTAGGGCTATGACTGTTGTAATTCTCGGTCGGCCCAATGTCGGCAAATCAACCTTGTTCAACCGTTTATGTAATGTCAGGCAGGCGATTACCCACGCCGGTGTGACCAGAGATTTGGGGTACGGCACTTGGGATCTCGGCGGTATAGAAGTAACCCTAGTGGACTCCGGCGGCGTGATGACTGAACGCGACACTGAAGATTCACTTACTGGGCAGGTGAGTGAACGATCTTTTGCTGCCGCAGACGCCGCAGACGTTGTATTGTTGGTTGTTGATGTCGAAGGTCCTACGGCTACTGACTACGAACTGGCAACCAATCTGCGTCGTAGAGGCCAGGAACCAATCGTTGTAGTCAATAAGGCAGATCACTCCGCACGTGAGGCAGAGGCAGCACGATTTCATGAGCTTGGCTTCCGTGATTTGGTGGCTATTTCTGCTGCTCATGGTCGGGGCATAAACACCTTGATTACTGTAACGCGGACCCGGATAGAAAATTCAATGACCCAGACGAAATCTTCGATTACTGCAGAGCCGCAATCACCCAGTTCGCAAGAATCCGTAGTTAGGCTGGCCTTGCTTGGCCGCCCTAATACAGGGAAATCTACTTTGCTCAATTCCTTGACTGGTAGATCGCTTGCACTAGTAGACTCTATTCCCGGTACCACGAGGGATCCTGTTAGCGGTGGTTTTTACGCAAGTGGCGTGCGATTCGAGGTGATCGACACCGCCGGTCTGCGCCGCCGAGCGCGAGTAAATGCGCCTGTGGAGTACTACTCTACCCAGCGTTCGGTTGCTGCGCTAGAACGTAGTGACGTAACGGTACTTCTCGCTGATGCTCAGTCTGAGATCGCGGATCAGGAAAAGCGATTAGCGTCACTAGCCGTCCGAAGAGGCACTGGATTGGTGGTTGCCCTCAATAAATGGGATCTCTGTCGAGGCCAGGATAAGCAATCGGTAACTGATCGTGCGCGATATCATCTTCCAGCGCTTGCCTATGTGCCTTTGGTAACTTTGTCGGCTCTTGAGGGGACTGGTCTTGCTGACCTGCTGGATGCGTGCGTCAGTGTCAGCGAACAGCGAGCACGAATGGTTTCTACTAGTCAAATTAATGACGCGGTGCAGCGTTGGAATCGTCTTCCTGGTGCAGCCGGGTCCTTGCCAAGGATTGCACCTAAAGGACGACCGCTGCGTGTTCAGTATGGGGTGCAGACTTCGAGCAATCCGGTGCGACTATTGTTCTTTGTGAACCGGCCGCAAGTTCCTGCACACTTTCGCCGTTTCCTGGAGAATAAGGTGCGTTCTGACCTTGGATTCGACCGTATTCCTATTATCATAGACATACGCTCATCGCCGGCCACGGGCCATGAGGGAAGACAAGAGAGGGGGAGGAGGTAAGTGTATTATTCAATTGGCCAAGTCTCAGATCTGCTCGGCGTAAAGGTACATATTTTGCGTTATTGGGAGCGATCGATACCTCTTATTTCACCACGAAAAAACGAATATGGAAGAAGGGTGTATGGTAGCCACGAGATCAACCTGTTGTTTCGAGTGCGTTATCTGATAGAAGAAGATCAATATACCATTGGCGGTGTTCGCCTACGGCTATGGCAGGAAACCGAACAGATTGATCCTGATCTTCGTGCTGGAATGGCTGAGATTCGAGACGCTCTAGTTTTAGCTTTATCCATCACACGTGTTTTGTGTTAAATCTCTGCGGTTCGATGCTACCATTTTGATGAGTTTGTTTATGAAAATAGCTGATCTTCGATGCTCATAGAGAACATCTTATAGGTTTACGTCAAGAACACGACGTTACATACCGTCACTCATTGGGAGGGGAATGATGGAAAATCCGCCTGCATACCGCCAGCGGCTACCAGAACTCGAGACCTGTCAGAGAGAGGATCGGAGGTTGAGGCGGGCGGTTTTCGCTGTATTGATAACAGCACTTTCATTTCCCATGTGGTTGTGGGCGGACGAGCGCGACCTCCTGAGCGAGGCGGACCGGCGCATGCGTGCTGGCAACTACGCACTGGCGTTAGAGGTCTATGACGCGTTCCTTGATCGCTATCCGAATTCGGAATTGATGGCGGATGTCCAATACGGTAGAGGAGTCTCGCTGTACCACTTGGGTCGCTATGATGATGCGCTTTCAACTTTTGGTCTTATCGAACGTCAGTATAGGCTTGCCGGGTTCCTGGAAGAAATTCCTTATTGGACTGGTATTACTCACTATAAGCTTGGCGGTTTCGAAGAGGCTGCGCTTGACCTAATGGAATTTGTCCGGTCTGGTGCTGCGCCGGAGCGACGTTCTCAGGCCTTGCTATATCAGGCGCTTGCTGAGCTGCATGCAGGTCGTTTAATCGAGTCACAGGAACCGCTTGTTAAACTTGTTCTGGGGCGTGAGGATACCCTGGACGTCACAACTACCTACGCTGCTGTGTTGCTTTCTCATAACTATCTCGTTAGTGGTGAGTATGAGCGGCTAGTATCCTTTGCTTCTGGGTTGCCTACAGCGTCTTACCCACCTCAACGTCGTGACCAGGTCTTGTTTTACTACGCTGAAGCGCTATGGGAATTGGAACAACTTGAGGCAGCCGGGGCTATTTATGGCCAGCTAGTAGCAGCCGAACCTGAGATAGCGGCAGCCGCACACCGTCGGCTTTTCGCTGCGGCACGGCGCGAGGGGGACATATCTGCTATGCAGCGTTGGACCCGTAGTGCGGAAATTCGATTCGCTGCCTCGCCGGAGATTCTGGCTGATTTGTGGTTGCGAATGGGAATCGAGAACTATGATCGAGGGTCAGACGAACTGGCGGAGTTCTTCCTCGCTCGTGTCTGGCAACAGGAACTTTCAATAGGCATTACAAAGGGCACCGCCCCGATGTACCTGGCCGCCACGTTGATCCGCGTAAATCGATCGGTTGAGGCAGCGAAGGTACTCAGAGAGATGATTGAGATTGCACCAGAGCAATCAGCGTCAGCGACGATGCTGCTGGGCAGCATAGCCCTGGAGGGGCAGGATTACTTATCTGCGGCGGAACTGTATGGGAACTTCGGATCACACTATTCGGCCTCACCACGCCGTGCTGAGGCTTCCTATCTTGCTGCCTACGCTTTCTATCGAGCTGGGGACCTGCAGAAAGCTGCTAATGCTGTTACTAACGCCGAAGCTGTCGTAACAGGCAGTCGTTATCATTTTGATTTGTTGCGTCTGAAGGTCAATCTTGCGGGTCGGCAGGGACGCCGTGATGATGCTAGAGCCATCATCGACCGTCTTGTCGAGTTGGCACCTAATGATGTGACTGCTCAGATTGATCGGATGAAGCTGGCGTTTGCTGATAGTGACCATGACGCAGTAGTCCGATTTGCGCGAAGGCTGAGGGGAGCGTTTCGCACTCTTGCTGACATTAATCCAGGTGCCGAGGCCCTTGCGTCCTATTTGCAGGGAGTGTCTGAGATCGCTCTCAAGCGCTATCGCAATGGTATCGATCTGCTTCGTAATCCTGGTCTTCAGCGGGCACTGAACGACGAGCTGTCGGAATTAGCGCCCACTGCGGTCTATCAGCTGGGCTGGGCGCTGTATAGACTAGGCGAATTTAGCCAGGCGACCATGGTTCTTGATGAACTTCCTCGTGATAATGAGGCAGTTTTTTTGGCGGGATGGGCCTATTTTAGCGATGAGAGGTTCGAAGAGGCGGCCGCACGTTTCGGTAAGCTTGCGTAACGGGCGGACGACGAGGATCTGACTGCGAGAGCCCTCTATCTTCACGCCAAGAGCCTTCGA
>CAZTZA010000069.1:0-9345 GCA_964618015.1 uncultured Spirochaetaceae bacterium | reverse complement strand
GTCGACACTAGTCTATTCGATCAAAATCGCGGAGGGGCTATGTACCGAGATAATCTTAATGAGTTGGAAGAGGCTTCCGATCATGGATTCGATGGGGTTTGTGTAAATGAACACCATTCAAATGCTTACGGTATGATGCCATCGCCGAATTTAATGGCCGCAGTTCTTGCTCATAACACTGCTCAAGGTGCTGTTTGCGTAATGGGCAATGCGCCAGCATTATACGACCCACCATTACGGGTAGCCGAAGAGATGGCGATGATAGATTGCCTTTCTGGAGGAAGACTAATTGCAGGGTTACCCCTTGGAACACCAATGGATACTTGCTATGCGTATGGGAGAAATCCTAGCACTTTACGCGATAAGTATATGGAGGCTTGCGAGCTAGTTATACGAGCGTGGCAAGAGGCTGAACCGTTTTCCTTTGCCGGAAGATTTTATCAACATCGTTACGTTAATGTTTGGCCACGGCCAATCCAGAAACCTCGTCCACCAATTTGGATTCCCGGGGGTGGTGCGCCAGAAACATGGCGTATGTGCGGCAAAAATGGCTACGCCTACGCAGCATTATCGTATTTCGGCTATAACACTGCGCGAGGGGTGCTCAAAGGCTACTGGGATGAGCTTGAAAGTCAAGGAAAAGATCTTAACCCTTTTCAAGCGGGCTACCTGCAGTTAGTGGGGGTGGCTGAGACCAAACGTGAGGCAATCGATCTTTATCGAGAACCAGCTGAATATTTTTACAATAACTGCCTCCATACTAATCCACGATTTGCGGTACCTCCTGGCTACGCGACCGAAGAATCAGTGCGGTTTCGAGCCCGTCAAAAATATTCCGGAAATCCAGTGGCGCAATTCACTGCAGCACCGACCTACGAGGAAATATTAGATCGTGGGTATCTATTAGTTGGCACACCTGACGAAGTTGCAGATCGATTGCGTGATATCGCTATTGATTTGAACATTGGGCAGCTCATGCTTCTTCTTCATTTCGGTAATATGAATCGAGAAGTTACTCGAGCAAACACAACTCTATTTGCAAGCCAGGTAATGCCTCAGCTCACTGATCTCTTTAAGGATAAATGGGAAGACAACTGGTGGCCAGATGCGGCACGCCGTGTGACACGAGAAAGCCAATGAAGAATCCTTCTGAACGGACCGTCAAGGTATCAGGTGTTTCATGTAGGGTGTGGGAACAGGGCGAAGGTGAACCGGTAGCATTTATGGCGGGTATAGGCGGCCTGCCTCGCTGGACAAGATTTCTAGAAATTCTTTCAGAAAGTCGACGAGTCATAGTTCCTACGATTCCTGGATTCCCAGGATCGTCAGGGATTGGCATGTTAGACGACCATCTGGATTGGTTAATTGCTACTCATGACTTATTGGGTGAGGCAGGAGCTGAAGGAGCCGACCTAATTGGTGTCTCATTAGGAGCAGCACTCGCAGCAGATGTCGCAGCCGTTTGGCCCGCATCTGTAAGGAGGGTTGTTTTAGTGTCACCTCTTGGGTTGTTTGATGATTCTAATCCCACAGCTGATATCTTTGCGCAGAATCCGAGTTCATTAGGAAAGTTGCTTTGTCAGGACCCGGCAAAATGGGAAATACATATAGCCTTACCGGATTCGATTGATCCAGTGGAATGGGAGGTGATAAAAGTGCGTGCACAAGAAGCAGCTGCACGCTTGTTGTGGCCATTAGGTGATACGCGACTTACACGTCGGCTACACCGGATTACTCAGCCATCTTTGCTTGTTTTCGGAGAATCTGATCGTGTACTTCCGGATAGCTATCGAAACCTATTTGCTCGTGAGATATCTCATTCAGAGGTTGTAGTTCTCAATAATAGTGGTCACTTGGCGGATTTAGATTCGCCTGCTGATTTAGCCGCAACGGTCAAGAAGTTTTTTTTAGCTTGCTAAGGCCTTGACAGGCAGGCGGCAACAGAAAATCCTCCTGTGAAGAGGGGAGGAGAGCCTAATGCCAAGCACATATCCACCGCTTCAAGATATTCGCCGCACGATGCGAATAAGATGGTATCGTAGCCCGATTGACCCTGCAAAACTGCGTGGGTTGATGAAAAGGAGTGATCTGCGGGGTAGTTTGCAAGCCGTAGGCCATTTATCTTTGGCTGCCGCGACGGGTTTACTAACTTTCTATCTGTTCAGTCAACAAATCTGGGTCGGATTTGTCTTATTGCTGCTTTTTCATGGCGGAGTTACTAGTTTTTTTAGCTCTGCATGCCATGAGCTCGACCATGGTACGGTGTTCAAGACCAAATGGCTCAACCGATTTTTTCTAAAAATCTATAGCGTACTGTCATGGTTCAATTATCATGATTACGCGCTCAGCCATACTTATCATCACCGTTACACGTTACATCCAGACGGTGATCGCGAAGTAGTGCTCCCTAGGACGCCGACGTTGAAAGTGCTCTATTTATTACAATTATGCACAATAGGTGTCATTGGCGGCTTTGAGTCTAAGGGTTTGGTTCCCTTGATCGGAAACACTGTGCGTAAAGCGTTCGGATATTTTCCGCGGCAAAATGCTGTCTACAACCCAGCAGCAACAGGGCAGAACCAGGAGGAGTGGGTGCTTGCATTATATAAAGCCCATCCTGAAGAATTAGCTAAATCGGTTCGCTTTTCTCGGCAGGTTCTTTTATTTCACGGACTCGTGATCGTTGCGGCAATTACATTCGGGCTTTGGTTGTTACCCTTATTGGTAACTTTTCCAATTTTCATTGGCAATATTTGGCGCTATTTCGTCGGAGTACCCATGCACTGCGGTCTACGTGACAACGTTCCGGACTTTCGCAAGTGTGTGCGCACCATTAGGATAGATCCTCTCTCAACATTTCTTTATTGGCGCATGAATTGGCATATGGAACACCATATGTATGCGGGAGTGCCGTGCTATAACCTGCGAAAGCTAAGTGAGGCAATAGCTGACGATCTGCCGGAACCGCGAACACTTATGGGTGCATGGAAAGAGATGCGTGAAACTTGGAAATTGCAACAAGCAGATCCTTCTTACCAATACGACACTCCAATTCCGACTCCAGAAGACTTTGAAAAGAATAGTTCCAAAGCAGATAACGAGCTTAGTGCTTCTATCGGGGATTTAGCACCAGGAATATTGGCCAAGGGTTAATTATTCAGAAGGTCGGTCACGGACTTTAAGCACCTATGGACATTCCAGTGGGAGCCGACGATGAACGATTTACAGGTGCTCGAATTCTGTCACGATGGTTGCCTGCTACTACGAGGTGTGGTGCCTGATGAGATTAATCAACTCGCATGTGATTGGCTTGACCTAAAAATTCCATCAAACTCTATTGTCATCGCAGAGGCGATGACTGAGGCGCAAATAGAGTGAATTCGTGATTCCCATGAGCCGAGTACGATTTTCTTAGAAAAATGGTTTATGGAGCATGTCCTCCTTACCGCTTAGGGTTGTGGAATTATGAGCTCTTTATTAGGACCTTCCGTAGGTCTCCTCATGCTTGCCAACCATCATCGAGTCGAATATTTGAATATAATTACTGACGTACTAAGCAGCCACAGCGAAGTTGGTTTTGTAATCCAACTTTTGATACACGAACAGCCTACTATGGTGGTCACAACGTAGCGCGCTATGTCGCTCATATATTTAGCCTGGCTGGAGGGTAGGGGGATGATTATCGCATCATTGATGGGCAGGCTTGGCCCCGGAGAACTCCAAAATGGATTAAGGGTTCTCATAGATTTCGTAGTCAGAACGGTTGCCTTCCCGATTAGAAAAATGAAAATTCGGATGGCTACGCTATATAGGACAAACCCTTCAGCATCAAACACTTGACAATATACCTGCTTAGGAGCAAATTTGAATGTATAAATTTCTCCTAGCTTATGCCCTATTTTCAGGGCTTTCTGCCGATGATGATTACAGGTCTGTAATCAAGTTTCAGGCAATTCCGCTAAAAGGACTCTTAATTGCTGCGTTCAGAATTCGTTTCTCTCGGTCTCTCTACGACCATTCTTCGTATGCTGATGGTAAAAGGTTATGTAACACCAACGCCAGTTCAAGAACAATCTATACCACAATTATTGGCGGGTGTTGACGTTCTCGGTATAGCACAGACGGGGACTGGTAAGACAGCCGCTTTTGCTCTCCCTATATTACAACAACTTGCTGAAACTTCAGCTCATGGAAGTCGCAAAGCACCTATTGCTTTGGCTATAGCGCCAACTCGCGAGCTTGCTATTCAAATCCATGGAGATTTTCGCGACTACGGTGCAGGTCTTGGATTTCGTCAAACGGTCATAGTTGGAGGAGTTTCACAAAGAGGTCAGGTAACATCACTTGCTCGCGGCGCTGATATAGTCATTGCCACTCCGGGGCGTCTTTTGGATTTGTTTCTTCAGCGGCATATTCGTCTTGATCGAATTAAATATTTTGTGGTTGATGAAGCAGATCGAATGCTAGATATGGGATTCATTGATGACGTCCGGAAGATTGTTCGTGAACTGCCTCGTCAACGCCAGTCGATGCTCTTTTCCGCCACCATGCCTCCTGATGTCTCCAGGCTGGCTAATGAGATCTTACATAAACCAAAACGAGTGGAAGCTACACCAGCTGCTACGACTGTCGAAACTCTAAGTCAATCAGTTTATTTCGTAAAATCAGAACTTAAAAATAATCTTATTAATGCGTTGTTTGAAGATACTGATTTATCCAAGGTCTTGGTTTTTACTCGTACTAAGAGTCGTGCAAATAACTTGTATAGAAATATTTCAAAACTTGGAGTGTCGTCAGAAGTAATCCACGGCAATAAGTCGCAAGCTGCTCGCCAACGAGCTCTTGAACGATTTAGAGCCGGACGCTGCCGAGCCCTAGTTGCTACTGATATTGTTGCCCGGGGGATTGATGTAGACGACATCACGCATGTTATAAACTTTGATCTTCCTCATGAGCCCGAAAGCTACGTTCATCGTATTGGCAGAACGGCTCGAGCTGGTGCTGCAGGGTCTGCTATGTCATTTTGCGACTCGACTGAGGTATCGCGACTTCAACGTATAGAAAAGCTCATTGGGGTTTCTTTGGAAGAGATTTCCGACCAGCCATTCCATTTTTCTGAGATAGTACCAAAAACTTCGCCCCAGCCTGACCGTAAGCATTCTTCTAATGGCTTTGGCAGTAAGAGGAGAAAATCACGTCGACGGTCTATGAAGTCTAGTCGTCGGCGTGAGTATAGTCGGAATAGCAACGTATCAGATAAAAAATAGTTCAGTCGGTGGTCAGTCGCCTTTATCGGCAATTATCCAATAGCTGTTTTTGTCAGCAGTTCCGTTGTATTGGCGATAGGAAGTAGTGACTTATGCACACGTAAAGATTCCCGGTTGGTCCTCTTTACCTTCGGTTGAGCGCTTCAATTTCGGAAGACCTAGATACTCCATAGCGTTTCGTCCATTCCCGCAGCGGGCCGTCGTCTATTTGAGAGTTTGATTTTCTCAATCCTCCCAAGAGCTGTGATTCAATTGAATTTCGTGCTCGTTTCAATGTTTTTTCATCTTGCACTACGTAGTCGTTAGGAGCTAACCAGGAATAGGAATAGCCCATCATTAGTACTTTCCTAGTCTTCCTAGTAAAATTAAGTCCCTGTCTGTGGAAAGTCCGATTTTCGAATAGGAAGGCATCGCCTGCTTTCAATTCGGGCTCGAAAGCATCGGGTGGATCAGTACTATTTGGTGCCAATTCTAATGGGCAATCTAATTTATTACTTCTAGGGGCTATCCACGTGTTACCACAGCCGGGGCTAAGGCAGTCACTAAAATGGTAGGCTATCTTAATTTCCATCCGAGTATTAGCGTGTAACCCCAAGTCTTCCGAACTGTTAAGAATGTCACGATGCCAAAAGGTTGGCTGTTTGGCTGTCGGACTATCCGGGTGCTTGTAAATTAGGTGTGACTTTGTTAAGCGAATGTTATGACTGAGTAATTGAACCACCAACGGCACCGTGGTACTCCAAGTCTAAAGTGATAGGAAAGCAGAATCCTCGGCGACTACGTTGGTCAGACTGGCTCGGCCGTTTTTCGAATCGCCATTGCACTTGCTGACAAGACGATCAGCAGCTTCAAGAAACTGCGGCAGAGATTCTTGATTGATCGCGTCCCTTACTATTAGGTATCCATTAGTATCAAAGAACTGACGTTCTTGTGGCAGGAGTTCGACGAATTGCATCAGGGTATCCAGCTTTCACTTGCGATAGCATAATCGCTAGCTTGTGATATAATGTCGACACCAACGCTCTTAGACCATGCATTGAGAAGTTGATTGTAAATAGGCCCTGGTTCGCCGCAACCAATAGGAGCGGAATTGAACATTGTAATAGGCATCATAGCAATAGAAGTAGAGGTGTACCAAGCCTCTGTCGAATGGTGAACATCGTATGGCTCGATATCCGTTTCAATTACACGCATACCTGCCGACTCTGCCAACTCCATGCAATAGCCCCGTGACACTCCGCGTAGGATGTCGTGTGGCTTTGGAGTTAAAATCTGTCCATCGAGGACCATGAAAAAATTGTTACCCGTTCCTTCAGTAATATATCCATGCTCGTCAGTTAATAAAGCCATTGCTCCAGGCTCAAGGCGGGCAGCTTCAAGCTCAGCTAGCTTATAGTTCATGCGGCTCCGATTTTTAGCCTTTGGATCGATATAACGCGCTGGAACCGAGCCTTGAACTGTAGTAACGAAATTTGCACCAGTCTTGTACGTGGACGACGATCGGCCAATGTGACGAACAAGAGGTATTACGTTAATAGTGACTACAGGAGAAGTGCCCTCTGTGATTAGCTCTGCGTACAAATCCATTCCACCGCGAGTAACGTTGTGCATGATCTGAAAATCATAATCCCCTAAAGAATCTTGATTACGTTCGATAGTTTGGTATGTGGCCTTCAACATCTGCTCTTGGTCTAAGTTAGTTTCTATTTTCGCATACCGGATTGACGCATAAAGACGGTCCATATGGCGTTTTAGCAAAAATGGTTTCTTTTGATAAGACCTGGTCATCTCAAATACCATGTCCCCATACATAAGGGCACTATCGAAGATTGAGATGCGAGCCTCTCGTTCAGACACATACTGTCCGTTCAGATAGACGACTCGTTCCACGTACTCCTCCTACTTCGTAGCAAGGCTACTAAAGATAATTCGATGATAAACTTTTGGAAGGTCAGGGCATGGTTTATTCTGCCACATATACCCTTAGGCCTTCTGTTTCATCAATCAATCTATCGTATCTCTCTTGTTGAAGATGGGCAAACTGGAATAGTTCGTCTATGTGCTCGTCGGTGAATACTTGACTGCCCTGAAGAGATCCGCCGAATCTCAGGGACCGAGCAGCCCCAACTCCTGCAACCGCTTATCCGATCCGAGGTAGAAGCCTGCTTTTATTAACGCCCGCTGAAGGGGCCGGACATCCAGATTTCTCGGAGCGATGCCCTGTGCCGAGGCCATTGCCGCGGCAGTACCCGCAGCCTGACCCATCATTCCGATCATATTCCTGTTGCGCAGGAGGGTATCTGGTACTGATGATGCGCTCCGGCCGGTACACAGCAGCCCATCGAAGTCCTTGGGGAGCATGCATCGATATGGCAACTCCGTCCATTTTGAGGGCGGCCGTGTCCCTTCTGGACGTGGCGGACGGAAGAGAAAGACGTAAAGGTTATCCGTGAACTTACGTCCCTCCAACACGTCGTCCATGGTCACGACGTGTTCTCCTTCGATGCACGGACCGCCACGTGCTCCAAGGAACGGAGTCATAGCGAGAAGCTCGGCGTTCTCGAATCCCGGCAGTTCCTTCTTCCAGCGTTGCACTTTCTCGAATACACTCGTGTGGAAGGCTGCTTCTAACTCGGAGATATTTAGACCGTCACCGGCGTCAATGCCTGGCTCGAGGGGCGGCTTCCTACCGGTCATGCCGAAGGCGATACCGTCCACTTGCCATTTCGGGATGGGCACCTTGATCGGATTGGGATCTTCCGGCTCCTCCGGCTCTGATTCAAGGTAGGTACCGTATCGATCCCAGTCGATACCGAGAATGGCGTACTGGCCACCAACTCCGGTCGGTGAATGGGAGTCCATCTCGTGGTAGCTGGCGTCCGGGTAGATGATAGGAGCCCCGGCACGACGGGCTAGATCTGCCTCACCCGTAGCGTCGATTAGAACTTTCGCTTTAATTGCGCCACGACCGGACTTGTTTTCAACGAGCATGCCCCGAATGGAAGTGTTCTCTAAAATCGGGTCCGACACAAAAGTGTTGAGCATTAGCTTCACGCCAGACTCCTCGAGGATCTTCAGTAGTATGTATTCGGTTGCCATTGACTCGGTCATCCAGTTCTTAGCCCCATAGACTGTGGGCTGCGTCCCCCCCATGCCAAATGCTTCCAGACGTTTAAGGATCTCCTCGGTCAATCCAATGAAGCCAGTGGGCTCCTCCCTTGGTTTCTTGATCGCCTCGCGCCGGCCACCAGGCGGCCGCCAGCCCGGTCCGTAGTTGCCGCCGAGCACATTCTGTCTCTCGATAAGAAGGGTATCTGCACCACCGCGAGCCGCAGCGAGGGCAGCGTTCACGCCCGACACCCCACCGCCAGCCACTGCCACATCGACCTCGTAGATGACGGGGATCTCACGTTCTGGCTCTGTCCATGTACTCATAGGGCGAGTATGGCATCTAACCTATCGACGCAACCATTATAGTCCTCACGGTCTATGAAAAATGCTATCTGGTTAGAAGTTTCTTTTTTATCAGAGGGGGGGAGTTTCGACGTTCGACGACGTTCATAAATCTCTTTTATAGAATATTTAAGGTAGCTATGGTGGCGATAATAAAAAGAGGTACACATGTTTCCTTTTGTGTGGTAGTTGCCGAGTGCGGATTTATTGGATCGTTGAGTTGGCCTCTGGTGGCGATAGCTGATACCGTCTTGCTGAAATGGCAGACGGTTATTCGTTGTGCAAAAGGTAGATCAAGAAAGGGCCTGTTGGTTTTTGTGGAACCAATCAGTCCGTAAGGAGAACTAAGTGGGACATCCGCCACTGGACGTAGATCAATTTTTTCATTCACTAGTTATCCCTCCACGCCAGCCCCTCACGTACGAAACGACACTGGCCGATGGCCGATCAGAGGGCGAACTGTACCTGGTCAACTTCGAGAACCATCTCACTAACCCAGAACCTGACTTATCTCTCTACACTAGTAAGGAGCCGGCGCCGAAAACTGGTTCTATCAAGATGTCTATCGATCAGGAATCATCATCGATCGAGCGCGAGTCGGACCTATCTGCGGATGTAAGTAAGG
>CAZTZA010000068.1:8338-9458 GCA_964618015.1 uncultured Spirochaetaceae bacterium | reverse complement strand
TCTGGTAGTTACTGTCACTCCATGGCGCGTGACTATGGAAGCGAACTGGCGGACTGAATCTGGGGACGGTTCGGTAAAATTCAGCCCGCGGACCGGATTGTATGGGATGAGGTTTACCTGTGAGCCGGTCCCTGTTAGCAACAGCCCGAGTGCTTTCGCGTGTTTAGGATCAGCGTTCTGACCAGCAATGAGCGTATATTCGAAGGTCACTCGCCGACCGGTAGCTGCTGAGTAATCATCTGCAGCCTTGAGCAGCTCAGCGATACCGTAGAGGCGTGCAGTAGGTACCAATCGACCTCGAGTTGCATCATCGGGGCCATGCAGACTAATGGCAAGTCCAACCGGGATTCCTGTAGCTGCTAGGTCACGGATGCGCGGTACTAAGCCGACAGTGCTTACGGTAAGCCGACGTGCACTCATGGCAATGCCGGTTGGGTCAGTCAAAATGTTGATTGCGTCAACAAGTCGCGGAAAATTGGATAGTGGTTCTCCCATGCCCATGAACACAATGTTGGTGACCGTCGCGTAAACGGCGGCATAGAGTACTTGAGCTACGATTTCTCCTGAAGTGAGATTGCGAGAGACGCCGTCCAGCCCAGAAGCGCAGAAGGCGCACGCCATAGCGCAACCTACTTGGCTAGAGACGCACACTGTATGTCGGGCGCCGTCGCGGATGGAAACTGCTTCGATTAGCTCAGCATCGTGTGCTCTTAGCAGCATCTTCACGGTCTCACCATCTGGGGTTGGCAGGCGCTGTTGAACCGTTAGTGGTGTTGCCGGTAGTTCCAAGCTCAGATGCTCGCGCACCTTAGCTGGAAGGTCAGTCATACTATCGTAGTCGAGTACCGCGCGGCGAAATAAGTGCGTGTGAATCTGGCGGGCACGATAAGCAGGTTCTCCGATAGAAATCAGGTGTTGTGCAAGTGCTTTTTCGTCCAGATCCAACGCTGAATTCATGATGAAAGTGTATGTGTACAGTTTTCGAGGAGTGGGCTTCAAGCCTTTTCCTGTCGTGTCTGATTTTCGTACACTATACCGCAATACCCAAGAGTGATGGAGACGATTTTAATATTATGGATAGTCAGAAAGGGCGTTGTGTTGTGTACGATGACCCGGGTTC
>CAZTZA010000068.1:1871-8328 GCA_964618015.1 uncultured Spirochaetaceae bacterium | reverse complement strand
AGACCTTGCCGACGCCGGATGCCATCGATTTCCAGCCAGGTGAGCTTCTGGGTTCCGTATCCGGCGGCCTTGGGATAGAGTCGTTTCTTGCTAAACGCGGCGTTAAGTTCGTTGTTACTGCAGATAAGGATGGACCTGACTCGGTGTTCGAAAGGGAGCTTATAGACGCCGAAGTAGTTATTTCCCAGCCATTTTGGCCTGGCTACCTAACTTCTGAGCGGATTGAGAAGGCACCAAAACTTAAGATAGCCATTACGGCAGGTATAGGATCAGATCACGTGGACTTGCAGGCGGCTATAGATCGGAATATTACCGTGTGTGAAGTTACTTGGTGTAATAGTATCAGTGTCGCGGAGCATGCGGTTATGCAAATGCTCGCACTCGTAAGGGATTATATTCCACAGTATGGCTGGGTGGTGCGAGGTGGCTGGAACATCGCCGACGCCGTCTCACGGTCTTACGACATCGAGGGGATGGATGTTGGAGTGGTAGCGGCTGGACGCATTGGTCTGGCTGTTTTGCGTCGGATGAAGCCCTTTGACGTTAAGCTGCATTATACCGATCGACATCGGCTTCCTGAAAAGGTGGAGGCAGAATTAGGCGCTATTTTTCACGATAGCGTGGATTCAATGGTCAAGGCCTGCGATGTTGTGAGTATTCACTGTCCGTTACATCCGGAAACAGAGAATCTCTTCAATGACGAGCTGATCAGTAAAATGAGACGGGGATCTTATATTGTAAATACTGCTCGTGGAAAGATCTGCGACCGAGATGCCATCGTAAGGGCGTTGGAAAGTGGGCAGCTTGCCGGTTATGCCGGCGATGTCTGGTTTCCTCAACCGGCTCCGAATGATCATCCTTGGCGGTCTATGCCCAACCATGCACTTACTCCTCATACATCGGGGACTTCTCTATCAGCTCAAGCACGATATGCATCAGGCGTACGTGAAATTTTGGAGTGTTGGTTTGATGGGAAGCCCATTAGGGATGAGTATCTAATCGTGCAGGGAGGCGCCCTTGCCGGAGCTGGGGCTCACTCTTATACCGAGGGCGATGCTACTAGCGGCGGAGAGGAGGCAGTGCGATTCAAGGCTTGATAAATTAAGATTCTATCCTAAAATATGGAAAGATGCGGTTGATTGTTTTTCAGGCGTAGATCCGGTGTCTTTAGGACGATTTGGTAGTCTTGATAGCCTTGAGCAGTTTTGCCTCCGGGCGTGCTCGGTAGAACGGATCTAGCGGAAAGCAGCCTGAAATCATGCCTTGGCGAGGGGCGGTCGTGCAGTCGCTGAACGTTCGGCATAAACGTTTTCGTTTCAGAGTTAAGCCGGTGAGAACGTCGTGAGGAAGGTCAGGGTAGGAAAGCATAATCCGCCCCAAGCCGACCGAATCTGCGTAACCTCTTCGTATCACATCTGCTGCTACCACTGGCAACCATTCCTGTAGATAGCTATAAGCCGATCCAACGAAGGTCAGTTCGGGATGGCTTTGTTTGAGAGCTCTTACCGTGTTGATCTGTCGTGCCACTCCAATCAGTGGATCTTCTGGTGGCAGATATCCGTCTGAGGGAGGGAACAGCGCCGGCCGCTGCAGGTGAGGTGTATAGTAGGGGCTTCCGGCCGTGATGTTTACTAGGTAAATGCCTAATTCCTGAAGTACATCTAAAAATTCAAAGGTCTCAGTAAGGTCAGGAGCAGAAGGATTGTCACAGCAGACGCCGAATCCTGATCGATAGGGAAGAGGTGTGATTTCCGGTTCTCCGACGGCGGTTTTCTTGGATGGCTCGTAAGGAACCGAGTCGAAGGCGCTGAGGCGAACGCCGACTAAGAGTCCGGGGGCGCGACTCCGAAGACCATTAGCTACCTCTCTCAAAAATCGTGTTCGATGCTTAAAGTCTCCGCCGAATTGTCCCGGACGTTCATGACATCCTAGGAGCTCATGACAGAAGTATCCATGGCAATGTTTAACATCTACGAACTGGAAGCCGGCTTGTTGGGCAAGTACACCGGAAGAGACAAAGCGCTCGATTATTGTTTCGATCTCTTCGTCTGTGATGATGGGGTGATTTGGAGAAATTCCAAAACGTCTGTCTAGTATTTGATGACGAATGGGAATTACCGGTTCTAAGCGATTCTTGTCTGATGGTCGGCAGAATCGGCCTGAATGAGTGAGCTGAAGGCCGACTAGTAGGTCGCTGCTTCCGCCAAACCGATTCTCGTGCTCATTGACTAGCATGTGGCGTAACTGTTCCAGGTCTTCAACCGTGTCTTCACCCATGCGCAACTGGTTCGGGTTAGCGCGGCCAGCGTGCTCAACCGCCACGGCCTCACATCCCCATATAAGCTTAGCTCCGCTCCGACCGAAGGATCGCCAGCGTCGAGTGACTAGCTCCGTAGGCCGCCCGTCGATAGTTCCATCCCATCCTTCCATCGGCTGGACGCAGAAGCGGTTTCCTATTGTTTGACCATTTGGAAGTGAAATTGGACTCGATAGAGGTTCAGTAATATCTCCTGAGCTGAGTGGTATCTGTTCCGCAATGCCAAGGCTCTCTAGGTGTTCAGAGAATTGATCGATTGACTTCAGAGAGGCAATTCGACGATATGATGGGGTCATGCACACACCGTATTCCTTCGGGTATGCTAGGATCAACGTGTAGGAGGCTGGAGTGACGGATGTCTGTTCGATTCGTAGTACCATTTTCGGTTCTATTACTGAAAATGGCTTGGATCAAGCGGTAAACCATGATTGATCGCTCACCGGTGGCGCTAATTACGGGAGGTGGCCGAGGACTGGGACGAGGTATTGCTCTCGCTCTATCCAAAAGTGGCTTTTCGGTAGCGATTTGTTTTCGTAGTGACGAGACTGCGGCTCGTCAGACGATAGAACTTTGTCGCAAGGCAGCTGAAAATCCTCAAACCACGTCGGTGTCGTGCCAGCTTTTTACTGCACATCAAGCTGATATTTCTTCTGCTACTGATCGAGATAATCTCCTAACTGAAGTGACTTCCGAGGTCGGTGAGATTGATGCGCTCATCAATAACGCCGGCATTGCTCCGCGTCGGCGAGATGATCTGCTGGATGCTACTGAAGAGTCATTTAATGAAGTGCTAGGTGTGAACCTGGCTGGTCCCCATTTTCTGACCCAGGCGATGGCTCGCCGCTGGATAGCTAAGCGGGCGCAATCTCAGCAGCGACGCACCGTTGTCTTTATCACGTCAATTTCCTCCGAATACGCATCCTCGTTGCGCGGGGAATATTGCATTTCTAAAGCTGGGCTGACCATGTCTCGGGAACTCTGGGCAGCTAGGTTAGCTGAGATTGATATCGCTGTATTTGAGGTCAGACCTGGCATTATGCAAACCGATATGACCAAGGAAGTGGCAGCGAGATATGACGGTCTAATCGCAGACGGCTTGGTGCCACAGCGACGTTGGGGTACTCCTGAGGATGTCGGTTCGGCCGTCTCTTCGCTCCTGTCGGGTTCCTTTTCGTTTTCTCAAGGGACAGTCATCGATGTAGATGGAGGCTTCCGACTAAAACGATTGTAGATGGCTATGGTGTCAGCCAAAATTATTGATGTAAATGAAAATACCTATGAGGTAGCAAGTCATTGTCTATGGTCAGACTTGACTTTGATAGTGACGTTTCTGCGGATGTCGATAGGAGTATGTCAGGATTCTTATTTCTCCGTTTAGATGCTTTTGGGAGGTGAATTTTTGCATAAGTAAAGGCGTTAAAATGCTACATGTTTGTCTCGCATCGGTTATGTTGTAGGAATCATGGAGATCAATCAGAAGATTTCTGTCACAGATGTCGAGAATTTCGCTCAGCGGGTATGCGAGATTGGGGCCGTAAAAGTGCGCAACTTGTACGAAGGATGGGATCCCAACGGCGGTGCTCCCGTCCATACAGTTGCGGGTCGGTACCAGCAGCGAGGATGGACCGAATGGACTGAAGGGTTTCAGTATGGCTGTGCCTTGTTGGCCTTCGATGTTTGTCGGGATGAGAGCCTTCTCGAGATAGGCAAGCGACAGACTGCTGAACGTATGGCGGGGCACCTTAGTCATGTTGGAGTCCATGACCATGGATTCAATACAATGAGCACCTACGGGAATCTGCTTCGCTTAGGCTTGGAAGGTCAGTGGGAGGCAAGTGATGGAGAGCTTGAAACCTGCCGGCTTGCAATTCGTGTTTCAGGCGCTGTGCAGGCATCTCGATGGACTGCACTCCCTGATGGAATAGGGTACGTGTACTCCTTTAACGGGCCTCACTCTTTATTCATAGACACAATCCGTTCTATGCGGGTACTGGCAGTCGCTCATGACATGGGTCACGTTTTGATGGGCGAGAGGGATCGTCGTATTTCGCTATTAAAGCGCGTTCTTCAGCACGCCGAGACTAGCGCTCGTTACAACATCTATTTTGGTTGTGATAGGGATTCGTATGATATGCCGGGCCGTGTCGCGCACGAGTCGATATTCAATACAAATGATGGCAGCTACCGGTGTCCGAGTACGCAGCAAGGTTACTCGCCGTTTTCTACATGGACTCGAGGCCTTGCCTGGGCGGTGCTTGGGTATTCTGAGTTGTGTGAGCTCTTGGTTGGTTGTGCTGAAGGTGAGGTCGAAGATTTATGCGTGCCTGGTCTCATAACCGCAGAATTAGCATATGAAAGGCTGCTAAATGTGGCTAGAATTACCGCTGATTTCCTTATCGAAAATTCAGCTTTGGACGGGATTCCTTATTGGGATACTGGTGCGCCGGGATTATCCAGGATGGGTGACTGGCGCATTCGGCCAGCCGAGCCAAATAATCCATCTGAGCCTGTCGACAGCTCCGCGGCCGCCATTGGTGCGCAAGGCCTTTTGAGGTTAGGAAAGCTTCTGC
Source organism: uncultured Spirochaetaceae bacterium (assembly GCA_964618015.1). Lineage (GTDB taxonomy): Bacteria > Spirochaetota > Spirochaetia > SZUA-6 > Bin103 > CATQHW01. Next base: position 3,441 of record CAZTZA010000068.1, on the reverse strand, counting down.
GGCGGTTAGATCTCAGGGCGGCCGAGCACTATACGCAAGCGGGTCTCACTATGGCACAGACGCTGTTTAAGCCACCTTATTTAGCTGAAGACCCAAATCACCAAGGTCTTTTGTTGCACACTGTCTATCACCGGCCCAATGGATGGGATTACGTCCCTTCTGGCAGCATTGTTCCCAATGGAGAGGCTTGTATGTGGGGGGACTATCACATGTTGGAACTAGCAGTGCTAGTGAAACGTCTGGCGAGTGGAGGTTGCCTCCGGTGGCTATCGACACGCGCTAACGCTGCTGACCGAGGTGTGATTTCGTAGGGATTGCATTTTATTTGGTCTTCCAATTATTTCCCGAATCACAATTGAAGCGTTTATTGGTCCTGAGTCCATGATGTTCTTTGTCGTCATATAGATGGGGTTGTCCGGAAGAGTATTATTTATATTACATATTAACGGTTCCCGCCGAATGTCATGCCTCACAGCCTGATGTATGACATCATCAAGCTGTGAGGCCTTCTCTAACGATCAGTCTTTAGGTGTCGTCAGTCATTGCTTATAGGCAAGATATCCTGTACCGATAGTGATTGGGTGAGTTCTTTGTTAGCATCTTCCAGTTTCTGCCGACTTGAGACGACGCATACGCATGATCGTTTAGATGGAGCCAGCAATTCAGATAACTCATGTTTGACTGCAGTTGGCGTGACGTTACGTAGTGCCTCGTAACGTTGCTGGCGAATTTCCGGCGTGGAGCCGCTTAGGTAGCGCTGTAGAGCAATACTGGTTGCCTCCCCAGGTCTGATCGGTCGGAAGTCGTTTTTTGCTGTGGCAATGATCGCGCGTTCGATATCAATTTGTCTCCAGTCCGCTTTGGTCGCGTAACGATGAGTTTCGTCGAACACCTTTATCGTGCGAACAATGTGCGGATCACGGTATGAACCGAGTACAGCACGTCTTGCATGTGGGGAGTAGTTGAAGTTTGCGCCGTAGGCATTACCTTTGAACCGAACTTCTGGAAGTAAGTAGTCCATGCGGATCAAGTGTGCGCCGACCCGTAAAGGAGCCGCAGCTGGATCAGTAGAGTGCGGTGCCTCGACCACTTTAGCGCAGTGAGAAACCTGAATCGGTCCCGCTAATCCAGCGTACGTTGGAGGCAATGGGGTGAACCCAGTGGAGGAAGGGACTATGGAATTGGTTTCCATGTCTTGAATCCATTTGCTGAGCGTGGATGAAGTGAGGTTAAACGCTGAATCGCTACCGGTAAAGCTGGCTACGAGACGATGAGGGTTAAGCATAAAGTCCCGTAATGACTGGATATTCTTAATTAGATTTTCAGCATGGCGCTCAAAGTCTCCAGCAATCTCGGTACATTGATCAAGCTGCGGTAGTCCACTCATTACCTCGTTGAGGTGGCCATCTTCGCTCATTCCTCTAGCTGCAAAAGTCTGAGCAGTGCCTAAACCCTGGTGTACTAGCTGAGTACGGTAGTGGGATCGTGTCTGAATGATTACCTCGTGTAGCCGTCTTTGGTCGGTAGCATCCACCTGGAAAAGAAGGTCGCGTAATAGTTCCAAAGCCAG
>CAZTZA010000068.1:0-1861 GCA_964618015.1 uncultured Spirochaetaceae bacterium | reverse complement strand
TCAAGCTGTTCATCTAGGGCTTTTAGATGAACCGTTAGTCTCCATACTGGCTGATTTGGATCGCTGGAATGGTTGCTAATGATAGTTGAGGCTGATATTCCTCCAGTGACAGCTGCCGTACGTCGGGCTATTGTCTCGTAGTCTTGTCGGACGGTGCCGAGTTTACGTAGCGCTGATGTGTAGCGTGGTACGAATGGCCAGAGATCACGTGGCAGTCCGACTAGGTCAAATGAAAGCGCCAGATAGTTGATGCCGTTTGTGAACAAGTTGTTGCGAATTAGTGCTACGCCCTTCAGGTCAGATTTTTCTGTGTCAAGGTGAGGGACTTTAGCTGGAAGGTCATCTACTGATAGCTGTGGCAACAGAGCCAATGCTTCAGGGCTGTTAGGCTGGCTGTTGTTACGTTCTAGGGTCGTTGCTTGGGTAGCGATTTGAACGGTCTGTTCATCAGAGAGACCACTGCGAATCGTTTGCATTCTCATGGCAAACGTCTCGTTGGTGCGTTCTTGCATGTCCGGATCCGGGCGTAGGCAAAGGCTCAGCCGGTGTGGGTTAGATAGCAGCTGGTCTCGGATTAATTGATCAAACATCCGGGGATTGTTTTGATACCGAGTTCGACATACCTCAAGGTGTTCACCCAGGCGCAGAAAACTGAGGGGGTCCATACCGTAGATCCAGGCGTCTAGAACTCGATCCATGGTGTGCAGTGGAAACATGGGTTGGACTTCTCGGTAGTGGTACGCGGCTTGATGTAGTGCCGTGGAAACTTCTTCGCTAGAGATTCCTCGTTTAGCGATGGCATCTAGAGTTGAGATCACCAACTCTCTAAATTTTTCACTTTGTTCAGATTCGCTGTCTTTGACTCCAATCGCAAAGGATAGTTCGCGTCCTATGGGAAATGCTCCCGAAGAGACCAGATCGGCGCCGATACCGCTATCGATGATTGCTTTTCGTAGAGGGGCAGCCTCATGGCCCAGAAGAATGGCTCCGAGCAAATACCACTCAATAGTGGTGATGACGTCAGTAGCGTCGCCGGATAGCCAGGCCAAAAGTAGATAGCTCTTTTCAGCTGTAGACTCTCCTGGTCCGATCGGATAGGTGTCATCGAAATGGCGGCTTTCAGACCAGCGCGGTTGCAGCCCCAAGTCAATTACGGGAGATCGTGGTGCAAGGTCATCCAAGCGTTTTCCCAGGAAGGTTAGGTAGTCTCGAGTCGGGATATTCCCGTATAGGAAGAAATATGCATTTCCTGCCTGGTAATAGTCAGCGTGGTACCGACGGAAGGCGTTGTAGGTAAGATCGGGAATGACTTCTGGCTCTCCGCCGGAGGAGCGCCCATAGATGGTATCAGGGAGTAGCATTCGAACGGCGCTGCGCTGTAGTCGAGCGAGTGGACTAGAGTACGCGCCCTTCATTTCGTTGTATACGATACCGGTAACTGTCAGGGCGCCCGTTAAATCTGTGGGGTCAGCTGGGGCCAAGTGATGCCCTTCTCTCTTGAAAGAATCTTCGGTGAGAAGGGGATAGAAGACCGCGTCAAAATAGACCTCGGCTAGGTTGAAAAGGTCTTTTGGGGAGTTGCTAGCGACCGGGTAATAGGTGCAGTCGGGAGCAGTCATAGCATTGATAAAGGTAGCCATACTCATCTTCAACATCTCGAAGAAAGGTTCTCTTACGGGAAACCGTTTTGAGCCAGCCAGGACGACGTGTTCGAGGATGTGCGGTAGGCCGGTATCATCTGGTGGTGGTGTGGGAAAATTGATCGAGAAAAGGTTTTCTGTATCGTCGCAGTGCAGGTGCAGGATGCGTGCGCCGCTCTTGGGGTGATCGATACGGTAGGCGCGCCCCCGTACTTCGGGGC
>CAZTZA010000067.1:0-9545 GCA_964618015.1 uncultured Spirochaetaceae bacterium | reverse complement strand
GCCTTGATCAAGTTGGGAAACGAGGGCATTCAGCGAGTATCGCTATGCGATCAACTGCGTGTTCGCGTGGGATTGGGCGGGGGCGCTCTTGACCGATGCCGGCAAGCAGGTATTAGCACAAGCGTTATCCATAAAAGCCATGCCGTGGATTCAGCAAACTTTGATGAGGCATGCTTATGTACGCGGGAATAATCAGGGCATTTTTTTCGCCTTTGGCGGTATTGTCGTGAGCATAGCGTTGGGCAAGCATTGGCCTTACGGTTCCGACTTTCTGGAGCCCTTCCGCATAGCGCTAGACCAGACCATGAAGTCCTATTTTGCATCTGACGGGGGTACCTACGAGGGGATGGGCTACGCTACTGGATCCCTTCAGCAGGCACTAGCTGGCTATGCTCTCTATGCACGTTATCGTGATGTTCCGTTGGAATCTGTTGTCCCCGATGTCGCTTTACGTTCAGTGGACTATATCACTGCAATGCTCAGCACTAAGTCGCCTGTTGGGTCGGTAATTAAACACTCTGATGGAGGTCGTGAAGGGATCTGTGTCACTCAAGGTTCCTTAGGGCTGCTTGCGCGGTTGTCGGATGATCCAGCAGTGCCGGCGTTGTTAGCAGGTGTCAAGAATCATGTTGAACCGAACTATCCTCCTGAGGCTGAGCTAAACATAATTTATGGACCGGATGAATTGCCTCTCCCGGAGGCAAAGCCTCCGGTGTTCCGCAACCTTTCGGTGACTGGACTATTGTGCTCTTCTCGGCCGACCGCTCATGGCCCAGTGAGGCTGCAAATTATCGGTGGTCCAGCTGGAGCTGGGCATGGGCATGATGATCGTGGAAGTTTTGTCCTAGAGGGTTTTGGTGACGAGTTAGCAGTGGATCGAGGACAAATGAGGTACATTGATCCTCGCTCCCAAGCTATGAAATATGCTTGCTATCATAACCTGACGATCCCGCACAGCCCTGACGGCTTACCATTTCGTCAGCACAACCCATGTCCAGTTGCTACCCTTCCAGAAGGTGAAGGAGATGAGCACCGTTTACACTGTCGTATAGATTTGCATGGCGTTTGGCCAGCACCGGTCACTGATGCCAAACGGCAACTGGATAGCGAAGATCCTGAGAATATTTTGGTGACTGACTCAATGACCTTATCCGAACCTCTTGCGGTCGGCTTTTATGTGCAGAGCCGTTATCCTTGGAGAAAGATTGGTAGGGGCTGGGTCACTGTTGGTTCTGGAGGTCAATTGACGGTCATGCCGCAGTGGCAGCCTCAGGAGGAGCAGGGTGTCGAGGATTTCATTTTGGGAACCAAGGAGCCGGCTTATCGTCTTCTTCTACTTACTCATAGTGCAGTTGAACATCATCTGGTTACGGAACTTGAGGTCAAGCCATGCGTGTAGGTGTATTTGTAAAGGATACGAGTGATGCTGGCCTGCAGTTCCTAAAACAGATTGGTGTGGATGACGTAGATCTGCGACTAGAATATCTAAAAGAGTATCAAACTACAGGAACACTTACCCGTACCTCAGTGCAGCAGATAGTGAATCGCTATTCAGAATTCGGTTTGCGTATCAATCTAGTCAGCGTATCAATTAAGCATTTGTGGGATGCATATTTTGGGCGAGGAGATTCGGAAAAGCAGATACGACAGTTTTGTGAACTTATCTTCAATGTCGGAGAGGCTGGCATTGGGTTAGTAGGAATCAAAGCTAATAATGCACAATACCTGGATCCAGCAGGTCCCCCAGGTTACAAAATCGGACACGGGCGTGGTGGATACGGACAGCCAGGCATCAGTTTGATCGACGCTGAACGAGTAATGGACCAACCCATGGGGACGCTTGATCCGGAACAGATTTGGGATGGCTATCGACGTGTCTATACGGAGGTGATTCCGGTTGCCGAGGAGGCGGGTGTTCGGCTCTGCCAACACGGCAACGATCCACCTGTCGAGATATACCGCGGCATTCCTCATGTGCTAAATAGCTTTGCCGCTTTTGACCAGCTCTTTGCTGAATTTCCTAGTTCTAGTAATGGAATGACCTATTGCGTGGGCACTCGGTATGAGTCAGGAGAGGATGTTTTTGCTGGCATTGAACATTTTGGTACAGAACGTATTTTCAACGTACACTTCCGCAATGTGATTGGTCCGATCCCAAAGCGGGGCGAGTACTTAGAGACCTTTCTGGATGATGGCGACATGGATATGGGAGCAGTGCTAAGGGCTTTTAAGCAGGTTGGTTACAAAGGTGTGCTTAACATCGATCACGTCCCAATTCTCGATATTGAGAAAGAGTGGGATAAAAAGTTAGCGACTACGTGGGCAGTCGCCTATACCAAAGCTTTAATACTTTCATCTGTGACCCCATTGTCTTAAATCGAGCAAAAGATAGTCCTGATAGTCAGAATCACCGTAGACTCATTTTTGCATCAAATAGTCGTGGTTAAGTTGTGCGACTGAGGGACAGCCGATTAATGCCATCGTCCGTCGAACCTCTTCAATCAAGAGATTGATAGCATGAGCTACGCCGGCTTCACCTCCTGCGCCAAGTCCATATAGGTACGCTCGACCAATCATGCAGGCGGAGGCACCCAGCGCAAGGGCCTTTACGATGTCGCTACCACGGCGTACTCCTCCATCGCATATGACAGTTGTCTTACTACCAACTGCATCAATCACTGGAGCGATTAGTTCCACTGGTGCTGGAGACCCGTCGAGCTGACGGCCTCCATGGTTAGAGAGCACAATAGCCTCGCAATCACGATCCGCGGCCATACGCGCATCAGCTACAGACTGGATCCCCTTCACTGCAATTGGCCCGTCCCATATCGTACGCAGCCAATCCAGATCACTCCAGTTCATAGTGGGGTCGAATTGAGATTTGATGTACTGAGACAGCATCACGGGGGTGGAGCCATCAGCTGATTCAAGCCCAACAAAGTTTGAAAACGTGATCGGGTCTGATCGCAATAGGTCCCAGATCCATCTAGGACATGTAAGGCAATTGATCAAAGTGCTGAAGCCTATCTTTGGCGGTAGAGTGAACCCTTGACGGAGGTCTCGTTCACGACGACCAAGAGTAGCGATATCGACAGTCGGCATGAGCACGGTATAGCCGGCTGAGGCAGCGCGCTGAACGAGCTCCTTTACTACACCGCGGTCACGTTGCATGTAGAGTTGAAACCAGAGTGGTCCCTCACCAGCAGATGCAACTTCCTCAATAGATCGGGTGCTAACCGTCGAGAGGCAATAAGGAATACCGGCTCGCCGTGCAGCACGGGCCACGGCTAATTCTCCGTCAGGGTCAGCAATTCTGTTAAATCCTGTAGGACCTAATAATAAGGGGACGCTAATACTGCTGCCAAGCACGTTGCTGCGAGTGTCAATAATTGACATGTCCCGTAGTACTCGTGGTGTGAAATGCCAGCGACGATAGGCGGCCCGGTTTGAGTGCAAGGTAACTTCGTCCTCGGCGCCACCATCGATATAGTTGAATACACCGCTCGGTAATCTCTTTCTTGCGATCCGTCGCAAATCATCAATGTTGATCGCTCGTGAGAGTAGGCGCTCAGTTCGGGTGCGTGGTCGTTTTCGGAATCGCACCACTGCGTGCAGAGATCTTAACATCTCGTTGAGCTTCCTTAGCTTTCTATCTATGCATGGGAGAAGTTGGAGCTCCTAATTGCTCTACAAGTCGAGGAGTGTCCAGTGTTCGCGTTAGGCGGAATGTTCCTGCTGGACCACTCGGATTACCCATATAGATAAAGATGTGCTGTACGCCAGCTGAGGAATCAATTATGGCACCAGCGGGATGAAAACCGTCACCGTCGCTATAAAAGCTGCCTCCACGACGGAAGAGAGTCGTCTCCAGACGCCACTCGGCGGTCTCCCAATCAGCAGGGTCGATGCTCCACAAGTCGACACGCATATCCTCGCGTTTAGATCGGACTACTTCTATACGGCCAGTCACCGGGTTGAAGTCTATGTCAACAGTATCGATCGAACGGTTATTGCGCATATTAGTTCGTTGAATCTCAACGGCTTCTCCTGGTGAGGCGAAGCGCATCTGCACGTGGTCAGTTCCTGATATTTGATCCCGTCCTATTACCCAGAATAATCCATCGAAATAGAGTGCTGCCGGCTCATGCTGGGCAGCCCAATTCGGTAATTGGTGATCTATGCATCGCCACGAGCAGCCGCCGTCTTCTGAGCAGAGAACCAGCAGGGATGGGCGGTTGAACTTGCCTGGGGCATCGACTGGATTCCGGGAATAGTTAGCTCCTGGGGTTCCTGCTGGCACATATCCGACGGTATTGCCGAACGCCAACAGACCGTGGTCTGGATGATCAATGATACGTGGTCCGAGATAAACTATACCGCCTGGGGTAGTGTCTTCTCGAAATGGTTCGGGGTGATGTTCCCATGATTGGCCGTTATCTTTAGATCTAAATACACCATAATTACAGAGTACCACTATAGTTCCATCATGGGTCGTGCCGATAGCGTTTAAGTGTAGTTTGTAACCCTGTTTGCTATGGTTTAACGGTCCAAATTTATAGCGATGCGATAGGGGCAGTTCCCCTCCACGGTTGCGTTCAGCTCCCATGGTGTCGCGAAGGTCGTATGACTTACTCCAGGTGGCACCGCCGTCTATAGAACGGGTAGCCATGGAGAACGTAGATTCGGCGCCCCCCCGTCCAGATTCCTTTGGGTTATGTCCAGGAATCCGCCGGTGTATCACGATAATCGAGTTCCCAGCGGAGGTGGCTACTGGCCAGCCCATATGATTGTTGTCGTCAAGCCGATCAAAGGGTAAGACCACTGGTGAAAGTTCCATAACACCATTTGCCTTTGCTCTACTTAGTAAATCCAATTGTTCGGGAGAGCAATTCATTATGCGAAGTTCAAGTTCACGAGATAAATCTTGGCTAGTTGGTTTGGGCATGATGTGATGTTATCAGATTTGATGCGCAAATGAACTTGCCGATAGGATTAACTAGGAATGAGTAGTCGTCCCATCGTGATCGGGTTAATGGGATTAATCATAATTGTCGGCTGTTCAACCTGGAAACTACCTCAGGTTCAGGTTGGTACGGCTTCCTGGTATGGTCCCGGATTTCACGGAAAAAACACTGCGTCAGGTGAGATCTACGACATGTATTCTCACACTGCCGCACATCTTACGCTGCCTTTCGGCTCTCGGGTAAGAGTGACAAGGCTTGATACCGGACATTCTACAGTGGTGAGGATCAATGATCGTGGTCCGTTTGTGGAGGGGCGTATTATCGATTTGTCGAATGCAGCTGCTCGTGACCTAGACATGGTTCGAATTGGCATCGCGACAGTTCAAATTGAAATAATTTATGTAGGCGGACTCCCATTTATGTAGTCCATCGGCAAAAAAACCGTGCCTCGCTTAGCGAGACACGGTTTTTTAAGTTGGCGGCGTTATTCATCCGCAAGAAGAATATGATTTCCTAAAAGAAATCTTTCCAGCGCGGCATCTTAGCGACCTCCGCCATTATGGCATCGCCGCCAGCGCTCATCCATTTTGCGACGTATTCGTCCCACTCCTGATCGATGTCGATCTGGCCTGTTACCGCATTAGCAAAAAACTCAGCCGTCATGGTCTGTAGGGTTTCGCCGACGCGATTTTTTACGTCCGTGTAGTCGGTCTCGTTTAAGATGTCAAAGTACTCGGTAGCAAAGGTTTCGTCCTGAACACGTTCGCCAAACAGATGGTTTACGATCCAATCAAGCTGGGTAGGTGGATACCTTATAATGTTGGACTCCGACGGAGAGTAGTTTGGATAATTGGTTACGAAACCTCCTCGCGCTAACGATCCTTCGGGACGATCCTCAGCCTTAATTAACGCTGCTGGTGAATTGTATGGCTCCCCTTGCCACTTCCAATGGACTCCTTCTTGGCCATGCTTGTAATCCCAATTGAGCCAGAGTCTGATACCTTCGTCCGTGCCATCATCGATACGGTACTTGGTATCCATTATCTGCATTATACGTTCCGTCTTAGGATCGCTTAGGTTCTTGTTCATCATTTGGACCTGTGCCCGAACGTACGACGTACCGTACATAGGAGCAAATTGGTCGCCCCGGGGCCCAGTCGGTGCAAACATCACAAGCTCCACGCCATTAGCAATGTCTTCATCGGTGATCATGTTGTCGGGCGGACGTGCCGCTACACGACCTACATAGTTGTAGTTTGAGTTGAAGACACCGAACGCCCCAGTTGCAGCTTTTTCCCAAGAAGCGCCTCGGTCAATCGTGAAGAATTCGCTATCCAAGAGGCCCATATCCCACCAGCGAGCCACTAGAGCTGTGAATTCTTTGAAGCGTGGGCTGACGTGCGCGATATACAGCTCACCATCTACATAATGATTGCGGTCGAGGACTGGGTTCGGTACGCCCATTGCACCTAACACGGCACCCCAAGGCCACGCAGAGTAAGGAACTCCTTTCTGTGAATAGGATCCATATGGAATGGTATCGTTGATACCGTTGCCATCAGCATCACCGTCACGGTATGCGACTAGCAAGTCTTCAAGCCAGTCTATGGTCAGTGCATCATTTTCGTAGTAATAAATTCCTCGAGTCAGGTAGGTTTTAGTTTTGTCATAGTCCGGGAGCTCGATGCCTAAATTGTCTAACCAGTCGGTGCGAGTGAATAAGTGGAAGACTGATGCCATCGAGCTTTGCGCGACGGCTCCCATCGCGATCTGCTGATCTGGTCGATCCGGTGCTCGATGGATCTTCCATATAGCTGGGAAACGATCTTCCATAGCTCTGGAATAATTGGGTGCGTTGGCACGAAGCATTGCTGCAGGAAGGCCTCGAGTAACTTGATCCTCGTAGAGGGTAGAGGCTTTGAGACAGCATGGAGCTCCAGTGTCAGGAAACTCGCCCGCTGCCGTCATAATTCGTTCTGCTTCCCCGTCAAACCGGGCAACACCGTTCAAATTAATTGTTACATTGAACATTTCCTCAAGTTGACCAATCCACCATGATTCGTCAGGTGAATCTCCCAGCCAGCTGATCTCCATGTGAGCGTCATCTGTGGTAGTAGTTTCCGCATCACCTTCCGCAAACAGGACTGCGGGCATCAGTAGGATAAGAACACCTACAAAAAGTACCATTGTCTTGCGCATACGTTCTCCTTTCGAAGGGCATCTGTGACCCAATTTACTGAGCCGGATTACTATTGTGCACTTGTTTGACTATTTTCTGCAACGCTCATCCTTTTAAGGATCCTATAAAGATTCCTTTCATCAAATGTCGCTGAATGAAAGGGTAGATCAATATGATTGGTCCGATCGTTAATACCGTTACTGCTGCTCGTACTGAGGGAAGCGGCAGGAGGTCGACGTCATCCTCGAATGTCTCCATTTCCATCCTGACAGCAGTTATATCCTGTAGCATGCGACGTAAAATAAATTGTAGTACATACTTGTCTCGACTTTTTGTGAATAGCATCGCATGGAACCATTCATTCCAGTGGTGCACAGATGCCCATAGCACGACTACAGCGATTACTGGTGCAGATAGGGGTATGACTATTCTGATTAAGACATCGAAGAAATTAGCACCATCGATTAGTGCCGCTTCTTCATATGACTTATCTAGGGTCATTAAGTAGTTGCGCATGATTACAATGTAGAAACCGTTAGCCATTACCGGCAGGATGAGAGACAGCCTTGAGTCCATCAGCCCTAATTTTCGAATTACGAGATAGAGTGGGATAAGACCTCCGCCGAAAAATAGGGTGATAATCACGTACAGCGTTAAGAGGTTCCGTCCAGGCAAATCTCTTTTGGATAAGGGGTAGGCCATCAGGATGGTACAAGCCAAGGTCAGGGCCGTTCCTAGTACTACGCGTAGGGTTGAGTTTAGGTAGCCAATGCGTACGTTACCATATTCTGATACTGAGTATTGATAGGCGTAGGTAGACCATTGCTCGTTCCAGAACTTAAAGCCGAGATGAACCAGCTGCTCTGGACCAGCCAACGAAGTCAAAATAATGCGCCAGAACGGATAAATGATGGTAAAGCAAAAGAGTAATAGGAACGTCACGTTCACAACACTGAAGGTGGCCTCGCCAAGGGTGCGTCGGTGTAACCAAGAGCCCTGCCTGGTGTTGGCTTTGATTGCTGGAGATTGCTTACCAGATGCCATATTGGTTGTACCGTTTGATAATTGCGTTGGCGCCAACAAGGAGAGTTACGCCGATAACATTCTTGAATAGACCTATTGCCGTGCCGAGGCTGAAATCGCCGCGCAGGATACCTACGCGGTATTCGTATGTGTCGAGAATATCAGCAACCGAATACACTAGGGGGTGATAAAGGTTGAAGATCTGGTCGAACCCAGCGTTCAGTAGTCTGCCAACCTGTAGGATGAAGACTACTGTTATTACCGGTATCAAGGAAGGTATCGTGACATGCCAAGCAATGCGTAGCCGTCCCGCTCCATCTAAGCCCGCCACTTCATAAAGTTCTGGGTCGATTGTCGCGATTGATGCAAAGTAAATGATGCTGCCCCCGCCAATAGCTTGCCAGATGTGTGACAGGACTATAATGGCGCGAAAGACTTGCGGATCTGCCAGTAAGTTAGGTACTTCATCAGCTCCTGTCAGCGTAGCGATAAACATTGGCAGCCCGCGCTGAGGGGAGAGCAGCTCATGAAGGATGCCAGCCAGGACGACCCAGGACATGAAGTGCGGAAGGTAGGAAATTGACTGAATGGTTCGCTTGAGTGGGTTGGAATGAATTTCGTTGATAAGAATCGCTAAAAGGATAGGGGCAGGAAACGCAAAGGCGATTTTGAGTCCGCTGATTATAACGCTGTTTCGTAGGATTCGGGGGAAGAATGGATCGTTGAAAAGGTCGCGGAAATGCTGGAAATTGTTCCAAGGACTGCCCACGATGCCTAGGTTGTATTTAAAGTCTTTGAAGGCTAGTAAGATGCCGTAGATAGGTATGTAATGAAAAATGAGCAAGGCAATCACGGGCCCAGCGCAAAATCCATAAAGCATCAGGTATTTGCGTGCTCGGCGACGACGATCGTGCCGAAGGGCAGCAATTGTCTGTTTGTCAAGTGTTGCGGTAATGCTCAGTGCTATTTTTATGTGAGGTGCTCTTTAATGCCCTGTTCAAGACCTAATGTCAATGCCTTGTTGGAATATTATCAATCAGTCCGCTACGGTTGACTTGTGACCGGTGCTGAATGGTGGGATCTCGTACCAGAACGTTATCGCGAGCGTCCTGAGTTCGCTTATGTAGGGGACGATCGATCTTTGCCGCGTGTTCTGTTGCTTGGCGATTCGATTTCTATGTCCTACACCGTCCCAGTTCGAAGATTGCTCGCAGGAGTTGCCGCTGTTCATCGGGCTCCCACGAATTGCCGCTCTACCCGCCAGAGTGTTTCCGAATTAGGGGATTACATTGGCGATGGAAATTGGCGGGTGATCCACTGCAACTGGGGCATTCACGACATTACACAGTCAGATGATACAGGGGCCTGCCAGGTAAGTG
>CAZTZA010000066.1:4628-10848 GCA_964618015.1 uncultured Spirochaetaceae bacterium | reverse complement strand
TTAGAACCTGATCTAGTTGAAAGTGTTCCAGAAAAGCAGACTCCGTTTAGCTTTGAAGATCGCCTGCAGGAAGTTGAGACCCTCGCGGAGCGGCTTAAAGATAGCGAACTCCCGCTGACTGAAGCGACTGACTTGTTTGAGCGTGGAATAAAATTGGCACGGTTGCTCAGTGATGAACTCGCTAAAATTGAGCGCCGAATTGAAATCATGACTAACGATCCTGAATTAACAGAAGCTACACCGGACCTTGAACTTTTTCCGGAGAGTGATGCAAAGAAATGAGAGATTTCTCCTAGCGAAAAATCAACTCCATAGTCACTTCCAATTTTTCGGAAGACGGATTACGTCTCCGACCTTAGCTCCTACCTCTGCAAAAGCCCCGGCGTTGACCTCCAATGCGTAGCGCGCCGGTCGCCATGATCGAACGGGTAACTCTGAGTAAGGGGTAAGTAGTTCAATCTGCAGGATTTCTCCGTCATCTGAGAGGAATGCAATAGAAAGGGGCAAGGAAGTGTCCTTCATCCAAAAGGATCGACGTGCATTATCGTCAAAGACGAATAGCATGCCCTCTCGAGGACCAAGGTCTGTTTGAAACATGAGTCCTCGTTCTCGCTGCTCCACTGTCCTAGCTATAGAAACATCAAACCGACCGTCGCCAACTTGAATTGCAATTATGTTGGAATCTTCTCGACAGCTACTTAACACAGCGATAGTCAAAATTATTAGTGCAAGAATTGTTCTATTTTCCGATAGAAAACATTCTTTAAGGTGATGCAATCTGCGCCTCAACTAACTCCAGAGGACCCGAATAAAAGTCTCTTAAAATTATATTCAAGAATCATTTGATAGCTCAAGAATCCGATTTTGTTTCGGAAAGAGCATGCGCAGTCGGGATCCCCCAACCTATCAATACGCCAATCAGTGCACCAGCAAGTACATCGCTTACAAAATGGCGCCCAGAAGCGATACGTAAAATCGCTGACATACTTGCCATAGAATATGATGCGACAGTAAGCAGAGTAGTATATCCCGGTGCCCAGTAATCGTTCGCTACTGTTGAAATGAACGCAGCACTGGCGAAGGCAATTGCTACATGACTTGATGGAAATGAATGAGCTCCTCCAGGGTCCAAAGCCCGGTTGGCTGGAACTTCGGGGAAATATAAGAATGGGCGAGCCCGCCAAAATGCCGCCTTCAGTAAATATGAAGTACCATAGGTAATTGAAAGAACTTGAAAATGACGAGCCAACAAATCTTGGGCATTCTGGGTTCGAAGTCCCACTGCAGCAGCACCTATCGGTACCAGCGCCTGACTGTAGGCTACAAGATCACTGACGGTGCCCAACAGAGGATTGTCCGGAAAGATTAGCACTCGATCAACAGGTGGCAGATCCCGAGTTTGGAGAGCTGTTCGCTCGTCGTCACTAACCGGAGGGACACCACTAGCTGCCAATAATCCCGCACCAGCGAGTGACGACCCGGCGAGTACAAGAGTTAAATCGAGCGGTTGTAAGGCAACCACCCCAGTTGTGGCCAACAGAAAAACTATGCCGAAGAATTTTTTTAAAAACAAATATTTAGCTTGCTGATGAGCGGAATCAGCGTCTACGCTCAACGGTAAGTTTGAGGCGAGTGTAGACTGCATATAATGGAAAGCTAATCCGATTTGATTCAGCCCAGCGTCGCAGGTTACTACCACGATCAGGACCACGCTCACTCATAAAATTCTTTAACATCTTCTCGACTTTTCTTAGACGAGAAAAATTAAACTGCTCTTCCAGCAAGCGGACAAAGGATTTAGCCTCGGCCTGGTCCTTTTCGTCGATAGGCTCGTCTTTGGAAGCAAGGATTTCTGACACGAGCTCCTCCGGACTACTAGATTCATAGCGTTGCAACATTTCCTCAACGCGTAGGAGCAGTGGACTTTGCTCAAAGGTAATGCGGTCTATAGCCGTCTTAAGAGAAACGCGCTTCTTGGTAGCCGCGTCCGAGGCTTGCTCCTTCTTACCAATTGCAAAATAGACACCTACGCTAAGAGCGAGGGAAATGGCTAGTTCGTCAATAATTGGAATTGGCAATCCGCCGCGGAACGCATAAGCCATCAAAAACATGCCAATTAGAAATACTCCAGCTGAAATCAGAAAACGAGGAATAAAGCGCTTCTCTGCTAGCCACCTTTTGACGGCTGTATCAACGGAACGGTACAGCTCGCTGCGAAACATAGTCAGCACTTCGACACGCGGCTCCGTGCCAAACCTGCCTACAACTAAACGTTCCCGAAGTGTTAACTCCAACCGTTCAGCTCCTCGGAATGGGTTTAGCATCAGATGCTCGCCATTCTCCATGAGCACGTGAAAGATATAAGCCTTTTCTTTGTCAGGCATAACTATAATACATTGCGGCCGGTACAATATGCTTTGGTGTGCTTACTGTCAATTTTAGTAACCCTTTGTACAGCACTTAACGGTTTGCTTTAACTCCAGCGCCCTGACGGACACGCTTGACTTCAGCCATTACCTGATCCTGACTGACCATGCTTGTATCTCCTGGCGTAGATTGCACCAAAACCCCATGCGCTGCTCCCCACTCTACTGCCTCTTGTAGGCTGTGGCCCTGCAATAGGGCACTAATGACTCCAGAGGTGAACGAATCACCTCCGCCAGTTCGATCTGCGATATGCACACGGTCCCGAAGCGGAGCGACGTACCAGGATCGACTCTGAGTCTCGTATAACTCCGCCCCCCATCTTTCCGTTTCCGCATCATTCGCGCCACGCCATTGATTACCTATCATGCGAAGGCTTGGGAAGTCAGCTGCAACCTCCTCAATCGTACCCTGGTAACGTTGGAGCCACGCTTCGAAATCATCTTTACCAACGGGAGTCTCGTAACCAAGAGCATCGCTTAAATCAGACTCATTTCCAACGAGAAAGTCTATGCTAGGTATTAGACGTTGATTAATCGAACGAGCTCGGTCACGGTCAGGCTCGACTTTTGAACGGTAATTTAAATCAGCAGCGACAAAGGTTCCAGATTCCCGTGCTGCTTTAGTCGCCGCAATTGCTGTTTCAGCAGTCTCAGGCCCTATCAGAGTGAAAATTCCCCCAGTATTGAAAACTCTGACACCTTCAGTACTGAATAAATTATGTAGATCAAAATCTGCCGGCGTAAGTAAAGATGAGGCGCTATGCGCGCGGTAGTAAAGGGTATCTGATGGTAACACGCCTTTCCCCGCAAAAGTTATCGAAATTCCATTCTGCACGCTGCCTTTTTGATCGGTGCTATGAGAGTCATCTGACCCGTTCGTATCCCACCAAATAATTTTGCTAGTATCGCCGCCCATTTCTGATAATTGATTTCTGATGCTGCGGCCTATGTCGTCGGCAACAAGCGCAGTTAGTACAGTCGAGCGCATCCCAAATGTAGCTGATATACCGCAGGCGACATTGGTCTCGCCACCACCTTGAAAAACACGCACTGAATCACGGACACGAGCCAACGGAACATCGCGGGGATCCAGGCGCCACAGAACTTCCCCTAATGACACTAGATCGTAACGACAGGCATCGGCATCAAGAATTTTTATCACAACGGAATGCTACCATAGGCATCCTATACAGGAGCAGATAATTTTCGGAGGGTATTGGCTTGTGTCAAAATCATCGTACTGCCACCCTTCTGTTATCATGTCCTCTATCGTTCAACCTTTATTTCCAGTAGGCCTATCCCTGGTTGGTCAACACGTGATAGTAATTGGCGGTCGCGCTGAGGCGGTTGATAAAACACGGCGACTACTTGCAGCCCAGGCAAAAGTCACTGTAGTCAGCTTGCGAGTTGACCCGGAAATTCTGACTTTGGCAGAAAATGAGAAAGTTGTCTGGCTTCGTAGAGAGGTCAAGTCCATCGACATGCGTGGGTGCCAGTTAGTTCTCAATACCTTGAGCCCTCAAAACCCAGCTCACGCCTCGATTTTTGCGTGGGCCCGTAGGGAACGAGTACTGATCTCCACATATGATCAGCCAGATCGATCTGATTTAGGCATGCCAGCCGAAGTCAAGCGTGGTCACTTACGCATTGCTATTTCAACCAGTAACGCAAGCCCGACCATAGCCGGTGCCCTGCGACGAGCGCTCGAACTCATAATTGATGAATCAGAGATAGAAGAGTTTCTTGATCATTTAGGTGAACTTCGTCAAGAAATTCGACCCCGAGTCGAAAGCACCGCAAAGCGCCGAACTTTGATGCAAAAAGCTGCATCTGGCATTACTTTTTCCGGCACGCTTGGGTTGCCAAACGACTGGCGTGGTAGGATCGATGATATGCGACGAAAGTTTGGCATGATAGGTTCTAAGACGAAGTGATAGACCTCTCTCGCATTCGGGAAAACCCGAATGAAGTGCAAAAATCACTAAGCAAACGGCTCGACACCGTCGATCTGCAACCGATTCTATCGCTAGATTCTACACGTCGGGAACTCATAACTGCTTCGGAGCAACTTAAGGCTCGACGCAATGATTCTTCCCGTGAAATTGCTCAAAAGAAACGCTCTGGTGGTGATGCCGAAGATCAAATCACGGAAATGCGGACAGTTAGCTTAGAGATAACTGCTCTTGAAACACGTCTTGCAGATGTTTCAGAGAAACTAAACGGGCTGCTATTAGATTTACCAAACCTTCCTGACCCTGATGTTCCGGCTGGAGGCAAGGAGTCTAATGTTGTCCTGCGAACCTGGGGTGAACAACCTGAGCTTTGTGCTGCCGGTCAAGATCATGTGCAGTTTGCGGAGACTATAGGCTTGGTCGACCATGAGCGCGGAGCTAAACTGGCTGGACATGGTTTTTGGATTTACTCCGGCTGGGGAGCCCGATTCGAGTGGGCTTTGATCAACTACTTTATTGACACCCACGTCGCCGAAGGCTTTGAATTTATTCTCCCCCCCCATTTACTTCACTATCAGTGCGGATTGAACGCAGGACAGTTTCCACGTTTTGGAGTGGATGACGTTTATTTCTTGAAGGGTGGCCATACCTCAGAAGACGTCCCTTTCTTAGTGCCTACCGCAGAAACAGCGCTGGCTAGCATCCATTCTGACGAAATATTGGAAGAGGCAGATCTTCCTAAACGGTACGTCTCCTACACTCCATGCTATCGACGCGAAGCAGGATCCTACCGTACTCACGATCGCGGCACCTTACGTGGCCATCAGTTTAACAAGGTGGAACTTTTTCAATTTGTGATGCCAGGACAATCTGAATTAGCCCTGGAAGATTTGATTAAACGGGCTGAGCGCCTGGTACAGGGACTGGGCCTGCATTACCGTGTAACAAAACTTGCTGCGCGCGACGCATCCTCAGCCATGGCTCGAACTCTTGACCTAGAGGTCTATCTTCCAAGCACTGACAGCTATGAGGAAGTTAGTTCCGCCTCCAATGCCCGAGACTACCAAACACGCCGAGCCAATACACGAGTACGCACGGCTGACGGAATCAGCTTTGTTCATACCTTGAACGCCTCAGGCCTAGCGACTAGTCGCCTCCTACCGGCTTTGCTTGAGACGCACCAGAATTCCGATGGCACCCTCACCATCCCTGAACCCCTACGCCAGGCCCTCGGTACCGATAAACTACCCCCACATAACTAATATCCATAGGTCCTTGCGTCGCTAGCTGGCTAACGGTTAGCTTCTAGCATGGAGCCCATTCAGAAGACCCGCGATGTCCGTATTTTCAGCGGGGATGCATTGGGGTTACCGCGGAAAATTAAGGAAGGTTTCATAGCCTCCAGGGATCCAATTGAGTTCGTCACTGAATCGCGAAATACAATCTTTTCGCTTCTTAGTCGTAGCGATACCAAGCTCGTCGTCGTAGCCGAACCTTGCTACGCCCAAAACGAAACATTTGCCATCGATTCGACGGTTGCTGCCCGGCATAGCCCAACCTTTCTCCGAATTAATCAAAAGATCCCTGCCTCCGCGGTAGGCACTGCAGTCAATGAGCAGTTTCATATAATCGCGCCCTCCGGCCGTAATGGCTCTAACTATGAGCTAATTCAAATTCCCCAAATCGTTAAACTCTCAATACAAAAAGGATTGGATCATACCCTGATGATTGAAGGTAATATTGACGCAGCAAACCAGAAATTTTCCGTTCATGACCAACCCTTGGCTCATGGATTATCAGACAACGATGAGCACATCCGCTGGAAAACTACCGAACGTATAA
>CAZTZA010000066.1:1462-4618 GCA_964618015.1 uncultured Spirochaetaceae bacterium | reverse complement strand
GAATGCGAAAGAAACTGATGACAGATAGCTTCCAGCACATGTTGAGGGGAAAAAATTGGCTGTAATCGTCGAGGACGCATCTCGAACCTTTAGCGAGTTTCTGTTGCTGCCGAATCTTACACGGAGGGAAAACATCTCTCAGAATGTTCTGCTACGAACGCCGTTGGTTAGTCATCGGACCGATGAAGAGGCATCGATCTATCTCAACATTCCTTTCGCTTCAGCAGTTATGCAGACTGTGTCTGATGATCGAATGGCGATAGCGTTAGCACGATATGGCGGCATCTCGTTCATTTACGGCTCACAACCGATTGAAACTCAGGTTGACATGGTGCTCCGCGTAAAGAAATTCAAGGCTGGATTTGTCGTATCTGACTCCAACGTAAAACCAAACTCCACATTAAGTGATGTAGTATCCCGATCAAACCAAACGGGTCATACCACAATGGCGGTAACCTCAAACGGTGAACCCGACGGGCGCCTCCTGGGAATATTGACCAGCCGAGACTACCGACTACATCGCGAGGATCCTAACAGTCAGGTGAAAAACCTGATGACACCCTTCGAGAAGCTGGTGGTTGGCAAAGACGGACTGACTCTAAACGAGGCTAACGACTTAATTTGGTCACAAGGTCTAAGTTGCTTACCAATTATTGATAACAACAATAATTTACGTCATTTAGTTTTCCGCAAAGACTATGAGGCACATCGCAAAAATCCGGATGAACTGGTTGACGCAGAGAAACGACTGATTGTTGGCGCTGGAATTTCCTCCCATGATTTCAAAGATCGTGTTCCACGGCTTATTGAGGCGGGTGCATCGGTTCTCTGCATAGACTCGTCAGATGGTTTCAATGAATGGCAAGCGGATTGCCTCAAATACGTCCGTAAACTCTACGGCAGCGATATTAAAGTTGGAGCTGGTAATATTGTAGACTCCGACGGATTCCGTTATTTGGCTGATGCAGGCGCTGATTTCATAAAGGTCGGCATCGGTGGCGGTTCAATATGCATCACTCGAGAACAGAAAGGGATTGGGAGAGGTCAAGCTTCTGCAATAATCGATGTTTCCGCAGCTCGTTATCATTATGCCCAAGAAACTGGGCGTTACGTACCTGTATGTTCAGATGGTGTAATTGTCTTCGATTACCACATCGTTCTTGCTCTTGCGATGGGAGCTGATTTCGTGATGATGGGCCGTTATTTTGCTCGTTTCGACGAAAGTCCTGGACGCCAAATCCGACTTGGAACAAATGTCGTAAAAGAATATTGGGGCGAAGGAACCAATCGTGCTCAGAATTGGGCTAGATATGATGCGATGAACGGACAACTCCCTTTCGAGGAAGGCGTGGATGGCTACGTGCCCTACGCTGGAGCTCTCTCATCTAATCTTGGTCAAACGTTAGCAAAGATTAAAGCTACAATGTGTAATTGTGGAGCCATAAATATTCCCGAGCTGCGCCGCAAAGCGAGGTTAATCATAGTTTCGGCCACTAGCCTCAGGGAAGGAGGCATGCATGATGTGTTACAGAAGGAGCGGGAACTGGTTACGGATCTTTAGACCAAATGTGTGGACGCTTTACCCTTACAACCGAAATTGGAACAAACCTCCTCGCGTCTTTATTTGACTCTCGGAGCAAAATTGATGATCTATCACCTCGTTACAACATAGCTCCAAAGCAGACAACTGCGGCCGTTCTTGTCGAACGAGAAGAACGCGTCCTCGATAAGTTGCAGTGGGGTCTTTTGCCGCCATGGTTTCATGATAGAAGAGTGACTAACCCACTTATCAATGCTCGTGCGGAAACATTAGAGTCACGACCATCGTTCCGAGATTCGTTCGAAAAGCGTAGATGTCTTATTCCTAGTGACGGATTTTACGAATGGGTCGGACAGGATCGAATTCCCTACTGGATAAGCCTGCGCGAAAGGAGACCGTTCGCTTACGCCGGACTATACGAATTGCGCAAAAACCACAGCTCTACGGATTTTCCTACCTTTGCAATTATCACTACTAAGGCAAATAATTTAATGCGCACAATGCACAACCGAATGCCAGCCATCATTCCACCAGAATATTTTGACCAATGGCTTAATCCAAAAAAGACAGCATCAGAATCACGCTTGCTGTTGCGACCCTATCCATCTGCTGCAATGATCGCAACCCAGGTTTCACGCCTTGTCAATAATGTGAACGTCGACGAAACTTCGTGCATCCTGCCAGTTCCACCGATGGAATCACAAACTTCCATCATTAACTTCAAACTGTTCGCGGAGGATCTACATGAGTAAGCTTCAGGACAGGGTTGCGATTGTTACTGGAGCTAGTTCAGGCATCGGCCGAGGGATCGCCCTGGCATTTGCCAACGAAGGAGCTATAGTCGTCGTAGCAGACATTCGAGAAGAACCGCTTCGCGGAAAATATCATGAGACCAATCACAGACCTCCGACCGCTGAACAGATTTTTGCTAATGGAGGCTCAGCCCTATATCTACAAACCGACGTTTCATCTATCCAGCAAATAGAGCGTATGATCAAGACAACGATTCTACGATTCGGAAAACTTGACATCCTAGTCAATAATGCTGGCATTGGAGTGGTTAGCGAAATTGACTCACAGACTGATAAAGAATGGGATGATCTTATCGGGATTAACCTACGGGCACCATTTATTGCTACCCGACTATCTATCCCACACTTGCAAGCATCGTCGCACGGTCGCGTTATCAATGTTGCGTCCGTACATGCCTTCGGAGGTGGTGCTGGACCAGGCTACGCCTCCTCTAAAGCAGCTCTTGTAAACATGACTCGTGACGCTGCAATGACTTTAGGTCCAGATCAAATTACCGTTAACGCAATCTGTCCTGGATATATTGAAACTCCAATCCAGGAGTATTTATCAGTACAACAGATTGATTCCGTAAGAAATAGAACACCTTTGCCCCGTTTAGGTAAACCCAGTGATGTAGCCGGAGCCGCCGTATATTTTGCTTCTGACGAAGCACAATGGGTAACAGGTGCATCTCTATTGGTCGACGGCGGCATGACCGCTTCAATGTAGGCTTACGGTAATGTGTGGCATCGTCGGATACCTCGGATCGAAACCTGCCCTACAACCACTTCTTTCGGGGCTCAGACGTTTGGAATATCGCGGCG
>CAZTZA010000066.1:0-1452 GCA_964618015.1 uncultured Spirochaetaceae bacterium | reverse complement strand
AGCCTCAGAAGCTGGGATGACTGTCTCGCGTGCTGTCGGCCCTGTTCATGAACTTCAAATGCAATGCAAGCCGTCACAAGACAGGAGTGGTATAGCTCACACTCGGTGGGCTACACATGGCGAGCCAAGTGAGCGCAACGCCCATCCACACACTGATACATCTGGCAACATTGCACTGGTACACAACGGCATCATTGAGAACCACGCTGCTATACGACAGTACTTGCTGTCTGAGGGCATAACTTTTAGTAGCGAAACTGATACAGAAGCCCTTGTGCAACTCATAGGCTTCCTTTACAGAAACGTCGACGAAAAAAATGTCCCTGATGCACTCATGTCAGCTGTATGCGGAGCGCTACGTGAAATAGAAGGAACATTCGGAATCGCTGTTTTGTGCGCAGATGAACCGGGGATGATCATAGCGGCACGTCGTGGCAGCCCACTCCTAATTGGTATTGGAAATGGTGAAAATCTCATAGCATCTGATGGCTCAGCAGTCATTGAACATACTAGCCACGTTGTCTACTTAAAAGATGATGAGGTAGCGATAGTCGACTCCGAGGGAGTTGCGATTAGTACGATCGATGCGCAGTCAATACGTAATGAAGTGCAGGTAGAACGACTAGAGCTCTCCCTCGAACAAATCGAGCGTGGCGGATATACCCATTACATGCTGAAGGAAATTCACGAGCAACCTGAGGCGATACCGAACACCCTCCGTGGCCGTATAGACCCAAGCCATCTATCAGTAAACCTAGGTGGTTTGAAAGGCATTAACTCTTCTCCAATTGGTCTTCGCCGAATAGTAATTGCGGGTTGTGGTACAGCTTGGCAT
Organism: uncultured Spirochaetaceae bacterium; assembly: GCA_964618015.1. GTDB lineage: Bacteria > Spirochaetota > Spirochaetia > SZUA-6 > Bin103 > CATQHW01. The sequence goes on along the minus strand of CAZTZA010000066.1, from coordinate 617 downwards.
GCCAGCCTGGTTGGAAAATATTTAATTGAAGAAATCGCTCGAATTCCCACTGATATTGAGTACTCGAGCGAACTACGGTATCGCAACCCTATTGTCGATGATGGCACCGTAGCTTTTTTTATCAGCCAATCAGGAGAGACTGCTGATACAATCGCAGCAATGTCAGAAATGCGTGCTAAGGGCGCCAACGTGCGCGGCATTGTCAACGTGGTCGGTTCTACACTATCTCGCGAGACGGAAGCAGGAATCTATCTACATGCCGGACCGGAAATTGGAGTTGCATCTACTAAAGCATTTACTGCTCAGGTTGCAGTGTTAGCGCTCATCGCAGTACACCTTGGACGCCAGCGCCACTTATCTCCCGACCAGTGCGTGGACATCTTGAAAGCACTCAACGAAAGCCCACAAGCCATCGAATCTGTGTTGCGCGCTGACGAGGTAATAAAAAATCTTGTTTCCCGCCATATCGACCGAGAGAATTGGCTATATCTTGGAAGAGGAGTTAACTACCCTGTAGCACTTGAAGGTGCCCTGAAGCTTAAGGAACTTAGCTATATCCACGATGCAGGAATGCCGGCTGCAGAAATGAAACACGGGCCAATTGAGTTGAGTGACCG
>CAZTZA010000065.1:0-10970 GCA_964618015.1 uncultured Spirochaetaceae bacterium | reverse complement strand
TGCTCTACCAACTGAGCTACAGCGGCTATGACTTGTTTTCTACCATCTAGCGAGATAACGAACAATAGACCACGGACGAAAGAGCTTCTATATGCCATCTCATATTGCCCATCTACTGTTTGCTGAGGAGGCAACTCGTCGGTTCGTCGTTGATAGCAACCAACTGTTGTCTGAAGCTGGAAACGCATTACGGTTAGGAGCACAAGGACCCGACCTCTTCTACCACTCGCTCCACACGAAACCGCGCGGATTTCGGTTTGGCCCTCTTATGCATCGAACTCGCTTTGGAAGTCTAGTTAAATCCTTTCTAGATCACGCTACCTCCAATACGGAAACGACCGCCTTTGCTCTCGGTCTTGCAACGCACGCAGCTCTGGATCGTCGATGGCATCCTTACATCGTCTACCATGCCGGCTGGGTAGTACCAGAGAAACCTGAAACTCGTCGTCTATCACGATGTCATGCCTTCCTAGAAAGAGTCTTGGATGTGCTCCTCTCTGAGAAATTGGGCATTGATGCGTACCGTATCGATTTTTTCTCCAACGTGTATCTTGGCGAAGAATTACCCAAGAGCATCCGTGATGCACTGGTAGCTGCTATTGCACAAGTTTATCCGCGTGTACACGAACCAAAGGACACAACAGCACGCGTTATAAATGCCTACCGCGATTCCTTACGTTTCTACACGATTACAGACGCCCGAAATCCTCGCTTCCGCCAGCATGCAAAAAATCTGGAGCGGAATGAATCAAGCAGTCGTCGCCGATTAGCAATTTTCCATCCAATTGTGGTTGATCGCACTGTTGACTGGGCTAACGAGTCCAACCGCCGTTGGCGCCACCCCTGCGACCCTAAGAACATTTCAACGGACAGCATCTTCGATCTTTTTGATCAAGCTTTGGACGACGTTGCCCCCATGCTACGAGCTATCCTTAGGACTACCCAAACAGACTGCATCGACGCCGAGGTGGCAAAATCTATCGGCGACCATAGCCTAAACCTATCTCGAAACGGTGCATCGTGCGCCCCAATAACCGCAGATCCATTACCAATCGCAGATCTGCTGGACGAGCAGTATGCAAAATAACAAGCATAGTTTGACCGCATCTACCGACGGTGACTACAGTCGAGTGGAAGTCATGGCCTCCTCCTCGCCCGTACCAATGCAGCCTACGAGTCGGTCATTAAACCATGAGCCTACGCCCGCCGAGCTTGCCCATCATGCCAAAGATAAAGCACGTGATGTTGGTTACGAACATGCTGCTCAATTCCTATTGCTAATAGACCAAGATGAAGCTGCCTCTGTCCTAAGTCGTCTGGATAATGAGGAAGTGATCGAAATCTGCCGGACGATCTCCAGACTGAGTAAGATTGAACCGAGAAGTGCCCGCCACGTCATTGAATCATTTGGCATACCAGCGTCCATAGCAAAGACGAGTTCAAAAGGTGGACCTGAGCCCGCTCGTCGCCTTCTTACAGCCGCATTCGACTCTAAACGAGCCCAGGATCTGATCAACCTAGTTCTTGATCCTAAATCCAGTTCGTAATGACAAACCCCACACCGAAAATATCAATTAAGGAAGTAGCATCCTTCGAAGGAAAGGAGGTGGAAATAGCTGGTTGGCTGTATAACTCGCGTTCTAAGGGACGCATTGTATTCCTGCAGATCAGTGACGGATCAGGCCGCATCCAGGCAACTGGAGTCGAAGGAGAGACCGATCCCGACTCATTCTATAGATCTGGACACCTGTCCACCGAATCCAGCTTAATTGTCCGTGGTAGAGTAAAGAGAGAGCCTCGTGCTACAGGCGGATTCGAGATCGCCCTTCGCTACCTCAAGGTAATCCATACAGCTAACCGAGATTACCCTATATCCAAGAAAGAGCACGGTGTTGATTTCCTTTTTACAAATCGCCATCTATGGCTGCGATCGAGCAGACAAGAAGCACTCATGAGACTGCGCAGCCAACTCGTTGCCGGAATTCGGAGATTCTTTCACGATCGTGACTTCACGTTAGTAGATACGCCAATTCTTACTCGCTCGGCAGGAGAAAACACCTCATCGATGTTTACCCTTCCCTACTACGATCTTGGCGAGGCGCAATTGGCCCAGACAGGTCAGCTCTACCTTGAGGCAGCCTGCCAAGCACTGGGAAAAGTATACAACTTTGGGCCAACATTCCGTGCTGAGAAGTCAAAAACAAGACGGCATTTGAGCGAGTTTTGGATGCTAGAAGCTGAAGTGGCGTTTGCCGACAACAACTCCAATATGGATCTTCAGGAAGAATTGATAATGGCTGCGGTAGAACATGTGCTGGCCCACTGCCAAACCGAACTAGAAACACTAGGCCGCGATACAAGGCTGCTCCAGCAACTTCAAATGCCTTTTCCGCGCATCGAGTACGACGAGGCAGTTCAAATCGCCCAAGCGTCAGGAACTGACATCCAACATGGAGAAGATCTTGGCGCTGATGAGGAAACGGCAATCAGCAATAATTTCGAATGTCCAGTATTTGTCATCGACTACCCAAGAGCAGCCAAAGCCTTCTACATGAAAAGTCATCCCACTGACCCAGAAAAAGTTCGTTGTTCCGACTTGCTCGCCCCTGAAGGATATGGCGAGATCGCTGGCGGATCGCAGCGCGAGGACGATCTGAATTCACTCATCAGTGCACTCGCAATTCAGGGCCTGGATGCCAACGATTACGAGTGGTATTTGGACCTTCGCCGTTTTGGATCAGTTCCTCACTCTGGGTTTGGCCTGGGTCTGGAACGAACCCTTTCGTGGCTCGCTGGCATCCCACACGTACGTGAAGCTATTGCGTTCCCTCGAACGCTACAACGACTATACCCCTAATACGCTGCTGGTCATTAGTCTCCCTATACCCTATTCGACGATTCTGGATAGCAGTAGTACTTGTGATATCACAAATGCCTTCACTTATCCGAGGCCACGGAACAGCAAGAAGTCATCCAGTGCTAAGCTACTAGTCGTTGACATTACCGAGGTCAGTTGACCAAAGTGCGTCATGAAAGTTCACGAACTGCGTGACATCTTTTTATCCTTCTTCGAGTCCAAGGGACATGTGCGAATCCCTAATCACTCTCTCATCCCAGAAAACGACCCGACTGCGCTGTTTGTAATGGCCGGCGTACATCCCCTAGTTCCCTACGTGCTGGGAGCACGCCATCCGTCAGGTCGCCGATTGGTCAATGTCCAGAAATGCATCCGAACAATCGATATCGAAGCGGTCGGAGATGAATCCCATCTGACACTACTTGAAATGCTGGGTAATTGGTCGCTCGGCGACTACTTCAAGCAAGGTGCGATCGAACTGAGCTACGAATTCCTGACGGACCGCCGCTGGCTTGGCTTCCCAGTTGAACATCTGCACGTAACCTGTTTTGCGGGTGACGAGACCGTCCCGCGTGACGAGGATTCAGCTGCAACCTGGCGCTCGCTTGGGATTGCTGAAGATCACATCCACTTTCTCAAAGAAGACAATTGGTGGGGCCCCGCTGGACAGACCGGCCCCTGCGGACCCACTACTGAGATGTATATCGACCTCTTTCCAGAGGCCAGCGACGACAGCCGCTCTCCCGGCAGTGACGCCCGATTCTTGGAGATCTGGAACGACGTTTTCATGCAATACGAAAAAACCCATGACGGCCGCTTCGTACCCCTCAGCCAACAATGCGTCGACACCGGAATGGGCGTTGAACGGACCGCCGCGGTACTGCAGGGTGTCGCCAGTGTATACGATATCGATGCCATTGCTCCGATTGTCGCTAGCACTTCCCAACAAACTGCAATACCTTACGGGAAAGACGCTGGACATGATCGATCGATCCGGATCCTAGTCGATCATGTACGAGCAGCCGTTTTCATGCTGGGCGATGAAGCTACGATTAAACCGTCTAACATCGGTCAGGGATATGTACTACGTAGAGTTATTCGCCGAGCAATCCGTCATGGGAGAAAGCTTTCAATTCCGGGCCAGATGCTGAAAGCTACCGCTGAAAGCGTTATAGACCAGTATCAAGCTTCCTATCCGGAGATTGCAGCAAACGGGAAAGCCATTCTTAACGAGCTATCCCAAGAAGAGGACCGCTTCGGAGCTGCCCTATCCAAAGGGGAGGCAGAATTTGAAAAAATGCTTCCAAGGTTCTTAGAGCGTGAGGATAATGTCATTCCGGGCAACATTGCATTCCGGTTGTATGACACGTTCGGGTTCCCGCTCGAGATCACTGAGGAACTAGCTTCCGAACACGGTTTAATCATTGATCGCCACGGATTCGACTCTGAATTCTCGGAACACCAAAAACGATCAAAAATAGGTGCGAACAAAACTTTCAAAGGTGGTCTTGCTGACAACAGCGACAACGTACAGCGATTGCATACCGCCACTCACTTACTGCATCAAGCCCTCCGTGACGAACTCGGCAGCCACGTTCAACAAAAGGGAAGTAATATCACCGCCGAGAGACTACGTTTTGATTTCTCTCATAGTCAGCCCATGACAATCGAGGAGATCGAACGTGTTGAGGCGACCGTTAACGATAGGATCTCTGAGGATCTTCCGATTAACGTTGAAGTCATGAAACTGGAGCAAGCTCTAAATAGCGGCGCAATCGCACTATTTGGAGAAAAATACCAAGAAGATATAAAGGTTTATTCTATAGGTAATTATTCTAAGGAAGTGTGCGGTGGTCCGCATGCTGACCATACCAGCGAGCTCGGCAAATTCCGCATCATAAAGGAACAGTCTTCCTCAGGTGGAGTTAGGCGTATCCGCGCAATTTTGGAAACATAATCGTAGCCTCTCCAGCACCGACAGATTACTTGCGAGACTCTTCAACGCCCCAGAGTTGAATCGATCTACCTATCCTACCTGCCCCTTGGTCGAGCGCGGCGCCCGACCGGGAGCAGATTGAAATGCCTCTCCCAGCGCACGACCAAGTGCCTTGCACAAGGCTTCAGCCATATGATGAGAATTACTGCCGTAACGAACCGCCGCATGAATATTGACGCGGCCACGAGTAGCAAGCGCCGTGAAGAATTCACGTAACAACCAGATGTCGAAATCCCCCACCCTGTCCTGCGGGAACGCAGCGTCGAATCGGCAGAAGGCCCGGCCACCAGCGTCAACAGTCACCTCCGCCAAAGCATCATCCATAGGGATTACCGCATGGCCAAACCTTTTGAGTGATCTTCCTTGATCCATAGCACGAGATAGACATTCTCCTAAGACTATGCCGACATCCTCTACCACGTGATGCGCATCCACTTCTAAATCGCCGGATGCTCGCACCTCTATGCCGATTCTTCCGTGGAAGCCCATCGCATGCAACATGTGATCGAAGAATGGAACGCCAGTAGTTACCTTTACGAAGGCTGAGTCATGGTTATCTACTGACCTTAAATCTAACTGTGCGGAGACATCAGTCTCCTTGGTCTTACGTTCAAAAGAAATTTTTCTATTTTCCATCAAATCAGCTCAACGTCGACCGACTGAATAATCGCTGTACGCAATTTAGGTGCACGCTAAAGTGTTTAATATTAGTGATCAAGTAGATTGCATTCGGATTCATCCTCTGCATCACCCCCAATTTCTTGGCCTTGCCGATAGGACTGGCCTCAGCGGCATCAATAATGCAAGTTGCTTCACAGGAAAACGACCAAACGAACCCTGCCTGACTATTCTGGAGATAGCATCTCGTACCCAAAGGAACCTGAGGCACCTACGGTGACACGCGATGTTCACCAGTGTTCGTAGGAGACTATCTGCTGTAGCGACTTGCGTGGCTGTTGATCGGTATTCCCAGCCGGATAGCCCAGGACTATCAACAATACTACTCGCATCCGATGCGGTACGCTAAGAAGATCCTTGATATCCTGCTCATCGAACGTAGTGATAAAACAACTCTCCAGACCCTCCGACTCTGCTTGGATTGCCATAAAGGCAGAGGCGACCGCAAGGTCAATCGGGTGGGAATGCTGTCCGTTAGGCATCATGTAATCAATGTTTGTGGTGCACGCAGCAATTATCACGGGTGCCGTACTAACATTTTCTTCTCGAAAGGCAGCAGCCGCGATCTTATCGCGCAAGTCGGCCCGGCGAACAACTATAAAGCGCCACTCTTGGCGATTCTTCGCCGATGGAGCCAAGCGACCTGCCTCCACGACTTGGTCGAGTTTTCCAGACTCCACCACGCGGCCATCAAATCGCTTGCAACTACGCCGCCCGCTGATCTCCCGGAGCAGAGCCATATACATGCAAGATAGCCGCCAACACACCAATTTGCAAATACGATCTACGCTACTACGCTCCGTCTTCCTTTTCGCGACGCTGATCACGGCTCCGAGTGCATTTAGCCAAATGTCAACTGTCACGAAGGATCTGTCTATCCTTGAACATATAGCGCCACTATCCGCAACTTCTGAAAACGAGCATACGACGGTACGTTATGTCGAAGAGCGACTACGTAAATTAGCAGTTTCCTATACTTCGCATCAGATCGCCGGGCAGGAGATCCCTGGTAATGTAATTTCAGCGCTAGTCACCGGTCACTCTAAACGGACCTTGGCCATAGTAATCCCGCTTGATCACCCTTCCGAAAACAAGTCGGGACAACTTGGATCTGCAGGGATCACCGCCGTCCTTCATACCTTGGAGGTGGCAAAGCGCAATCCACTGCCAGTAACGCTCAGAGTGTTCTTCGTAAGCGGCGAATACCTTCCCGGAAGCAAAACTATATTCGGCGACAAACATAGCGCGAACAATTCGTCTTTCCAAAACCCTGAAGCAGTAATATACCTAAACCTACCTACGATTCCGGATTTGATCTTATTACAACTAGGTGGACGCAAGGTACAGACACCGCTCTGGCTACTCCAATCCGTAGCAACCGCACTTGACCAGAACCATCTGGCTTTCGAGACACGTTCAACCGCGATTCAAATCGCCCGAATTGGTATGCCTATTGGACATTCTTTGATAGATCCCTACCTAATTGCTGGCCACCCTTCGATCGAACTTTCTGGAAGACACCTAAACGCTGCAGTTATAACCGAAAGCTTTCATATAGATACCTGGAATGCCAAATTTACCAACTTCGTCAAATCTCTTGGTGAACTGATAGCAATTACTAACGATGCAGATCGATGGGAACAGTACTACCTATATATACGGATAGGATCATTTCGATTGACGCTGAATGAGATTACCGTGGTCATGACGGTAGCCGTCGCTCTCTCGGTCTCCCTTGCGCTCGCCATTCTGATGCCGCATCAATTGCGCCGTTACCGCCGCCAGCTGCTGCGATACTTATGGATAATACCACTCGCTGCTTTGGTAACCTTTTCAGCTCTTACCTTGTCCACTTTGCTGCTATCGTCCGTGATGGTCACACGTGACATGCCCATGTTGTGGAGTCTCCAGCCGGCTCTATCAATAGCCTTCAAAGGAGCGATATCGTTACTAATAATCATTGTATCCGTGAAGATCCTTGCACAAATAAGAATGCGCTTGCCTATAAGCGCGATACCATTGGGCTTCCATGAAGATCACATGCGCAATCGATCGCTGGATTCTGGTGCTTTATCTGCTGCTGCTGCTGCAATTCTACCAATAGTGATAGTTGGTACAATGATAGTTGACCCAGTGGCTAGCTTGCCTTTTATCTGCGCCTATTTTGGCACGCTCTTATTTAACCTTTCACGCCTGCGATGGATCAAGACTCTGTGGCTTGCCGTCGCGACCTCAGTGCCGGTGGCCGCTGCCGCTGACCTGATAGCTGCTGGATCCGACGAACTATTGCGAGCACTACTATTATCTCCGACCGTTGGTAACGTTATCCTTACTTTCGTTCTATTGCCGTTTATCCTAATGGTCCTACGCCTGACAGTTAAATCAGGAGAACCCCTCGCTTTCTGGGGTGAAAGCCGTCGACTGACTCCGCTTATCCTAATCCTATCACTCGTGAGCATCGCCTCCAGTATATTACTCTATGTCGCCACATAGGCTGGACCTATAACATCAGATATTAATCATTATCGCCTAGGGGTTGTATAAATAATCCTTGATTAGAAACTATTCAGACACAACGAGATAGTCTATAGACTTGGCACTCAGTTCTATGTTCTATAAATGAATTTTAGTTACACTATAATTGGTTGTAGCTGCCTGATCTGCTGTTTGGCAGAGCTTCTCCCCACACTTACAACAACCTGAGAAGGGCCTTTCTGCTCAACGGTCAACCGGATTACACCAGAATTAGATGTAGTGCAGTGATGATGGTCGCGAAGATCAAGAGTATGTACCATTCGACACGCTTCAAGCACTATCCACAGTCCCTGGTATACCCGTGAACCACTGGGAGATAGGCTGCATCAACGGCCCAATGACCTGTCATTCTTTATTTGACTAAGCCTATAGCAAAGCCAATCGCTCCGCAGAGCATCCTATCAGATCTTCTTCTGACGCATATAGTTAATCGCTTACCGCGCGATCCATCCGTCCAAGTCATTTTCGTTTTGCAACCTGCTAAGTACATAACCCGCCTCTTTACGGGATTCGTACGGTCCAACACGCACCCGATACATCGTAGTGCCATCAGCACTGTAGATAGATACCCGCCCGCCGTAACCAAGTTTATCCACAAAGTTCAACAGTTCATCGGCTCGTGCTTGGGAAGAAAACGAGCCCACCTGAATCCAATACTGATCCAAGCCCTCAAGAACTCCACTAACTCGGGAGTCACCCGATTGGTCCTGACTCGCCGAACGATCTGCGATTAATGAGGTCTGAATCGCTGCGACAGATGCTATTAATTCCGTCTCTGTCTGAGCCCCAGATGTCGAATCAGCAGGCGACTCTACCACCTTGTCCACCCCTGGTCGTACCTTAGGAACTATTTCGGACGATCCCTCTTCACCGACTACGAGATCGATCTGATGAACCGGCTGTGGAGTTTCAATTAACCCGGGTGTCTCCCTGTTGTTCCGCACGTAAGCCAATGGGTCAAATACAGCTCGCTCAACCACCGTATTAGCGACAATCCGGCTCTCGTTCCCTTGTGGCCTGAGAAAGTAAAGACCACCAGCTAACACAACGATAACGAGTAAGCTCACAGCAACGACCCCCCAGAGGACCCGTTGTGTATAAGCTGCTTGCGTGTCCATCCGCCCTCCCTAAACCCATGAACCGCCGAACTACAGCCCGAGAATAACCTCGATCTGGCGCCGGAGCAGTGTACGTCCCGCTACGTTGTATACGTTTCGACAGGAGACACATATAGTATCGACGCCGGCGGGCGCACGCTTGAGCGCTCGGCCGTGTTGAGCCCACATTGTTCTCAGTACAGTGATCGGTTGCTTGCCATCGATGATTAGGGTCCTAAATAGTCGTAGTAGATGGGGCGCTCGAACCCATATACCCTGTTCGCATAACTTAGATAACTCCATCGGGAAGAGAAGCGCTGCGTCTATCACCACTCGATTAGAGCTCTCAGCAATTGCCATCCCTACTTGCCGAATCATCACAGGATGAACAATCTCCTCTAGACGATGTCTCTGCTCTACATTAGTGAAAATCAAGGCACTCAAATGACGTCGGTCAATTTGCCCATCATCGTCGACAACTTCAGGACCAAAGGCACCAACGATACGTTCACGCTCACTCACAAGTGCCTGGTGTCCTAACTGATCGACATTGATCATCCGGAATCCAAAATCCACGAGCATCTTCGTAACGGTGCTCTTACCAGAGCCGATTTTTCCGGTGACCCCAATAATCATAATTCGCCCAATGAGATCGAGTCTTACCCGATAGTGCGCTCGGCAGTGGTATCGGCTCCTGTAGAAGGATCGATCTTACACTTAGCGCTCTCGGGAAATTCTTGGCCGGTAAACAACTGAAACTGCTTATAAGCTTGCGCAGCCAGCATTTTCCTTCCGTCGATTACGATACATCCCGCCCTCCGTGCGCGAGTTAGAATCGGGGTCAAACTTTCACCGTAGACTATGTCATAGACGACCTCTTCACCGCTGAATTGATAGGAACCAAGTGGATCACCTGGGTTGTCTGGAAGACCTAGGCTAGTGGTCTGGACGATCAGCTCGTTGAAATTAGTAATCTGGGCGATACCTTCTTCATCCAATGAACCAGCTGTCGCACCGCAGTCTCTTGATAGACACTTGGCATGTTCAGCAGTCCGATTAAGGATTAAAAGCTCAGTCTTGAGAGAACGCAATGCAAAAGAAACTGCCCTTGCTGCACCACCGGCTCCAATTACGGTAGCGCGACGTGGCCTAAACTGCATCTCATCAAGCGGCGCCAAAAATCCTTTCACATCGCTATTTTCACCACGCCAACCGCTATTAGTGCGCACCAATGTATTGCAAGCGCCAATTCGTTGCACTATGGGACTAGCGTCAGATAAACGAGCCGCATGTGCCTTATGTGGAATTGTAACCGAGCAGCCATCTATCGGAAGTAACCGAGCCAAACGGTGTATTTCGGACAAATCGTCGAGCTCGATCGGCACATAAACGGTATCAAGACCAGCCTCTGCAAGACCAAGATTATGAATCTGCGGTGAACGGGAATGAGCCAGGGGTGTGCCAATCACACCTAGCACTCGAGTGGAAGCTTGAATAGAATGAAACCGATAGAGATCGGTCATGGCACTCGGCTCCAAATGGCCAGGTGCAGCGGAGCGCTGTTTGAGGGAACAAAAGGTAAGAAAATTACCTAAATGTGCGGCGAGAATACGCGTAGGGATCCCAAACCTTCCCATGCCTAGTACAATGCGCTCGGCATGATCAGTTAACCCAGGCATTCCAAAACTTTGTGCAATCTCAATTAGATCAACCATTTCGCGGCCAGAACGCGGCGTGACTGCTACCTTAGCAATCTCGGCAGAAGAACGCGGAAGATCCCTCACCAAACGAGCAAGTTGGTCCGGCA
>CAZTZA010000064.1:10365-11263 GCA_964618015.1 uncultured Spirochaetaceae bacterium | reverse complement strand
CTGCGAGAAGCTCAAGCAAGAGTTGAATTGTAAATTTTATGCTGAAGAGCTAATTCGAGTAGCCATCGACGATCGAGACCTCCGCGGTGGGGAGAAGAATTGGCATCATATCAAGAGAGGAGTGCCGATACGCCTTGAGATCGGACCACGCGACCTATCCTCAGGAGTGGTATCAGTTTCCCGCCGAGACCAGCCCCCAAAAGAGAAAAGATCAATAGAACGTACCCACTTTGTCTCCGAGATAGCCATGGTATTGGGAGAGATCCAAGAAGGGATGCTTCAGCGAGCACGGTCTTTCCAAGTGCGGCATACCAAGCGAATAACAAACTCCAAGACATTCGAAGAGTATTTTCGTGATGAAACTGAATCTGGCTTTGCAATTGCTCCGATGGCAGCCTCCGCCGAAGAAAACCCCGCATTTCAACTTCTGCTTAAGGAGTTAAAGGTAAGTCCTCGCTGTTTTATAGGCGCAGCTAATCAGCCTGGCCACAGTAATACCGAGTCTCAAAGACACGCGTGTGCTTTCACTGGCATACCCGGTGGCCAAGAAATGGTTTTTGCCCGAGCTTACTGAGAATCCTGGTTCCAGAATTTAAAAACTGGCAATAACGTTCCTGCCTCTTAAGGACTTGAGAGACGACCGACTTCTTGCTCCACTCACCTTAGAAGAATTGTTGGACGCAACACCCAACCTTCAAGGTTTACTGCCTATTCATCAGTGAATTATTCCTTACTCCGAAGATCCCGTAAGTACACGGATATTACTTTTGCAGAAAACGATTAATCGATCGAAATAGCAACAAACATTAACACCGGCTGAAAGAAGAACCTCCGAAAGACTTCACTGGGAATGACGGACTAACCCTTCCATAATCAGCCTAACCTAAATCGACCGTAC
>CAZTZA010000064.1:1404-10355 GCA_964618015.1 uncultured Spirochaetaceae bacterium | reverse complement strand
AGATTATTGAGCCACAAACCAGCGAAAAATTATACTAATCTGACCGCTTTCGTGAGATTGGTGGAATATAAAGTCTTTAAACGTATAGTCAACGAATTATGTACTTATTATGGTCAATAAAGACTTGTCTGCTAAATATAAATTGACAACAAGATCTCTATAGAAATGAGATAGCGAAACTACCCTTGTGCAGACACCTGCTCGTAGATCTTCAGAATGTATTTCATCTCGTCTCCACTGATCTGGGGAAGTGAATCGCGCCCAGAAATGGCCCGACCAGCAAGGTATGTACGACAAATAGTCTCGATGTTTTCCATCCGCCAATAAGCAAGTTCCAGGTGGTTACCGCGGGTCATCACTCCATGATTCCGCATTAAAACACACACGTGTTCTGCAGCTACCCGACCAACCTCCTTACCATTCGCAGCACTCCCTGGAGTCCGATATTCTGACAGCCCAATCTGGCCCAAAAAAACTTCAGCTTCGGGGGTTAAAAACCGCTGTGGCGTCAACCCTGCTACGGCGAAACCAGTCGCCGTCGGTGGATGAGCATGGCAGCACGCCATTGCATCCGGTTGACTCTTCATCACGCCAAGATGAGTAAGAATTTCACTAGTACAGAGTCGGGAACCGGCAATTTGCCGACCTTCCATATCTACTAAGGTCATCATTTCCGGCGTCATAAAACCCTTGCTATTCTGAGTGGGAGTGCACAGCACTATATTGTCGCCTACACGGATCGTCAGGTTCCCGCCGTTCCCAGAGACGCCGGCCAATGTCACACATTAGCTCCTTCAGTTGCTCGATTTCAGCAGAATGAAAGAATTCGTAAATCTCCGTCTCCGTCTGGGGGTCACTCCCCGGGATCCAGCGGTATTGAGGATCAGGTGTCGAAGGAACTTGCATCTTCATGTAGTTTTCGCGATCTCTATAAGCACTTCACGCATCGCCTCTATTGCATGGTCGATGTCGTCATTGGTAAGTGCTGTTGAGAGATAAATCTTCTCGTAAGGGCTAACGAAAAATCCACGCTTTATCATCCCGCAGCCGAATTTAAATGCCTTATCCTTGTCAGCGTAAAGCATCGACTCGTAACTCGTAATGTCCTGATCTTCTGTAAACAACACCTGTAGTACTGGTCCATCGCCACCTACCAGCAGCGGGATGGATAGTTCACGGCCCATAATTATGACCTCTGTACGAATGCGATCAGCCATCGAGTGCAGCCGCTCGTATGTGCCGGGCTCTGACAATACCTTCAAGGTAGCTATTCCAGCTATTGCTGAAACTGGATTGCCGTTGAAGGTGCCGGAGACTAGAGTGCGTTGGGGATCTCCGCTTTTCCGCCATGGATTTACTGTCTCAAGTACGTCTCCACGTCCGCAGATAGCTGCGTTGGGATGACCTCCTGAAATAGTCTTACCGTACGTAGCTAAATCCGGCACTACTCCGTACCGCTCCTGGGCACCTCCCCAGGCTATCCGGAAACCTGTCACTACTTCATCGAAAATTAGAATGATGCCGCGTTCAGAAGTGAGTTTGCGAAGTTCCTCCAAGAACCCTTCTTTTGGCTTAATGCAGCGCTGCAAAGGCTCTACGCAGACTGCCGCCAGTTCCTCACCATATCGACTAATCATTTCCTGTGCCATAGACACATCGTTGAACGGCAACACCAACAAATCATCGGCAAGTGAAGCCGATAGACCAGCAGCATCCGGCTTTACGTATGGATAGTCGCTCAAATATGGCGGCTTCGCACCATGTAGTGCGAAATCACTGACTCCGTGCCAGCCACCTTCGAATCTCAGTACGCGCCGTCTTCCTGTAAATGCACGTGCCATGCGTACAGCAAACGATACCGCATCCGAGCCACTACCTACGAAACGAATCTTTTCCCCGCACGGCGCAGCATCGAGAATCCGCTCGCCGAGTTCTATGACTGGCTGGTTGAGTCCAAAAAACGTTGTTCCGCGCTGGAGTTGCTCAGTGACTGCAGCGACCACCGCCGGGTGACAGTGGCCAAGGATCAGCGGCCCACTACCATTTAGCAAGTCGACATACTCCCGTCCATCAGCGTCATATAGCTTGCTCCCTTGGCCAGAGACAAAAACCATAGAGACGTCCACTGGCAAATGAAATTCGCCCATGGTTCCACCGACAAAGATCCTCTCAGCCCGTTTCAGTAGTTCAGATTGAGACACCCCGGTATTCTACCACGCTCCGCCGAGGAGAACGATAATGAATGAGTTTTCGAGAATAGTTACGGCAACTCTCAGCGAATTAGGATTACCATCATTTAGCACTGACCAGAATATTTAGGGACGCAGCAAGCCCTATTGATACTAACGACTTCGGACTGCCGATAAAGGCCTCAACGTTTGTGGTACTCATTCTCTTGTTTCCACCCAGCTGGCTACGCCTTTCCACTAAACGGCGGATAATTACTTGTCATAAATGTTTGGTAGGTCGTTAAACGGGCCCGCCAGCGCAAAGTGCCAACGTTAAATAAATGCCAACGCTCGGGATACTTTCCTGTGAACAAGACGACAAAAAAAGCCATGATCGTCAGCACAAAAGTGCATAAACTTCTGAAGTAGAGGGCAACTTCTTGTGGTAGAAAAATAATATAGCCCAGCAAACCGCGTAGCAACACCGAGCCTCGACTAACGGATTCCGGAAATACACATTGTGTCCGAACATTATGACTATCCCTAAAACCGAAGTTTGGATAACCGTCAACTAAGTTCCCCAAGGATGCATTTAATCTAATTATCCAAGCAAGATAACCCAGATTGAGTTTAAAAATACCTCTCGGGTAACGGCCCGTAACCAATATCGCCCAGAACGCAAGAAACGTCGCGATAAAGGACAACAAGGACAAGGGAATCACTACAACACAATGTGGCAATAAAATATAAAATGTTCCAAAAATGCCCCGTAGCAGCAACTGACCTCTGGAAAATTTTTCTTGTAAATCAACTTCTAATTTCATAATCCACCCAAAAACAACTAAGCTACAGTAAGCTAAACTATTTATTTAATATGTATAACGAATTCTCGATCGAACATCAGCTATCTTGATTTCCCTTACACTACTATAGTCACATAGGTTCACCAATCCAGCTAATGATCGCCTCATCCGTTGGGCTATCTCGTTGAATTTGAAGGTGCTCGCTTGACCCTGACGCCCGATAGAACTTTGATAGCCTATCTCCTAGTAAATCGTTGCTGACATTGTAGAGAAAGAGTCTCTCCGGCGCGACCAATCCTACTGCTGTTTCGATCCCTCCTGCACGACGAATGAGAGGGATAAACATACGTTCGTTCCAGTCTTGGCTGCTGTCCGGATCAAAACCGTCTATATCTATTACTGTATTTGAAATATTCCTATCTACTGCTGTTGCCATCAAGCACCAAATCCCAGCTGCCTTTAAACCCAAAAGGTCAATCGGATCGGAACCAGCAACGTGCCTCAAGTATGCAAGCGCTGTCAGGACATCTTGGATACGTTCCATCGCTATAGTCTTATTATAGGTCTGAAAGAACTGTGTCCCCAGTTCTCTATTTAATAAATTTTCTTCATTACCACGGCCATCAGTCGCAAAACATTCCACCGCTAGTACGCGTCTTCCACTGGTAACGAGTTTCTTAACAAGGCTAGAGCAATAACCGCTCTCTATGTCGACAAGAACCTTTAAGCCATCACCGTGGACTACCATGACATTACTACTCGGAACTGTTTTAGTCGGAACCAGCTCTACCAGCGAAACGCTGTCACCAATACGATGACGGGACAATCTCATACCCCTCATGTCAATCCCGTCAGAACAAATCACCTTCTCTGAGGAAACAGAAATATCGATAGCAGGCGGGATAGAGACAATTAACGATTGTTCAAAGAGTGGCCCCAGCCTATGACGATACTCCTCCAAGCTTTCGACATCGCCTGGTGTCAGGTTGTCTATGGCACTCGCTGCCTCAGAGACGAGATAATCCCGCAACACCCGATCATTCATATCTGACTGAGGAAAATCAGTGCCATAGAACACAAGCGAGTCTCTTATCCATTCTGTCCCACGGGATATAGGTTGCTCCTGCACGATTTGCCTGTCCTTGACTTTGAGTAACCATTTGGCAAACCACTCATACACCGCCTCTCGACTATCCCTGTTGTAATTGTGAGATGTGTCGAACTGCAAGGACTCTACTTTTTCGGTCGCAGAGAACAGAGCATACACCTGCTGAATAGCTGGATAAGCAAACTGCGGTGCTTCGCGAGTGAAATCGTTTGTCGCAGAGATGATAATTAAAGGTCGCGGGGCTGCCATCGCGGCAAACTCGATATTAGAGGTCCCTACCCTGAGATTGGGAGCATTCTCACAGATACAGCCTCCCTGCATATTGGGTGATACCATGCAGACTATTGCTGCGGCCTTCACCCGATCGTCTACTGCTGTTAGCAGAAACGTCTGTGTCCCGCCTCCGGAAGCGCCGGTGCAGCCAATACGATCACAGTCGACATCAGGAAGGCTTTGTAAAAAATCCAAGGAACGGATGCTGTTCCATAGCTGATTTCCAGTTGCGTTGATCCCCCAAAGAGTGTCGTCCAGCTCGCTCCCTAAAATTGTAACTCCATCCGGTGCTCGTCGAGAGCCGAATGAGTGTTGTACCTGGAAGCTATCCAGATACCCCACCATATCGTAAGAAAAGGTGACGTAGCCTTGACGTGCAAAATTGGAACACCGGTCAGGAATCGAACACGCTTCGGAATCCTCAAGTCTGCCGTGTGGCCAGTGTCCATGAGGACAGAGAACAGCAGGAAATGGAGCAACTCCGGTTAGAGGTCGATACAAATTCCCCGTCACAAAGAAACCTGGCCTGCTTTCGAAGAACACCTTTTCAATGGAGTATCCGTCATATTCGATTCTTCCGAATATGCGTTCATTCAGCGGCCGTTTCTCTGGTATCGGCCAAAGACCACTACAACAGAGAATCCTCTGACGTAAATAGGTAGCTCTTCTATCCCAATCTTCGCGGTTAGCAAAGGAATCGAGCTCAAAGTGGGAATTCAGCGTCAAGACCGTCGCGACACGTGAGTCCTGAAAATTTCCATCTACAGACAGATTCCTATACGGTGCACCACCTAACATGATTAACCTCTTCCCTAACCTATTGGGAGCACTTCGTGATCCGAACCCCGTCTACAAAAATGAACCCAAAACCTTACGCAAAGGCTCGGAATGGTTTCAGATACAAGTTCAGAAATTTACTCCTGTTTTTCTAACCAGCGCGCCAACGCCTTATCCGGATTCGCAATATCCTCCACCGACTGATACCAGTAGGCACCCCACCCTACTTCAGGTAGGCCAGTGAACAGCATCAGATTGAGAGGGTAAGCATCACTATCAGTACAGCGCCGAAAATCATCGCGAAATAAGAATACTGGCTTTTTCCAAGCGATTGCTAAACCTAGTTCAACCATCACCCCCTCATCGGGTGGGCAGCCGTTCACCACTGCAAAGAGACCGTCCGCACTGCGAACATCACGCATATCGGCCTGGCCAATTTGATACGCCCAGCCATGCTGGGTTCGATCGATTTGGTTATTGCGCTCAAACGGTTCCCATACGTTAGCCCCCACATCGGAGAGTGCCTTGCATATCTCTTTCAGCGGACCATCACGCTGCTGAGATGAGAACCCGTACGGATTGGCGAGATAGAGACTCTTACGCATCATTAGCCGTTCCTGAAAGCAAAGTAGTTAATGAAGGATCCGGAATACGAATCCCACAAATACCTATAGAAATTACCCTTACCGTACTCGCGTTTCCAATGTTGAAGGACCGAAAATGAGATCATCGCCACGCTGAGATCTTCCAGAAAATCCAGAACCAAAATTGTGTGTGACAGGTTCTGTAACTCAAGTACTTGCATCCATTCCAGAGCACTAACCGTAATTTATCCGAGAACTTACCGAACAATAACCAATCTGTACCACAGCAGAGAAATTACTAGCCATCATAAGAGTTACTTCCCGGGGAGGATTTGAACCCCCACAACAAGAGCCAGAATCTTGAGTGCTACCAATTACACCACCGGGAATCGTAAACCCGAAACTATCAAGGCCCTGGTCGCCGGTCAACGTAGGCATTCGCACCACGAGGCATTGGAACCGCTCCGCCCCAACGTAAAACCGTCGGACCAACCACTTCTGCTGATACGTCCCCGCGGTCCAGAGTGCGGTAAAAAGCAAGAAGCCCAGACATGAGATCATCGTCAACTGAACAGAGCACGACATCCTCTAGTGGTCGTCCTTTCTCAAGACCGACATAACCCCAGTTGGACACAATTCCACGCATACGCTCGCCGCGCATCACTTCTAGTCCGAACGCCGTTAAGGGACCAGTCTGTAATAAAACTGTCCCAATCCCTGCGCTGCTGAAATCATGAAGGATCCTACGAACCTCTCCGCGATCATTTGTAGAAATAAGACGGCGATGATCGAACGACGCGCGCCCCCCTCCTGCCGCATACCCTCTTTGGAAGCCAATAATCGAGCTCTCATCACGGCCTTGAATGCTGATGACACCTATCACCCCACTCGTCTCGATTAGCGACAAAACTTTTCCGGCATACTGGAATCCACTGGCACGCGCAAAATTTATCTCTGTCAAGTTTGGGTATTGCCCTATCGAGGAGGATCTCGACTGGGACTCCGACACCCCTTCCGGGTCCAGCATCCTATCAATGAGACGTAATGCTACAAATTCCACCTCCGGAAAAATGGGCGCAATTCGCCCCACTTCTATCGATAGAAGTGGACCAAGTACTACTCCGCGATAACTATGTTTATATAGTAGTTCCTCCAGCTCACGCACTGGAGCATCCGAAGAGAGCGCCCGACGAATTTCAAACTGTCTGCCGGTCTGTTCACCAACCTGATCAAAACGTTGTGCAAGCGCATTTCCTCCAAGCGCAACCCAGAGAGGATCTTCTATGAAGACCAGATGAGATGCCTGTCTGGAACAGTTGCCGAATATCATCGACGCCGCCACTAAAACAACTGTCGAAGCTACGCTACGTACGAAAAAACCACGCTTCATACCATGTGCCGTATACGGAAAAGGCCGAATAAAGCAAGTACTGCAGCAGCAGCGGTTAAACCCCCCGATAGAGATTGAAATCCCACAACATATAGATACGAAACTAAACCACCATAGAGTATGGTAATCGTTGCAATAGCTATTACAAAAAAGGGATGGAATCTGCGCTGCCAAGCAACGACAATTCCCATAAAAACTGACACCCGAAGCGTCGGAACAATCAGCATATTGACAGGGTCAGGGTACGATCTATCACCTATAAACTCTCCGACAAGAAAGATAGATCCAAAGCCTGCCACCGATGCCATGATAGGCAGCGGATCGCCGTCATCATGTTCACCAAGATGACTAAATAGACCGGAAGTAAATTCAACGGTGAAGGCCGTCGCTACTGAAAGAAAGGCCGGTACAAAGTGGCCCAGCACTGTCAATCTAAAAAACAAAGGAATAAGCCGGAACGAAGACCCAAACCAGCTATCCACCATCCCTGCAATAATCAATCCGGGCAGAGCAAATGCCGCACCCAAAGCAAACCGCAACCAAAGCGCCATCGGGCCAGTGGATGACTGATGACGAAGCAAAGCCCATGATGCATAGAAAGTAAGCGGAGTCACCGCTAACAAATATAGACTCGTCACTGACCAGCATTCGCGTGCGTCAATAGTACTGCTGGGCAGAACGCATCATCTGCATGATTTTCAGAAAGAGTAGATATCTTCAACCGAATACCACACCGTAAATCATCAGGGATAGCTACTAATTCCCGGAAAAAAATCAATTATAATCACCCTGTCATGACAAATTATTTAGGACATAGTTTAATCGGAACTCTTCTTATTGTACCAAAACATATTAATTATATCGAAGAGGCTAACTGTACATCCCACATCCTCTCGAGACAAAAATCTATGCCAACGTCTGAGTCATTGTCGTCGGAGTTATCTCCTCGTTCTTGAATCCTACAAATATTTCTAGGAATAGATTTTATTGATCTCCAATACATACTCCGTTTTCTTTTTCAGTTAGTTCTAATGGTCTGGAGGCAAGCATAGACCATTAGAACTAACTGAACACTGCAAAATCTATAGAAACAATTTTCCAGCGAGTATCGATACATCTATCTGCTTATAAGAAAATAATATAATAGCTTTCTCTCCGGCAAGGATCCAAAATGTTCTTGATGTCTCTGATGGGTCTATAGAGTTGATCAAATTTTATCAGACACGAGCGTCACTTACAGTGAATGTGTTTAAAATGAACAAGAAAATGATAGTATGCGGCGGAAGAACTACCTGACGGAATCGATTTCCACTACATTCAAACCTATAACAATAGCCCGACAGCGTGGGGCAATGATGATTATCGGCTCCGTCAGAACTAACGAACATACAGCACGACACGTTTGAATATGGACTTACAGATAGGAAAATTACAGGCTGAATCACTCGGCTTTGAGAATATAAAGTGTCCCTAACGACTATCATCCGTCGTGGGCACGGCGGTACACGCGCTATATCCCACACTTTGAGTGAAAGCGGAGTCTACATGGGTAACCAGCTCAATAGATCGGGTGATCTAGTTCCGGCAGATGAGATGTACGAAGCGTGTCGCATAATGGCGAAACACGTGACCTATCATGGTGGCGCTCACTGGGATTTTGAAGCGCTGCACTCCGTGCCAATTGATCCGTTATTTGTTCGGCTCGTGGAGTCATACCTGAGCTCGGTGCTCACCAGCAATAGAGAACATCGTGGCTGGAAACTTCCAGAGACTACCCTAATCTTCCCCTGGATCGTACGGATGTTCCCCGAAATCAGCTATATCTACTGGATCCGAGATCCTCGCGAC
>CAZTZA010000064.1:0-1394 GCA_964618015.1 uncultured Spirochaetaceae bacterium | reverse complement strand
ATACAATTAAACCGAGCAATTAGTTGGAAATACCAAGCCGAGATCGTTCGCGCGACACCAAAGCCCGCTCGCTGGATCCAGATTCGCCTTGAAGATTTTATTCTCTACAACGAGCAGACCATTTTGCGTCTGGAAAAATACTTAGGATTCTCGCTGACAAGTATTCCCGTGTACCCTGAAGTAATCGGACGCTGGAGAACATCAGACAAAATCTGCTCCTTTGACTTTTTTTCTGATGATCTACTGCGATTCGGATACGAACCTCAATAGATGCCAATTTCCACACTTCTTTTTTCCAAGACGACAAACCGTCAATCTGGTCTTGAGGGAGAATGCACACAGACAAGAAGCCGCGTGACAAGGTCAGCGGCGTTCAGTCCGGTTGCATGCTATAACGCGGCATCCCACAACACAGCAGAATCCCTGGCATTTCTGGCGCGCCCCCTCCCTGAAAATTAACAGTCTCCGGTGGCGTCTTCAGCCTGGTGTGCGTTCCGAGCCAAAGCGTGGTAACTCCATTCTGGGCATTAAAGTCGACTAATGCCCAGACGACGTTCAACGCAAGCGGAATATGGATAGCGCACTCGAATAGCCGTACCGTGAACTCACCACGGTCAAAGTGGACATGGAATCACCGAACGGAATTATTCTTTAAGTACTAAGTGAACGATGACGCGTTGCGACACTCCATCGGGCAGCTCGCCAACGAGACGAAGCCAGCCTCCAAACCGCGTTACACGGACAAAGGTCATCGCATCTGGGCGTGCAGGAAGGATCATATCGGTTCCTTCGTCCACCCAGTGGATGCCCTCAGGAGCAATTTGCACCCGCGCGCGTGTATCGGGTGGTAGTGCTCCTCCTATCAGACGCACAAAGAAGATGGCTTCAGTTGCCCATGCCGTTTCATATGGTTCAGTGGCAAACGATCCTTCCCACGTGGTGCCAAGTTCCAACGCTACGGTGTGGCTCTGTCTCATGAAGTCGATACCGCCACTCGATCAAGATAGAAGAACGCACGGGCATCTGCATCGCTCTCTACCCAGAACGCCACGTTCAACATCGACCACAGATTTGGCATAGCGGACAGGGTCATCGGTTTGGTGTCAGTTACGTCGAGATCTCGCTCGTTGGAACGAAATCCAAGGAATTTCATGGAAGATAGATCAAAGTCTATGCGCATGTAGCACCAGTTATGCTTGGTAGCAATCTCATTGTAGCAGAGTTGCTGATCGCCCTGTCGTATATCTTTCCAATTATGTGATTTCAGATGAAAATGTGACCAGGTCTTGTTCCGGATACCAATATTCTGCAGAGGCTCTCGCTCGCTCTTATATTGCCAGCGCTCGCAGCGTTGTCCCTTATAAGCATAGAGATAGCGTACATGCGGAAGGACT
>CAZTZA010000063.1:9780-11483 GCA_964618015.1 uncultured Spirochaetaceae bacterium | reverse complement strand
AAGCCCCAGCGTAGTGGCACTATTTTCACGATGACCAATGATCGAATAAATCTTCGTGTCCTCGTCAGAGGTAACAATCATCAGTGCCGACGTTACTCGCTGCTCCACAGCAAGCCCGACTTTCCGTCTACCGCCTGATCGCGTGTTCTGCGTAAGCTGATATGAAAAACTGCTGATCACACGATGCTTCCCATCAGAAGCGACCACCAAGTCTCCACCGCGTAGGCCGCCCTCATCATCAAACCGCTCCGCCTGCGTGGGCCTTCGTTCCGGATCCAAGGTCTTCAGTACGATATTACGTGACCGTTCAGCATACAGACTCAGAATGTCGTAGATCTCAGGATTTTCGTTACCCAGTGAATAAATGCCATAAATAGTCACAGGCTCCTCAATACCATCGGCCACCTGTTTAGACTGCTCGGAT
The DNA here is from genome assembly GCA_964618015.1 of uncultured Spirochaetaceae bacterium. Lineage (GTDB taxonomy): Bacteria > Spirochaetota > Spirochaetia > SZUA-6 > Bin103 > CATQHW01. The sequence continues at coordinate 11,059 of CAZTZA010000063.1, read as the reverse complement.
AAGGTATAAATTCCGCTTTCGGTCAGCTCGATCTCTACATCAAGCTGGTCGACAACAAGATTTACTAGCACTAGCGCGGCCACCGCGATAAGCGACGTTAAAGTAGCGTAGCCACCATAACGAACTTTCTTCTGCTGGTTAAAGTCGAACGACAATAGATCCTTAAGTGCCATCGCTTTCTCCTTAGGCCCAGCGCCGCTTGTCTACCATACGCAACGTCAGAAGAAGAAAGAAAGCGCTGAAGGTGACGTAATAGATGATAGGGCTCAGGCTCAAGAGACCACGGGAAAAGGTATTAAAGCGATCCACAGGAGAAAACCAAACTAAAAATCGATTGATGAAGGTGTCGAAAAATGTGATGTCGACCACAACGATCACCACTACTCCTGCTGCGGCTATCAATGTCACTCCAGCAGCAATAATCACATTACGAGTTGCCAAGAACGTTAGCCCTGCTACTCCAGCACCAAGCACACCAGTGAATATTATACCAGCAGACTGGTCCGCAGGGATCAGTCGTTGAAGACTAGGCATGACCCACATTAGAAAAAGGGTAACAAAGGTGACAATTGCCGCTACCACTAAGCTCTCGGTGGTCGAGGAAATAAAACAACCAACCGCTACAAACGCTGCAGCCAACAGAAAGAATCCGATATATGCAGTCACTATCTCACCAACCGGTAGTGAGCCAAAGAAAGACAACACGATCGGGTAAGCAACGGTAATGAATAACATTACTGCGAGAACCGAAAGAGCTGCGATAAACTTACCAATTACGATATCTGAAAGTTGAAGTGGAACCGTTAACAAAAGCTGATCAGTACGCAGCCGCTGTTCCTCGGTGAATAATCGCATAGTTAAAACAGGAATCACGAAAATCAACATGAAGCGCATCTGGTCAAGAACCCCTCCGTACAGCGGGCTACGAGTAAAGGCGATGTTAAAAGTGAAAGAGATGCCAAACAGCACTAGGAACAGCCCCATAGAAATGTAGCCAAACGGCGATTGGAAATAAGCGCGGAACTCACGCCCCCAGATAGCAACCATCAGCGGGCCTCCTGCTCGTTGTCTTCAGTGAGTTGCAGAAAGATCTGCTCGAGGGTGAGATCCAATGAACGTAGACCGAATAGCGGTAGTCTAGCGTCTGAGAGCGCGAAGAAAATCGCTTCCCGAGGGTCAGATTCACCAGCCTCTACCTCTAAATCAACGATACCCGCGGCAACCCCCTGACTAGTGATCTTTACCGACTGAACGCCCTCAACTCCGTCGAGCACAGCTT
>CAZTZA010000063.1:5754-9770 GCA_964618015.1 uncultured Spirochaetaceae bacterium | reverse complement strand
GGCTTCACCCTTCACTCGTAGTGATAGCCGACTCGAACCCGAAAGTGACTTTCCAAGATTTTCAGCAGTATCGCTTGCTACGATTTTTCCATTACTGATGATAATAATACGCTCACAGACCGCACTGACCTCTGGCAGGATATGAGAGCTAAGAATGACCGTGCGTTTTTCTCCAAGCTCTCGGACTAAGTCTCGCATCTCGATAATCTGGTGCGGGTCTAAACCAATTGTCGGCTCATCCAAGATCAGTGCCTTGGGGTCGCCAACTAAAGCTTGCCCTAAACCAACCCTCTGGCGATAGCCTTTGGACAAATTACGAATCATCCGATCAGCGACATGGTTAATCCCTACCGTCTTCATGATTACTTCGATCGCATCACGCTCAGAAGCCGGCACACGCTTAACGCGAGAGACGAATTGCAAATAGTCGCGTACCGTCATTTCGACGTAAAGCGGCGGAAGCTCTGGAAGGTAACCAAGCATGCCTTTAACGGCAATAGGATCTTCCAGGACATCTATTCCATCCACAGTAACTTTTCCGTCTGTCGCCGACAGGTAACCGGTTATAATGTTCATCGTCGTGGACTTTCCTGCGCCATTAGGCCCGAGAAACCCTACGACCTCTCCTCTTTCAACGCGGAAACTCACATCATCAACAGCCGTGTGAGCACCATAGCGTTTGGTGACGTTACATACCTCAATCATCGACCCATACCATTGTAGATTGTGTTTATTCTTTTTCGTCTGCCGCGAGCGGGACGCGTACACCGCAGGCGAAAGACGCTCTAATATAATAAATAATGACTATGACCAGGCAAGCAGGTGACACCTTTAATCGTTATTTAGTCTCTACAATCTGCCGCGGAAGCCGAACGGGAAGCCCCTCGGGCTACCTCTATGTAGTCGACATCGTAAAAGGCCTACAAGGCGCATGCCCTGTACCAACGTCTCCAAACCTCGTCCGGGAGACCAATCCCCGCGGCGGAATTAGGGGTGGACGCGGCCTGGCTGTCGCCGGCAATTCCCTTTATATCGCCAACGGCACGGAAATTTTGCGTTTTGATCACGCGTGGCGACATGATCAATTAATAAGCCATCCTTGGTGTGGCAATGTTCATGACATAGCCTTCCATGATGATCGCCTATGGGTCTGTTCAACGGCTAGCGACGCAATAGCTATCTTCAACCCTGCTGGTCAACTCAACGACTTAATCAACCTTAGATCTGCTGCCTCTATGGAAAACGACGGTGCACGATTTAATAAATCGATCGACTACCGTAACCCGATGGGCTACGAGATACAGAAGAGCAACCGGTTACATGCAAATGGCATTGGCTTCACTAACGACGGCACTCCCTTAGTGTCTCTTGGACGTGTGGAGACAGACCTGAACAGTACTGCCCTCATTGGAGGCATAGCACGCGCAGATGGCCGAGGCCGACTGAACATCGTCTCAACTGGCACAGAAGTTCCCCTCCATAACGTCTTGACTCTTTCTGATGGAACTATCCTCACGCTAAATTCTAGTGCCGGAACGCTCTGCTCACTGCGGCCAGATGGGACACTTGCCTCTATGCTGTCACTGGCCGCACCCGCCCCAGACGGATTCGTGCGTGGGCTCTGTCTCAGCTCAAACGGCCGACTTCTAGTAGGCGATCGCAACCACCTGCTGGTGTTTGACCTTGGCAAAGCACGTATCTCCAGAGTGTTCACACTTAGCAACTCCTTAAACGAGGCAGTCTATGCTATCTCGCCCCTACCGCACTCATTTGGGCCACTTCCGCCCGCACTTACACGACGAAAAAGCGCCTAAGATTTGCAGCAGCCATCTCTACTGGTAGTGAAATAGCCTCGGCCTGCGTAACCCTATCGCAACGGAAAGAGATATCAGTAGTATACCCAGAATAAACACCGCTACACGCACCCCTAACCATTCGGCCAGAGCGCCGGCTGGCAGCGCGCCAGCTGGCGTTAGTCCAAAATTCATAGCATAGATGCTAATTACCCTGCCGCGGTACTCGGGCTCAGCCACCTCCAACAGAAGCGCCTGATTAAGCGTCCTCCTCAATGCATCTCCGTACCCGATCAAAAGACTCATCGCGACCGCCATAGCAATCGCCGGCACAACACCGATTATCAGTAACCCGGATGCTGATACGACCCCTCCAGCTATCAGCAGCGCACCGCGCCATCGATTTCCGGATAGCGCTACATGAGACGCACCGAGGATTGCACCCAAGCCCATCATGCTGGACAGTAAACCCAGCGCACGAGGCCCGAGCTCGTACACGTCCACCACTAGCACTGGTAGTAAAAAGCGATAGGGCATTGCCAGTACAGTAAACGCCAACGCTACCACCATTAGTGCAACGACCAATTCGTCGTTTCGCGCGTAACGTAGGCCCGCACCAATTTCGCTAAGGAATGAACGCCTCTCCTTGGGCTGAGCCCGAAGACCGTCGTCATACTGCACTAACGTGGTACAAACCACGGCTAAAAAAAGAAAAATGAACACCGTGACGTAGACACCGAGCGGCCCGATACTAGCGTACAACAGCCCTGCAATCGCGGGCGATAACAGGGTAGTAACACTGAAAGAAACAGACACCAAAGCCACAGCATTTCCAACAACGTCTTCACCTACTATATCGACAATTAGAGATTGTCGAGCTGGAACTACAAATGCGACTGCCACTCCTTGAACTACGGATGCGATCAACAAATGAACCCACCCAATCACGTCAAAAGCAATCGCTATAATCACTACTGCAATGCCAACCGAAATTAATCCCTGCCCGACTTGAATAATCCGCCTGCGGGGCATCCGATCAGATAACGCACCGCCCAATAGAGACAAAGTCAACATAGGCAGCGCAAATCCCATTCCGACCAAGCCCAAAATGAATGCTGAGTTGGTTAACTCATAAGCTAGGTAACCGGAGGCAATGACGGTAGCATTGGTTCCAGCCATGACAAGAGAATTCCCAAGCCACAGGTAACGGAAGTCCCGATGACGCAGTGCAGAAAATCGCTGCCTCCAGCCGGGGCTGATCATTTATTAATTATCTACCAGCCAAGTGCGTAGCCGATCACGTTCCGTGGGGACACCCCTCCACGAATGACTCCACTATCTCGATCGATTCGTAAAGCCATCGGCTTGCCATGTTCCCATGAACCAGACACTTGCACATCGTGCCCACGCCGACTCAACTCATCTATTACTGCACTAGCAATTCGGCTCTCAGCCAAGACCCTCTTAACAAAAGAACGGCGTGGATAGAATGACGACGGGAAGTGAGTGGAGTATACCGTAGGAGCCTCCAGTGCCTGCTGCAACGGCATGCCGAACACCTCATGATTCAGAAATGCCTGAAGCGTCCACTGGTCCTGCCCATCGCCACCAGGAGTGCCAAACACAAGCTCCGGTTGACCATCACGAGTAACTAAACTAGGCGTTAACGTAGCTCGCGGCCGCTTATGACCTGCAACAGCGTTAGCTCGGTCCGGATTCAAATAAAACATTTGTGCACGCGTGCCGAGGGCAAACCCTAGACCAGGTATCACTGGGGAAGATCCAATCCAACCGCCCGACGGCGTACAAGCAACCATATTGCCTTCAGAATCAATCACGTCGCAGTGAGTAGTATCGCCCATGTGCGCGTGGCCAGCTCCCGCAGCAGCCCGTCGGCCTGCAATGCCGAGTGCAGAACGATTATCAGACAATACATCCGATAGCGATAGATGCTCCGCTCCAAGAGGCCCTGCCTTAAGCTCAGAAGATGCCGTCTCTCCAATCAATCGGCGTCGTTCCTCAGCGTAACCCGAAGAAAGGAGACGATCTAGAGGAACCGAATCGTAATCTGGGTCGCCGTAATAAGCCTCACGGTCGGCAAAAGCAAGCTTGGCACATTCAATGATAGCGTGCAGGTACTCGGCCGAATTATGACCCATTCTCGACAAGTCAAATCCATCAAGCAATTTGAGCTGTTGCAAAAATACTGGGCCCTGTGTCCAT
>CAZTZA010000063.1:2435-5744 GCA_964618015.1 uncultured Spirochaetaceae bacterium | reverse complement strand
ACATGGATCTTCCGCCGTTGCTTGCCAATAAGACAGATCTTCCGCGTTCAATAAACCAGCATGTTCCTCACCACTATCGTCGAGTAACGGCGTCTCGATAAAACGAACAACCTTCTCCGCAATTGAGCCTGAATAAAAAGCTTTCCGCGCTGCTTCAATACCAGATTCACGCCCTCCCGTTGAGGCCTCCTCTGCAGCGACCATAACTCGTAGAGTCTCTGCGAAATCGGGATTACGGAAAAGCTCGCCGGTCTGCGGAATGCGGCCGCCCGGGCAATAAATTGCAGCCGTGGATGGATACCTATCTACAAAAAGGGCTGATCGATCTTCTGTCCTGCGACTAAATTCCGGGTACACGGGAAAGCCATTTTCTGCTAGTTCAATTGCTGGAGCCAACACGTCGGCAAAGCGCAATCGACCAAATCTCGTAACCGCACACGCCCAAGTACCAACCGTTGCAGGAACACAGGCTGGCAAATAACCGTCACCTGGAATTGAGTCAATACCGTGCTCCCGACAGTAATCGATGGTGAGCGCCGCAGGCGTACATCCTACACCACTGACTGCAAACGGCTTTCCTTCTGCGGCGGAGTAAATAAGGGTCGGTGCCTCCCCGCCGATGCCGTTAGAATACGGCTCCAGCAAGTTCAGACATACGCACATGGCAGCCGCTGCATCGATGGCGTTGCCGCCTCCTTCCATGACATGTGCACCTGCTGCCGTAGCCAAGTAGTGGCCGGAAGTGACTGCGTAGTGACGTCCCATGATCTCGGGACGTGTTGTAAAATCGCTCATCGGACAATCTACCTCGTTAAGATTTTGTTCAGGAACAATCATGCAGCGCCTGCAGCTACCGATAAATTCTTTTCTATCGTAATACTATATCGCCCTCGTAGCCTGAAAATATGGTCACCATTGACTGTTACTCGTCCGCAACCGGCTCTACGCTACAGTATCAGCATAGCCCAATCAGAGGGGCCCTCGTATAACAATGCAGAATACAGATCGTGCACTCTAGTAGCTATCCACCGAAACGACCACTTTTAAGCATCATTAAAGTACAAGCTCGAATCACCAGTATTCCATTTTCATTCAGTCGACTCTCGACCAGATTAGACTCTGCCCCCGGATTCAAAATCACTCGGACTGGGGAAAGGGCAATAATCTGGTCAAGAAGCTCCTCGCTACGACGTGGCCCTACGTAAATGGTCAGCGTGTCGACCTGGCCGTCAATTGCCGATAGTTCCTTAGTGACGGGCATCCCTGCGATTACATCGTGTGCAGGATGCACTGGAATGACATCATAACCTTTTTCTAATAATATATTTATAGATTTATTGGAGGCCCGGTCCGACTTTGGACTCGCCCCAAGAACAGCTACGCGTTGCTTAGTCATCCAACGGTGGTATTTAGCATAGCATGCTACCTTCAGTAATCTCAGGTCACCGGTATCCGTCAGTGACATCGGTTCTGTAGACTTAACCTTACAGGATTAAAGCTATGAAGATCGAACACATCGCACTGAACATTACTGATCCAATCGCAACTGCCGAGTGGTATGTCTCTAACCTAGACATGCAGATAGTCCGACAGAGCGGGCCGCCGACCTACACCGTTTTCCTGGCGGATAGTGACGGTGAAACAGTACTAGAGCTCTACCGCTTTGAAGACGCATTACTGCCAGACTATTCAGCACAGGATCCGATGGTGCTGCACCTTGCCTTCTATACCGCCGAGGCGATCCAAGAGGCCGACCGCCTGATCATTGCTGGAGCAAAGCTCCTGGGAGAGCCGCGTACTACCGGCACGGGTGATACGCTAATTTTCCTCCGCGATCCATGGGGTATCGCCCTGCAGCTCGTGCAGAGAATTGAGCCTCTGATGCCCCTAAATTGACGCTCAACTCAATTAGCAACTGTTCAGCCGCTTTAAAGAGTCAACCATAATGAATCGCCGAGCAGTAACACTCGGTTCGGTTGGGCACCTACTGCTAGAGTTAACCGGCAACTTTTTGCCAGTCACCTACCCCCTATTGATGCCCCTGTTAGGCCTTTCGTTCACACAAGTAGGACTGATCGCTCTCACCCATTCGATGTGCAGCAGCCTACTGCAGCCTCTACTAGGAATCGTTGCCCAGCGGTGGGGACCAGAGCGGATTATCGCGCTAAGTATTGCGTGGTCGGGCTTGTTCATGGGGTGCATCGGCTTGGCTGGCTCCTTCGGCGCGGTGCTAGCATTAGCTGGATTAGGAGGTATCGGTAGCGCCGCGTTTCATCCAGCTGGGTCGATGAGTGTTGCGAGCGTTTCCGTCACAAGAGATGGACGACAGCGACGCGGCGCGGCTATGTCGTTTTTCTCTGTGGGCGGCAACTTAGGTTCTGCGTTAAGTCCAGCGATCATCGTAATAGCACTCCGCTTGTTCGGCCTACCGGGAACCGGAACTGCTGCGGTTATTGGTCTGAGTTCTGCACTGCTCATCTGGCGCCTGTTCGCCTACCGTACATCCCGAGAAAAGACTCTATCGGGCGGCTTGAAGCCTCCCAACACGAACCATCCTCCGAAGACGTCTCCGCCGAAGGACAGCCGTAGTTCATATCACATTCTGCCAGTGATACTGATCGTTCTTTTCGCGATGGCTCGGAGCTGGTTACACCTTTCAATAGCAAGCTTCCTACCCACCTGGACTGCTCAGAGCTTGAGGTCGTCAGCTTGGCCATTAGTATTGATGATGGCCTGCGTAGGCGTCGGCAGCCTGTCCGGTGGACGTCTGTCAGACCAAATTGGCCGTACTCGTACGACCCTAATTGCAGCTCTCCTGATTATTCCAGCTCATTTTTTATTTATAAACGGTCCGGCCACTGTTCAGTTCATAGCTTTAGCGATATTGGGCGTTGCACTAGGATCCACTCTCCCAGTCACCATTGTAATGGCTCAGGAACGTTGGCCACACGCTACTGGCTTAGCAGCCGGCCTGGTTATCGGCGTAGGCGGACTGCCGGCTGGCATAGGCGCTTCGGTTACCGGACTGATCGCTGACGCGTGGTCGCTTAACGTAGCTCTCCAGTGGACAATTATAGCCCCCGTGATCGGCGCGGTAGCGATGATTAGCTTGTCGATCTTGGAACGGTCTCACCTACGCCAAACACCTCCGGACACGATTCACAAAATACCGTCAACAACTCCTGAACCACCTCCTCGATGATAACGAGAGGCGGGGAGATCTTTATGCACTCACCAGTAATCCCTTACGAAAGAATGCTCCGTAAGCGCAGACGCGATCGTAGTATCGGCCTGGCGCGTATACAGGTC
>CAZTZA010000063.1:0-2425 GCA_964618015.1 uncultured Spirochaetaceae bacterium | reverse complement strand
CCAGTCTACAGCCATGCAGGCATGCTATAATTGAAGAATAGGGTTCGATTATTTTCTTGAGCTCGGACATCAGTGTCCGGCCTATAAGCCGGGCACGTGCCAAGAATTTTCCCTATATAGGTTTGCGAACGTTGAAATGGCTTATTCATTCGCATTAGATTCGCGCAAGCAACGTGATCGATACTCAAGACCTAACTAAATTTTACGGCCGCACACGTGGTATTGAAGGACTATCCTTACACGTAGATTCAGGAGAGTTTTTTGGTTTCATCGGACCAAACGGTGCTGGCAAGTCTACGACAATCCGAACATTGCTCGGACTTCTGCGCCCAACCCGGGGAACGGCAACAGTATTCGGGTTAGACAGCGTCATCGACGGCATCGCAATCCGTCGTCGACTAGGCTATGTCCCTGCAGAACCAGGCTTCTACAATAGGATGGCCGGCGATTCAATCCTACGGCTATCCAGCCGAATCCATGGTGTTAGTACATTAAGGGGGCATGAGATAGCTAATCAACTTGACCTGGATCTAACCCGTAATGCAGATGAACTGTCTACTGGCAATCGCAAGAAACTTGCCATCGTGCTGGCATTACAACACCACCCTGAACTATTGGTATTGGACGAGCCCACTGCAGGTCTTGACCCTTTAATACAAGGAGTCTTTTTCGAGCTGTTGCGCAGAGAGAACGAACAAGGTTCCACGATCCTATTTTCATCACATGTACTAGATGATGTTCAACGCATGTGCCGTAGGGTGGCAATTGTTCGCAACGGTAAGGCCGTGGAGGTTGCCGAGATTGAAGAACTCCGACAACGGCATCTGAAACAGGTGCGCGCCATATTCGACAAGCCGGTAGGCCGACAACAAATCTTACTTGATGGATTGTCGAACGTGGAACTCAAAGGAGAAGAGATACGGTTCAGTTTCACCGGTTCGCTACGTTCACTCCTCGCTGCCCTATCAAAGCAACCGTTGGTTGACCTTACAATCGAAAGTCCCACCTTAGATGAAGTATTCCTCCACTATTATGGCAGTCAAGACGACGGAGAGACCGTATGAGTCCCGTCTACCACCTATTCAAGCACGAGCTACGCCGCAATCTCGGACAAGCGATCTCCTGGACCATTACCGTGACAGCCATAGTCTTGCTCCAATCAGCATTCATACCATCGATTGGAGAATGGGGTGAAGCTATGGCCAGCATATTAGCAACCTACCCCGAGGCTCTTTTGAAAGCATTCGGCTTGGGAAATAACCCATTAATGATCACTCAGCCACTCGGTTTCCACGTAATTGAAAGTGGTATAATTATTACGATTCTAGGCGGGATCTTTGCGACCTCACTGGCGGCCAATTTACTGCTGAAGGAAGAGCGGGATAGCACTGCCGATTTCTTGTTGGCGCAGCCTCTATCACGTATGCAAATTTGGATAGGCAAGGCAGCCGCTGCAGGAATCTACGTTCTCGGCTTTAACGTAATGATAACCTCTACTTCGATTGCTGTTATTAATATCTTGAGTCCCGACCCCGTAGACTTACGGGCTATGGTTATTTACCACACTTACGTGCTGCTACTCACCGTTCTGCTGGCTTCACTGGGCCTGCTGCTTTCTGCTGCAATGCGTCGCGGGCGCACCATGACTGGGATGGCGGCGGGAATCACGCTATCCAGCTTCTTCGTGAACGCTATTTCAAAGACTACTGAAGTAGCGAAACCGCTCGGCTATATCAGTCCCTACCAATTCGTGAACTCCGCTGTCCTGGATCCTGACTACGGTTTTTCGTTGGGACGACTTTCCTACTTTCTGCTTGGCACTACCCTATTGCTTTCGGTTTCTGCAGCGCTTTACTGTCGGAAGGACATCATCACGTAGTATTAAGAGTGGTAAATTATGACAATTGCCCAACGAATAGCTAACCGCGCCCGTCAGGAAGGTTTAGCGCTCTACTTTGGCCTGCCAGGTTCAGGAGCGCTGATGGATCTGATGGATGCCGGAAGACAGGTTGGGCTTGATCTCGTGCTTATGGGACACGAGTCTAGCGCAGCTATAACCGCCGCTTATTATGGTTACTTCCGCGGGGGCGCCGGCCTGGCCATTGGCATCAAAGGACCGGGCGCCGGCAACCTGGTTGGCGGAGCAGTTAATGCATTCTTCGAACGCATGCCGGTTGTTTGTCTATGCGAAAGGATGCCACGCACCAGTCGCATAGATATTGCACAGCGTTGTGATCAAGAATCATTGTTCTCCTCTATATCAAATTCCACACTGGAAATAACAGAGCACTGCGACCCAGGAAGCACAATTGATACAGCTTTCACGGCTGCATCAGCAGGAAGACCCGGGCCTACGTTGTTAGAGTGGCCAGCAAACATGGGACAGGCTGATGCCGGCGCTCCCTCCATGCCACGTCCGCTGACT
>CAZTZA010000062.1:11244-11558 GCA_964618015.1 uncultured Spirochaetaceae bacterium | reverse complement strand
TGTCGGCCTCAATCGCCTCGATGATAACTGAACCGTACTCATGACTGAGAGGCTGTATCTTCGGCTCCCATTCAGAATCCGAAAAATCATGCTTTTGTCGCTCCCATTGCATAACTTGGTTGCTGCGCCGGCGCATCAATTCGTCCAGTGGAACACGAAAATGGCTAATCATACGTTCGCCATGATGAATGAAATATGGGGTGTATTCAGCCTGATGTTCCGAGCTTTCGGTAACAAAATAACCAGTACGTTTGAACAGCTCGAACCGCACAGTACGACCGATCCCATGGGGGTCAGCCTTCAGCCGCTTAGTC
>CAZTZA010000062.1:1283-11234 GCA_964618015.1 uncultured Spirochaetaceae bacterium | reverse complement strand
ACACCTGAGTTAGATAATAGTAGAATCAGAATACTTAGTAAAAATTGGATACAAATCCTCACCGTTGCCGCGAAACTCGATGAAGAACGCCATGTGATTGATACCAGCACAACGGAAACGTACGTGCTCTATGGGCACGCCGGCGATTCCGGCTAACTTTGCAGAACTTCCTTGTACACTATGGCAGAGGCCAACCGCAGGAATATCACTCTTCCTAAGTACGGACAACATATTCATAGCCATAGGGTTAGTGTAATTTATTAACATGCAGCGCGGAGCCCCAACTGTTGCAATATTCTCAGCTAGTTCCATCATCACTGGATATGTGCGGAGGGCTCGAAAAATGCCGCCGATTCCAAGAGTATCCGCTATAGTCTGCCGTAGCCCATAGCGAGCCGGGATATCGAAGTCTTGCCGGATAGTCTCCGTATCGCCAACCTGCACACAGCAAATAACGTAATTCGCGTCACGAATTGCCTCTCGTTGGTCGTCTGTAGTCCGAACTGTGGCCTTAGAACCCAGGGCAAATGCAGTCTTTTCAGCAGCAATTCCGGCAATCCTCAGACGTTCCGGATTGATGTCCATAAGACGGAATTCTGGCGTCCCAATCCTTTTCCGCTGCAAGATGTCACTAACAAGTTTCTGGGCAAAAACCACGCTGCCTGCGCCGATCAATGCGATTTTTGGCATCTTAAGCTACCCTATAGTCAATCCCCGAGTTGAACCAGCTCAGGTCCGAAGAAATCAAGATCAAAGCCGTAATTCGCTTGCATTACATGTTCAGCGCGAATCCTACCCAAACAATTGCCATTTTCTAATTTAACGTTCAGCGACAACCAGATTCTGAAACCGTTCTTCGTCCCACTCAGCACCCCAGCCAGGAAGATCGGTGGGCTCAAGATTACCGTCGACCACTAAAGGTGCATTCGTCATTCCCCAGACCTCTCCGTCAACTCGAAGCCGATCAGGGGTCTCGCCTAAATATTCATAGTAGGTGGTATTATCAATACAGCATCCGAGCGTTGCGTGGATATGGCCATAGAGACCTCCGGCGGCATTCATCTCGATCGAGGTGTCATACATCTCAGCAAAATGGGCCATCTTCAGCACTAGTGTCGTGCCGTGACGGGCGTTAGCTCGTAACAAGTCCGTTGCGCCGTGCATTAACCACTGTGTAGAAATACCAAGATCGTGCATTAACATCTCGTTGGCCATTACTGGTATATCGAGCTCGCTACATAACTCCTGGTAATGATGCATCTTTTGCTCATGAAAAGGCTCTTCAAGCCAGATAAATCCTAGTTCCTCCATCGTACGACCAATTTCGATTGCCTCACGTAGGTTATACGAACAAACCGGATCGTTAATCAGATCAAAAATCGGTCCTACAGCCTCCCGTACTGCGTAAAATATAGGAACATCCGCTTTCCCGCCCTTGTAAGTATGGAACTTGTAGGCATCGATTCCAATCGATTTAGCCGCTTCGATATGTTCAAGGTACCCGGGCAAGTCCATATCCCCGCCAGTCAAGTAACAAGGAATCGAATTACGAACCCTCCCGATTAATGTATGCACTGGCAGTCCGGCAGCCTTGCCGGCAATGTCCCAGAGACAGTTATCGAAGTCTCCGAACCAACCTGGCGTCTGATACAGCCAACGAGCACCCTTGTGAAACATCTGATAAAGGTGCTCGCGGTATAGCGGATCCTCGCCAAGAGCCATAGAACGAACTAAGTCAACCTGATACTCATCCATAGTCGATGCGGTTACCCTGCCAGTGATACCCTCGTCAGTTCGTACCTCAACAAATCGTTCCGTACGCCTGGATGGAGCAGTTATAATTGGCTCACGGTCTTTGTTTATTCCGTGACGATATTGAATACGATGTAGACCAGGGACTCTAACCAACTGGGGTATTCGTTTAGGGCCGCCGGGATAAACGTCTCCAGGTCCATGCCAAACTGTACGGATATCCTCAGGAAGTTCTAGAGTAATAAGTTTAATTTCAGTGATCTTCAATTCGTCCTTTCCCTCTTAAAAAAATGGATACCAGTGCCACTAGATCAAAGCGTAGCGCCACCATTACAGCCGATACTCCAACATTAATCGTTATGTACATCAATGACGTAGGCAACGCTGTCGCCAGCAACAACACGAGGAAAAGTGCGAATTAGTAGTACCCTCCCTGTTTTCGCCGATTTCACCTTGCCTCCGACTCTACCATCGTCAAACCGCACTACGCCTAGTAGATTGCCAACCGTCACCGGATCCCAAACATCTACTTCGGGCACAAACAGGCCGGAAACGGGAGAGATATTTTCTAACTGTAGATGACCGGAACCATTGCTGCCGTCTTCTATCGAAAAATCAGGAGGCTTGTGCGAATAATTGCCCTCCACAATGTCGAGGTAAGCTAGTAGATTGCAGAGACCCTGCACAGCTAGAGAACGACTGTGTGTCCGACATCTCCCCTCTCCTGCCAACTCAACGTAGATGGCAGGAACCCCCTTTTCCCAAGCTGAAGAAAGACTTCTACCCGGAAGACCTACAGTACCCCAAACTAAATCTAGGCCAAACGCAACAGCTGCTTCACGCTGAACTTTCACAAATTCAGATCTAAGCTGATACCCAGCAAAGGGTTTAATCCGGTAGGCGTTACCAGCGGAATGCAGGTCAATATATAAGTCGGCAATCGGGATAAAATGCCGTCCTATCGCGTGAGCTAACTGCTCAGTCGGCGATCCGTCTATACTGCCAGGAAACACTCGTGCTAAGTCCTGATTGTCATGACTACCTGTACGGACACCAGCTAGGAATGCCGGGCCATTTACGACCGGAATACCAATAAAGCTACCTCGCATACGAAAAGGATCTAGCTTGGCGAACACATCCTGAATCGCCACAGCTCCCTCAAATTCGTCGCCATGAATAGCACCAGTTGCCAACAGTGTCTTTCCCGCTCTTGCACCACGAACAACCAATACAGGAAAGGATAGTGGCTTTCCGTCGGGTAACTGCCCAACAACTATACGTGTTCGGCTCTTGCTACCATTCGGAATCAGGCTGACATCAAATTCTGAAATCGCCAGATTCGTGACAGTCATGCCGCGAACCTCATCTCATACCTCGGCTCAATACTCGACTCTTAAATACGCGAAACGGAAGACCCCTTTCTATTCGTGACCCGTCCTCCTTGAACCTACCAGAGCCAACCATGTCATATAGCCCTGTCATTCATCGTAAACCCAAAATAGGGCGACTATGGTTTGCAACCCTCCCTAAAGCAGGCCAACAATGATCCTATAATCGCACAAGCAGAAAGCCTCTGCCGGTTGAGGTCAGAGGCTTTCTGAGGTTCTAAATGACGAACCGGCACGCAACGCTATACTTGATGCCCACTATAGGCTCATCTACTTCCATGCCCAGAACGTGCCTACAGTGGTGCCATCTCCAGCTACCGCGAATTCACCAACCCAACCGATGGTGTTGAATTCGCAATATTTCTGAGATGCACTGTACGGCTGAATAAAGACCCTGAATTCTGTTGTTTCCCCAGGAGCAGCGGCCTTTCCTGAACCATTCCCAATAAGGTGGATCACGTCACCTTCGCTAGTAGTTGTAATCCCCCGTCCTGATCCGCGTATAGAACCATCAGGTCTGATAACTTGCGTGTAAGTCCACATGCTCGTTGAAGCAACTCCGCAAATCGTTCCCGCACTAGAAAGACTCACTTCAATCTCGGTCCCTGACTCATCGGTTGACAGAACCCGCATCCCTGTTACCTGTCCCTTATCTTCCGCTACTACTTCACCTAATGCCATTTGTTTCCCTTAAAAATTTTTTGGATAATATTTGCAGATCATCAACAAAGTTCTACCAATACATCGAATCTATGCTAATCCGTAAACAATAACCAAATCGAGGTCACACTATAGCTACGCTGCATTAATTTTTATATCGCGCGCCTTGCTCGATTCGGCTTTAGGAATCTGTAATGTTAACAATCCTTGCTTAAACTCAGCAGTAATACCGTCATTTTCCGCATCAGACGGGAGTACAAAACTCCTAGTAAAATCTGACCAGCAACGCTCTCTAACCAAATAACTATTAGCCTCGTGCTCCTTATCTTCACCAATCTTAGCTACTATGGTCAAAACGCAATCGTGAACGCTGACTTTCAGATCCCCCTCTATGCCACCAGGAAGTTCTGCCTGCACCAGATAACCGTCACCCTCCTCACGAACATCCACTATAGGCCTGCGGTCGCGAAAGACTGGTTCGGAAAGGAATGAGTCAAAGAAATTGTCCAAACCCTCTAAAGTGTTAATACGCTGCCTAGATCGATACTGCACCAAGTTTCTCATGGCGTTCCTCCTATTGTTGAGGTGATTCCTCACATATGCCTATCAAGCACATATCATGCCAAGAAACAAATTTAATCAAAAAACATTTTTAAATATTTATTATTTTTATATTTAAAAATTATCCTATAGAAAAATACGATTGTCGATAACATATTTCCTCAAGAAATTAGGGTATTTATGACTCATGACGTAACAATAAGTCTCAGTAAGGGAAATTTTGACACACCAGTCAATATTCATGGCAAAGAGATGGGGTGCACATTAATAGATCTCCCTCCATACTGAAATCATGAATCCACGAAACGATCACGCACCCATCGGCCTAATATTGCAGACCATGACTATCGTTACCTCCAGGAGAGCCACTTTGCCATGACCAGAAAACACACCTTTTCGGGAGTCCCATGGGAAGAGCGTTACGGCTATTCTCGAGCCCTGAGAGTCCGTGACCTGGTATTCGTCTCTGGCACCAGCGCAACTGACAGCGACGGAATTCCGCAGGCAGTGGGAGATCCGGGGGCCCAGACCCTTTACATACTACAGAAAATTGATAATGCACTGCGCAACGTGGGCTCGTCGCTAAATGATGTAGTCCGTGCTCGCTATTGGGTAACTGATCTCGCACAAGCAGACGCAATCGGCCGCTCCCATGCCAAACTACTCGGCAAAGTACGACCTGCCATGACTATGGCCGAAGTATCTGGGCTAATGCTTCCCGAACATTTAGTAGAAATAGAAGTCGACGCAGTAATCACGGAACCAATCAAAAACGAGCCGTAGTGGCCCTTAAGCGTCAATCTGGCAATTCGGAGAGAGAGAACGAGCAAAGCTTCTATCACTGCGCAAAGCTATCGACACCTTAGGATTGAGCACGCACCGTAGAGACCGAACGAGGAGCCACGGCCACAGGAGTCCCATCAATTTCATGCAGAAGTCTCACTGAATCTCCGTAGACCTTCCGTACGTACTCCTTAGTTAGAACTTCTGCAGGAGATCCAACGGCAACAATCGCACCGTTATTCATTAATACTAAACGCCTTGCAAATGCTGCCGCCAACGAAACATCATGGGTAGCCATCAAAACAGCCATACCCTTATCTGCGAGCCCAACAATAATTTCCATAATGCTAATTTGAAAACGAAGATCCAGAAACGCGGTCGGCTCGTCCAGAAGAAGCACTTTCGGCTCCTGCGCCAATGCCATTGCCAACCAGACACGCTGTCTTTCACCCGACGAGAGGGTGCTCATCTGTCGGTCAGACAACGTAGTCGCGCCAGTCTCTAAAAGCACGCGTTGCACCACCCTTTCGTCGTGTGCACTAGTACCCTGAAAACGCCTAACGTGAGGCAACCGACCTAGCTCCACCACCTCTTTCACTGTGAAATCAAATCCTGCTTTCACCTCCGGCTCTAAAGCACCTAGCTTCCGAGCCACCTCATTTACCGGCAGACTAGCTATATCTCGACCATCCAAACATACTGTCCCCGCAACAGGTCTTAGGGTACGAGACGCTGCATTCAATAGAGTGCTCTTTCCCGATCCGTTCGGGCCCAGAAGTGCGACCACCTCACCGCCTTGAATGCTAAGGCTGACAAAAGAAAGAACCTCCTCAATGTCGTAGCGATGGCTGATACAACGCAAATCTAGCTGCACCTCGTACTCCCCACCTATCATCTCCCAACCCGACGTCGGCTAGTCGCAAGCCTCTTGCGCAATAAAAACAAAAAAAATGGCCCGCCGATAATGGCAGTTACGATCCCCACCGGAAGCTCAGCCGGTTCAATCAGTACCCTAGCTACCGTATCTGAAAAGACAAGAAAACTAGCGCCAGCCAAAGCTGAAGCCAGTATTAGCCACCTATGGTCAGGACCAATTACCAATCTGGCAGCATGAGGGACAACAAGCCCGACAAATCCGATTGTACCTGACTGGGAGACGGCAACAGCTGTCATCAGAGTACAGACGGCCAACAGTAGTCGCTTACAGTTAGCAGGCACAATCCCTAGGTGCAACGCCTGTTCGTCCCCAAGGGAAAGGACATTTAGATCCCTTGCGAATAGTCGAAATAACACGACACCGAGCAACGCAACAGGCACTAGTAATCTGACAGCAGACCAATCCGCGTTAGATAACCCTCCCATTACCCAAAAGACAATTCCGCTGCGTTCACGCTCTCCAGAAAGGTATAAGAGCATTGATGTGACTGCGCCAAAAAGCGCAGACAGAGCTACTCCCGCGAGAATTAGTACCAGATTATCCATAGCCCGCGTGGGTCCAGCAACAGAAATTCCATAAACGACAGCGACCGATAGCATACCCCCTATAAACGCCGAGACGGGCAACATCAGGGAAACATGCGACCATCCTACAAAAATCGCCAGCGCTACCCCGGCGGTTGCCCCGCCGGCTATTCCCAGCAAGTAAGGATCGGCCAAAGGATTGCGGAAGACACCCTGCATAACTGTGCCACAAACAGCGCGCACCGTTCCCACGGCTGCCGCTGCGATGACCCTAGGTAGACGGAAGCTCAGCAGTATTGTGGAAAAAGATCCTTCCGATACCGATCCCTTAGTGGGCCACAGAGCTCCACCAATGATCCGAGCCGCTGTTCGCAGAGGAACATCTACTGCACCCACGGACACGCCTACGCTAATAGAAATCACAACAACGATACCAAGTACAATTAAGAGCGGTCGACGAAAGCGAATCGATCTCACCCAAGCACCTTGCACTTCAGGAACTCCGAATTGAAAAGGACGGGATGGAGAATAGTAGCCAGCTCCAGAACGCTCGCTGCCACTGAGGTAGAAGTCCAGCCGGACGCCTTAATGCCACACACACGTTGTTCACGAACCGCTCGCATATCAGCCAAGCGCAGGTCCTCAGTAACCTCGGCTAATCGAGCCGGATCAACAATCAAGAACTCCGGATCAGCGCGTACGAGCTCCTCGAAGCTGATCTGCATGTACCCTTCGTGATCAAAGACAGGCATTCCTCCAGCTGCCTTCATTCCCGTGTATTCTGGAGTACCACGTCCCGCTACGGTAGGAGCCGACACCCCAGATACGTCAGGGTAAACCACTGCGACGGAGCGTCGTTCAGCATTCTTAACCACCCTTGCTACCGTAGCAAGATCCTCACGGATCCTTTTGACAATCTCAGCACCATTTGATCCTGGGTTAACGATTGAGACCGCTTCTATAACCCTAAAGACGTCTGCTGGACCGGTGATGCTTCCTAAGTCCGGGACGCCCCCAAAGCAACCAACAGTCAAAACCTTGATCCCTACTGACTCCAGCGATCCCCTCAAACCATCCCAATCTGTGGCACCAAACACTATATCCGGCCGTAAAGCCACAATCTGTTCTCGACTAGGAGAGTGAGCCGGACCTACCGATGGAATGCCGTATAATCCTGGGAGATCTTCTGGAAAATCCGTAATTCCTACAATACGATCACCGGCATCCAGCTTAAGCAGAATTTCGGCATAAAATGGCAATAGCACTAAGATCCGATGGGGCGGCGCTTCCACCAAGATCTTTTGACATCTATCATCTACCACTGAAACTGGAAATGCCGTCACTACGTCAGGAATGACTGCTATCAAAGCCATTACCAGCAAAGTAAAAATTCTTCGGACCATTTCGGCACCTTCTCCCTATCAGGCACCAAGGACTTTACGGAAGCAGAGGCCTAACGCACCCGTAAGTAGCAATACGGTCACGTGTCACCTGCGCACCCCCTAACCCGAAGGGCCCGGCCAGCCGCGACACCGACAGGTCTTCTGACTCCCGGATCGATTTACTAACCAGTCCTTCCCAAGATCATTCTCAGTGGATAGACGCCTAAGGCATCCCCGTGCAGGCTTTCATCCCCGGTTACAGCGGCGGGACCGTAATGGAATCTCACCATTTTCCCTAAACACCGGCGCGCGGAACGTATGTCGCCCTCTAGTGAACCGTAGTAACGGCTGCAGGTCAAGAAGACGCAGCTATGCAAGACCTCGCCGCAACACACGACCAGCTCTAACCTGAGTATGAACGCCGTTCTCCACTACTCGCGCGCCGTTGACAAAAACATCGGTTATACCGGTCGGATACCGGTGAGGATCTTCCCATGTCGCCCGATCCAATACCGTGTCTGGATCAAAGACTACCAGATCCGCAGCCTTCCCCGGAGACACCTGCCCACGAGTGGAAATCCCAAGCCGATCGGCCGGGTCACTAGTCATCTTCTTGACCGCCTCCTCCAACGAAAGCAAACCATATTCACGTACATAACGGCCAAGAATACGAGGATAGCACCCGTAGGTACGCGGATGTGGCTTCACTTTCCCCCACAAGCCATCTGGAGCCATCGCAGTCCCATCGGAACCAATCATCGAGAGTGGATGCTGCAAGAAATAGCGCACGTCACCCTCCGAGCGGACATGTAAAACGCCCTCCATAAAAACGTCTTCTTGCGTAATCTCAATGAGCGTGTCTACCGGGCTCTTGCCCCAGTCAGCAGATATTTCCTCCCAACTCATTCCTACATAATGCATTAAAGATTTTTTTGTCACTTTTGAAATAATGTACTTGTCCCAAGGCAATGGGATACCCCCCCAAAAACCACGACTAAGATCTTCTGCTATTCGCTTTCGGTGAGACGGGTCCTTCAGCCTCGCCAACAATGCTTCGACACCTCCCTCTTGTGCCCACAAGGGCATCACGCTCGAAACCCCAGCAGCGCCTGCGGTATAGGGATAAACGTCGTAGCGAATATCGACACCACGCGAACGAGCCTCCTCCATTCTTCCCACCATTTCAGCGCTACCGCCATGATGCCGGAGTCACTAGATCCGTACTTTGAAAGAACTTTTTGTTCTTCATCAATTTCAACATCTTTTATTGAAAGATTAATTTTTCTAGATTTTTTATCTAAAGAGATAATCATCGAATCAATTGCCTCATCAACTGCATTAAAATGCCACCCTGCTAAGAGTCGAGCATGGGAAGCGTAGAAAGCGTGCTCGTAGCGTCCAGCCTCCGCTGCTAACTCTGCGATCTCCTCTGGCGAGGCATGCATCGCTGGCGGGCCAGTAAGCGCCGTAGTTAAAGCCACGGCTCCCTGCTCAAACGCTTCGGCCACTAATCGCTTCATGTACTCTAATTCTTCAGGGATAGCGGGCCGATTCTCGACAGCATGAGCTGCCTGTCGGAGAGCACTATGGCCGACCTGTGGAACCACATTTAGGCTAATCCCATTACCTTCCAAGGCCTGCGCCCAACCGTCCAAATCCATCCAATTGTAAGCCAACTGGGAGCCTGGCTGAGTCATGGGAATCACTCGCTGCAAGTCGGCAGGTTCTATACGACCGCAAGGAAACGGAGACTGTCCACAATTTCCTACTACATCGGTTGTTATTCCTTGATAAACCTTACTTTCAGCGCCAGGATCCTCGAATAGCGAGACGTCTGAGTGGCCATGAATGTCTATAAAACCAGGACAGACTACCCGTCCGGATGCATAAAGAGTGACTTCTGCCTGCGCAGCTTTCAAATCATCGACTGCAGCAATTAGACCGTCCTGGATAGCAACATCCGC
>CAZTZA010000062.1:0-1273 GCA_964618015.1 uncultured Spirochaetaceae bacterium | reverse complement strand
GTACGTCACAGGAGCAACTGCTGGATTCTGTCGATATTCTTCTACGATCGGCAAGTCCTATAGAAGACCGATATGAAGAGACCGTAAGAAAGAACATAGCCTATCCTGTCAACTGATCCCGCTGGAATATAATCTCTACTACGGTCCGCCAAACTAAAATTGAATCTACTGCTATAGTAATATTTGCATGAGTATTAATCCCCGCAACGACATAGAGGCACGTTATTTCACTAGAAACCCCAACTCTTTGCAGCACTTCAAGGCCTATCCTGAAGCAACGCCAGGCGGAGTAGCTAAGGGTGCGTACTTCTACCCTCCCTACCCACTGACTATGAAGCGTGGCGATGGTCCGTACCTCTGGGATGTAGACAACAATCGTTACCTGGATTTTGCTAATCACCACACCGGCCAGATACTAGGTCACAACAACCCCGCAGTCATGGCCGCGGTGCAAAAACAGCTATCACGCGGCGTGGCCGTAGGTTCACCTATGGGCCACGAAACCGAGCTGTGCGCAGAGCTCTGCGATCGAGTAGGCAGCCTACAACGGGTTCGTTTCTGCAACTCGGGAACTGAGGCAACGTTGCACGCAATCCGTCTGGCGCGTGCATTTACGGGCCGTAACAGGATTGCAAAGTTTGAGGGCTGTTACCACGGCAGCCATGACGCTGTTGAAATTAGTGTTGCTCCGCCTCTTGAATTTGCTGGGCCAACAAATCAGCCACTCCCCTATCCTCAAGCACTCGGAATGTCAGCAGGGGCAGTGTCCGACACCTTGGTACTACCGCTTGGAAACATTGATGCAGTAGACACAATACTCAGTGATAACGCCGAAGAAATCGCTTGCGTGATCCTGGAGCCACGTTGCGGTGTACTCGACCTCTCGCCCGACTTCATACGCGGCGTACGCGAGTGCACAAAAAGATACGGAATTCTCATGATTTTCGACGAAATCGTTTCCTTCCGCGTGGCTCGTGGCGGGGCCCAAGAGATCTACCGTATCACGCCAGATCTAACCTCCGTTGGTATGATTGTGGGTGGCGGGTTCCCGGTAGGAGCATTTGGTGGCCGAGCGGAGGTCATGGATTGCTATGACCCTACAGCCGGCTCAGGCGTTTGTCAGAGCGGAACCTTCTCGAGCCACCCCATTACCGTTGCGGCAGGCCTCGCGATGCTACGCGAACTAACTCCAGAGGCCTTCGTTCACCTATCCCGCCTTGGAGATCGACTATCACAAGGACTCCGTAAAGCCCTCACCGCCTGCCCAGTACCA
>CAZTZA010000061.1:8779-11817 GCA_964618015.1 uncultured Spirochaetaceae bacterium | reverse complement strand
CACCTCCTCTGGAACCCCGTCATGCCCATAGAACGCGAGAAAGTCTCCGAACAGATGATAGCTACGCTGATACCGAATGCAAACCGGCTTTGGCTCTACCCAGTACGCGCTCGTCGAAGAAAGAATATTTTAGAGGCAGGGTTATTGGCCCGTATGATCGATGGAGCGGCAGTTGCCGTTACCCTTCCAGCCTTCTCAGAACCAGAGCTCGCTTACTACAGACAAGCAGAAGCTCTCTTCCGTGATGGAACCCTCCCGGGACTGCTGGGCTTGGGAGCAAAGTCACGCTTCCGGGGTCATTCACTTGCACAGTTTGCTGGAGCAGCAGACGCTGTGATCTCCACCTCTATTGAGGAAGGATTCGGCTACCAATACCTCCACGCTCGAAGCTGGCAAATCCCGTTGATTGCCCGTGAGATCGATTCCATAGACGGATTCCACGACATTATCCGAGGCCCATCGACTGTATTATATAACAGCGTCAATTGCCTGATAAACGAAAAAGATCGCGCGCATTTGGCTAACCGCTACGGCAACAAACTAAAGCGCCTTGGCCCTTTCCTTCCGGAGAAGCTCTTGGAGGCAATCACAGATCAAATTGATGAAGCTACTAACGGCAAGTATGTTGACTACTCATACCTCAGCTTTGAGCTACAACAGTTGGTCGCTGTTCGCTGCCAAATTCCGGAGAATCTTGATGAGTTACGCTCAGTAAATAGTGATCTCATAGAGCGTATACATGCCCTATCGAACCTCCCTAAGACAAATCTTAATGCTACCTCTAATGCGGATCTTGAAAATCGGTTTGGGGCCGCGGCGTTTGCTAACAGAGTCGCTAGGATACTAGGGAGAGAGGCTTGGAGCACTGAGAAATCGGGTAGCGCAGACACTGACACCGTGTTAGAACGCTTTGCCGCCTACCCTTATCAGCGCCTGCTGTTTGATCCAGTGTGATTAACGGCCTTTGAGTATGGATTCGCATCCGTTACCATTGCTATGCTGATGCCCCAAGACGATTTGACCTTCATTCCAAACGGTCTGTCATTAACGGTTGGAGACCTCTGTGCCAAGTAAAACGCAAACCCTCGATTGGCTGAACCGCAATACTTACCATCACAGTGATTTTGACAAGGCTGAGCTGGTAAAAGCAAAAAACCGCCTACGCCTTTCCATCTCACTTTGTATCCCTACGCTCAACGAAGAGGTCACCATCGGTAAAGAAATTGACGTCCTCCGCTCTGCCCTCATGTCACGGTACCCACTGATAGATGAGATCGCAGTACTCGATTCCGGGTCAGAAGATGCTACTCGAAAGATCGCGGGCGACTGCGGAGCTGACGTTTACTTGGCGGAAGAAATACTCCCGCATCTCGGCCAGCATCGTGGTAAGGGAGAAAACCTGTGGAAATCGATTTTTCAACTGCGTGGCGACATCATCGTCTACATCGATGCTGACATTCACAACATCCATCCTCGCTTTGTCTTCGGTCTAGTCGGCCCCCTATTGCTTCGGCCCGAACTTAGCTATGTAAAGGCATTCTACCAACGTCCGCTCAAAGTAACCAACGGAACTATCCCTTCTGGAGGTGGCCGGGTCACCGAGATTCTAATCCGACCTCTGTTTTCATTATTTTTCCCGGACTTGACTGCCTTGATTCAGCCTCTTGCAGGGGAGTGTGCCGCACGCCGATCTGTTCTAGAGAAACTTCAATTTCCAACTGGCTATGCTGTAGAGACCTCTAACTTGATCGACGTTTATCAACAGCATGGCTTGGAGGCGATAGCGCAAACTAATCTGGACAGACGGGTACACCACAATCAAGACACACTGGCGCTTGGTAAAATGGCATTCGAAATTCTCCAGGTATTCTTGCGTCGCGCCACAAAACTTGGAGCAATCAGCGACGTCCAAAAACTGCACAGAGCACTACATCAATTCCAAGTAACCGAGTCAGACTACGAACACATTGTCAGTGAGATCCAGGCCTTTGAGCGTCCGCCAATGTTTGAGGTTCCAGAGTATCGCGCACGACATCACCAGCGCTCCTCTCAGAAAAAATCGCCTAACTCTTGACGACCTGATACGGCGGTCGTAGCGTCCGGTAGCGGCTATCGGCCCAACCTTTGATACCACGCCTATAGTAAGGCGATAGTGGCCTACCGCTGGCACCTCCAGATAGTGCCGTGAGAGCAACCTCTTCATCGAAATTAACGATGAGCCGATAAGACGGACCAACCGCGGGAGATCGGTGCCCAAAGCGACTCCCCTGATGTACGGTCGAGCCATCACCACGCGCTTGAAAGGGACCCGAACGCAGAAGCCGACCAGCAAAGGTAGAACCGAATAGCAGGTGATTCATAACGATTGGATCGGAACCCCAGGGAGGATGCTTAGGTCCAATCGAGTCTAGTACGAGGGGAACAATGCTCTTCCAGTCAATGTCCTCAAACGGCGAGCGAGCTAAGATCCAAGCCTCTTCGATCGTCCGGAAGTTAATACTGAAAAACGGACTATGCTCAGCATCGAAGAGCGTCTCAGGAGGAAAGAGCACGCCGCGGGTAGTCGCATGTAACAGTCCTTGACAGAAGCGAGAAAAAGCGGTTGCCTCCCTACTCTTTCCGCCCACACACCGACCCCACTCCAGCAGACGGCGACCATGATGGTGAGATTCTAAGTGATCGGATAGAAATCCCAGCACCCGATCCGCACGCAACGAGTAGACGTCATTTTGAATTGCGACCATGTCATACTCGGTCAGCACACCGCTGGATTGACGGTGAACGGCTCGAAGAAGTTGATGGATGCGGTCAGCCCTATCACTAGATGCAGCCATAGTCTGCGGAGAATCTGTTCCTCCAACCCGTTGATTAGCCGCAACAATAATTCCAGACCTAGGATCTTTCTCACTTGGGAACCTATTTACGTCGAGCAACCCATCCCAGCCGATCTCAGTCTTCCATGCGGGTATAGGAAGCAAACCGCTAACATCACCGCGTCGCCGGGGAACAGCACCGTTCATTCGTCGGCCGATGCGTCC
>CAZTZA010000061.1:266-8769 GCA_964618015.1 uncultured Spirochaetaceae bacterium | reverse complement strand
GAATTGAACCTATTGCCGATAACCCCTCCTCCAGATCCCGAGCAGTATTGAGCGCTATCATACCTGCTATGCTACTTCCGGCAATCGCGGCAGTCCCTCCCCAACGCCGGATGAGATAACGACCAGTAACATGAGGGTTCCCGCGCAAGCAGCCATTTTCGTTCTCAAAGAAGCCAGCAGTGACTTCGTTTCCATCACGTGTCCGCAGCTTCTCTCTCCGTACCGAAAACGGGTGCCACTTGTCATCACGTAGAAAACGCCCCCCGCGACAATCTTCTACGAATAGATCCTCTTCATCAGCGGTGGCGAAAGTAGCACCCCATGCTACGTTGCGATTCCACCCAGAAGCAAAAACCGGTCCTCCTGGCACTGTGGCCCCCATAAGCCACAATACCGGAGTCTCTATTACCGCCTCGTACCAGACAGCTGGAAGACATGAAATATCTTGATGAGGATCGTTGCAAAAAATCGGACAACCAGAGGAATTGAACGTTCCGGCAACTGCCCATGCGTTACTCCCCCCAGTCTCTACCTCACTATGCTTACCGCCTATCGGGCTATGAGAGTTAACCACTAATCCGCGGTAATCATCCTGGTTGTAACCATCACCAATAGGCGAGAATAGATCGCTCCAAGCAACAACCGTCCCGGGATCAGCTGCCAGGGCACGCGCAATCGAAAGCTCCATGGAACCCTGTGAGCTACTAAGACGAAAATAGGCAATCGCTCTAAGACTGGATAGGATGTCTTCAGGCTTGAACAAATCTATCCTATTTCCTGTAAGCCGCAGCTCAAATGGTCTATACCCCCGTTCAATAACATCGTTTATGCCGGTGCAATAGGCGTTCACCGCAGCAATCCCGTCGTCGCCCAAGCCAGCCAAATCTTCGCTTGATACCTGGTGAAACCGACCAGCACGAGCACGCTGATCACTTGCTACAAGTCCCTCTGCATCTCCGAACGCCTCAGATAGCCGGCCTTGAGCTAGTGCTCGAGTAGCAAACATCTGAAATAGACGATCGGTAGCATGTATTAGCCCTAGCCCGTAATAACCATCCAATAGCGTCTGTGACCGAATCCGGGGCGTCCCGGAATGCTCGCGGACGATAAAAACGTCATTCGCAGGTATATTGATTCCTCCGGGACGGGTATGAGGTGGAAGTCTCATCGTTCCAGAGTGATAAAAAATAGTTACCTCGGCAATGGTTCTGGAAAACAATGTCTCACGAAGCTAATACGATTACACTGCTTGTGGCCGAAAGAATCTCTTATCTTCCCGTAGATTCTTCCACATCTCATAGCAACATGTGCAAATAAAGATATACCACAGTACGGGCTAACTAATAGAATGAATCAAAGAGCCTGGCAAGTATTCTATAAATACTTTTTAAAAAAGAAATTAAAATATAATTTTGCGGCGTTCTGATTTGAAGATGAAGAAAATGCTAAACTAATATCCAGAGGTCGATCGAAATGGTAAAGGTTGTACTAATAAGCCCCTGCGATGACTGTTGTCGCTCACCATGCAACCTCCCCAGCAAAGATCTGTTCTTTGACACAATTTCTATGGCCTCACTTGTCAGGAGCCCAGGTTGATGCCAAATGGTATTCGGGTATCTGTAGAGACTCTGGGCTGCCGCCTCAATGCCTTCGAGGGCGACGCACTAAAAGCGGATTTTTCCCGCCGAGGCTATCGGGTGGTAGATTCCGGGGACCCTGCCGATGTGATCGTCATCAATAGCTGTACCGTGACTGAGCAGGCTGATCGCAAGTCACGAAACGCACTATACCGGGCTAGTAGAATCGAAGCTCTTGATAGAGAATCCCGTCCGCTAGTGGTAGCTACTGGTTGCATGGCGACTGGTCAGCAAGCATCTGTCTCCGCCTTACCCGGTGTTGACTACGTAGTAGACAATGAACATAAAGCAGGGATCGCTACGATTGTAGACGCTCACCTATCTGGCGAAATATCTCCTCAACTGGAAGTACCATCTGGCCCTTTTTCCTATGCTCAGGGTGAACATACGGCACGTTCACGGCGGTTCCTTAAGGTTCAGGACGGATGTGACAACAGGTGTAGCTTCTGCATCATCCCATTTGTACGAGGTCACGCACTAAGCAGGCCACTTTCGGCAATACTCGACGAAGCTCGCCAGATCTTAGACGACGGCTTTCACGAACTTGTTATCACAGGAGTGAATATTGGTCGCTATCTATATGACGGGATAAGATTTGTAACATTGATAGAGAAACTTTTATCCCTTCCCGGGGAGTTCCGAGTGCGGCTCTCTTCACTTGAGCCTGACGATCAAGTCGCTCCAGTAATTGATCTGCTGACCGACGAACGCCTATGCCCTCATTTACACCTGTGTCTACAATCCGGCTCAGATCGTGTGCTGCTCGCTATGCGAAGGCTCTATAATCTGGAATCCTTTGAACAGCTAATCAGTAATGCGCGACACGTTCGTCCTAACCTAAACGCGACTACTGATATTCTAGTAGGGTTTCCCGGAGAGACCGACGCAGATTTTGATGCTACCTACCAGGCAGTGAAGAAACTCGGTTTCACTCACTGTCACACTTTCCGCTACGCTAAGCGCAACGGGACCCGCGCGGCCCGCATGGTAAATCAAGTAGACGATACTGTCAAGCGGAGACGCAGCACTGTTATCAGAGAGCTGGCGGCAACAAACCGTACGGCCTATCTCGGCGGCCTCCTGGGACACAATCAGAAAATGTTAGTTGAATCGGTGTCAGACCAGGTAGCTATAGGCTACGGCGAGTGCTTCGTTCCAATCCAATCCCCCTGTGAAAACTCTACGCTGGTTCGTGACTTCATGGATGTCCGTATCAGCAAGCTACCTAGGCCCGGAGCCACTTCTCTTAGAGCTGTCCCTGTGGAAGGCAATAAATAACTGCCTTAAGGTCGTTTGCGCCCAAACAACAACCGGCTTCCCCAATTGAACAGCAGAAATATCCCCACGGCTAGCCCAAAAAACCAGGCCAGAGAAGCACCAAAAAAAAGCCATACCCGTAGGCTACGCAGGACTATAGCCACAATAAACGTGACTGCAATCATGGTAATTAAACCGGTCAACCTGTTAAAACCAGGCACATTTTTAAAGTCGACACTGCGACGCATAAGCCCAATGGTAACTACCATTGCCACTACAGGTGCTAAGTAGACCGTTAGGTTGACGTCAAGTAGATCATCGGCTGTAAAGAACAACGAGTAGGAAAAGAGTACGGCGGAAAAAATTCCTGGCACGCAGGCCGAATATAGTAAAAAACTATATAAATATCGCCATGGAGCTCGGCTGCCTTGTTCCGGGCCGTGCATTATACCAATAAGCTTAGTCGCGACTACGAGGGACGCGAAGCCAATCAGCATTGGTATCTGTATTGATTCGGCAGCCGTGATCAGATCGCGCAGAGTCACCGTCCGATAGAATAACATAGATGGCCGCATACTCTGCTATGCTACGAGCGTGGCGCCAAAAGCCGTAGAAACACTCATAGCTGCGTCACAGGAGCTGGCTGCGGCTGGTGAACGCGCAGAATTCGGCGCTCCTGTCTCCTATGTGTACAACCCATTACAGTATGGCGGCGTAGCCCACCAACGCTATATATCTATCTACGCGAAACCCAAATTGAGAGCTGTGTTCGTAGGCATGAATCCCGGCCCTTTTGGCATGGTACAAACTGGTATCCCCTTCGGCGATGTCCAGATGGTGCGAAACTGGCTCGGCATCGATGACGGGGTAGATCCGCCTAAACAACAGCACCCACAACGGCCAGTGCTCGGCTTCAATTGCACACGAAGAGAGGTCTCGGGCTCTAGACTTTGGGGCCTTTTCTCTGATCGGTTTGGGACCGCAGAACGCTTCTTCACTGAAAATTTTGTTCTCAACTACTGCCCCCTTGCCTTTCTTACTGAAAGTGGACGAAACCTCACTCCTGATAAATTAATTGGACCATCAATGAGCCAACTGATAGCCGCCTGCAATCGTCATCTGCAAGTTGTAGTCAGGGTGCTAAAGCCCAAGTGGGTGGTAGCTCTGGGAGTATATGCAGAGCGTCGCGTACGCGAAGCCTTGCCTGAGGATCAGCCTATCGTTCGACTGCTCCACCCTAGTCCCGCTAGTCCACGCGCTAATGCTGGTTGGGCCGAACAGGCTACACAAGTCCTGATAGACAATAAAATATGGACATAAGGGTGTATATCTACAAATTAAACAACAATTTACTTGCACCTGTAGGACATCACATCTTCTCTGTAGACCGAGTGTCAATTGAAAAAACGATCGCTTACGCTTATAAACGATACGCTCCAGTTCACAGCAACACCTGGAATGCAATAATAGAAAGACCACCCCTTAAGAAGTACTCTCTCCAAGAGGGAGCTCAATTGTGAAACGAGCACCCCTAACATGATTCTCTCCACGTATGGTTCCGCCGTGTGCTTCAATATGCGCTCTTGCTATGGAGAGTCCCAGGCCACTACCACCTTCCGGAGCATGATTGCTACGAAAGAACCGTTTGAAAATGTGTGGAAGATCCTCCGAACTGATGCCAGGTCCGTAGTCAGTGACCGACAGAACCACCAGCCCTCCCTTTTGTCTCACCTCTACAACTACTTCCGTGCCTGGCGCAGTCCAATCAATCGCGTTCTGTACCAGGTTACCAATTACCACTTCTAAAGAGCGTGAATCACCTGAAACCCATGCGGAGTCGTATGTGACAAGTTCTAACTTAACTGAGCGATCCTCAGCACGTTGCCGCAGTGGAGCAATTGCGGAAAAGGCTACTCTATCAATAGCTATAGACCTCGTCGACAAGACAGCTACACCGCCCTCAAGGCGAGCGATGTCCAAAAGGTTAGAAGTGATCCACTCCATGCGCTCGATTTGCTGTAGAGACTCCGATAGAAATTCACTCTGCATCTGGACGTCTTCTGGATGCTTTCCCATCAATTCCAAGAACGTACGCAGGGCAGTTTGGGGTGTACGCAACTCATGGGATGCATCAGCAACAAAACGACGTAATACATCCCTTTCGTGGCGCAACTCCTTAATAGTCGTTCCAAGCCGTGATGCCATCGTATTAAAGGCATTGGATAGCTGGTATATTTCACCTTTTCCAATCTCTGGAGCACGAGCCGAAAGATCACCCTCACCCATTCGCCTCGAGGCTGCGATTAGAGAAGAAATTGGAGCAGTCATTCGTCGACCTAAGATCAAACCTATAACAGCAGCAATGGCCGTAGTCACTATCCCAGCTAAGAAAAACGTATCCCGAAGACCTCGGTGAATCTCATGGACTACGCCAGGACCAGAGCCGATCTGCACGTACCCGACCGGTCGCGCTGGATTACCGATCGGCACGGTTACCGCTGGTTCGGAGCCGTTAGTTGGCTCTCCTTGTTGTCCTCTAACAGGACCGATCCCATGCCCAAAACTGAGCCTGCTACCCAATAAACCGCGCTGGACGATAACCCCTCTTACTTCGGGCTCTAGCCCAAAGCGTCGGTACATTTCGTCGCGAAATCGGTCAAACCCATAAAACCTGGATCTGCCAGGCATTATTAACATGGCTGCAGACAGTCCTTGATTACCAAGGGACGGAAATGCCCAGATAAATTGAGAGTCATTCCCACGACCTGAGTCAGCTATAATTTTCATATTAGGATCCAGGATCCAGACTCGCATATCCCCCATCAAAGCCGAGGTTTCCGCGATGTGCTGCAATCGCATTGTGTTTGGTAAAGGAAAGAAATATGACTTGCTCTGCGTAGCAATAACCGCTGCATTTTCGCGCAGCATGTCACGCTCGCGGCGATCTACAAGCCGTTCAATTACAGCCATCGACAGACTACCCATCACGGCAATCGACACAATCGAAATTACAGCAAAACTGAGCACTAGCCGCCATTTGATGGTTACCGGCAGACGGATCATCAAATCATCTCACTAGGGAAGACCTGAGTTACAACGGCATTATCCTTGCTGGCAAAGACATATCGGAAACTAATGCAAGACCTCAAAGCTCCTCTGCACTCCCTAATATTTCACAGGTCTCAGGCATCCTGTCACGCTGAACAGCATAAGCAGCGCCTTAGAGTGGATACCCTGCTTTTCCTTGGTAATTCCAAAAATCTGGTTGGAGTTGATAATTGGCCCTATTTCCGCGTTTTTTTGGTGGCAGTTGATATTGACCGCGATGGTCGTCTGAAAACTTCTCCATGTATCCATCAACAACCGTTGGTGTCGGAGCTCTATAGCCTATTCCAAGTTTTGCTAAACCGGTTTCCGCGTCCTTACTCAGAATGACCACTGCACTCATCTTCTGTTCATCACGTTCGTAATAAATTCTAATTTCTTCTCCTGGCTTAAAAAGACTCATGATGTCCACTAACTGATCTGCTGGGCCATTCAACGCTATACCTCCAACGATAGTGAGCAAGTCGCCACGCTGCAGCCCTGCAATATCAGCCGGACCTCCCAAAATCACCTCTCTCACTATTATTCCAGGCATCCTTGGCAAACGGTTCCTTAACTGATCCATAGGAGCGCGTCTCATTAACTTGCGCCTTTGTTCAAAGCCATGTTCACGCTTAGACTGATAATCAGGCTTCATGAAATTCGGATCAAATCCAGATCCGATGGCGATCATCACACCAATACGAGGCTTCCCCCAGACACGATCAATCTGAACAACTTGATCTCGCAGGTCATCCCCATGCTTAATAGTCAGAGTTACATCAGCCGTCTTTGCATTAGCCAGTAATTTAACTATATCTTCTGGTCTGGAAATATTTTGACCTTCAATTTTTAGGATCAGGTCAACTCGCTCAATGCCCGCCGCAGCGGCCGGCCCTTCTGGATCAACTGCAGTCAGAAGAATCCCCTCATGTTTTTGATAATGCTGAGCTGAGATTGGAATGCTAATCGCAAGAACCCCCACGGTCACGATCGCCCAAACTTTCAGTTGCGCTCCTATCATAAGAAATACCCCCATGAGATTAAATCTGTCTTAAGGATTATCAACTGGAATTACAACCCCTTTGCTTCAAGGTTAAGATTTCTTAACTGAATCGAATCTGTATCCGAACCCACGTACTGTCTGGATCCAATCTGGTGACCCCGGATTTTTCTCAATTTTTTCACGCAGCCGGCGGACATGGACGTCAACCGTTCGGTCATAGCTGATATCGGCCGTAAAGCCCCATACCGCCTCGATAATCTGACCACGGGACAGAATTCTTCCCGGATGATCAGTTAAGTGTCGAAGCAACCGAAACTCGGTTGGAGTAAGGTAAATCCGCTCGCCATTGCGCTCCACAATCATCAGATCGCAATCTACAACGATGTCTCCAAAGACAAGCCGATCCGGACCTCTGATTGCCGAGAGCTCCCCGTAAGCACGCCTTAACAAGGAACGCACGCGTGAGATGAGCTCACGTAAATGGTAGGGCTTAACCACGTAGTCATCTGCACCTAACTCGAGCCCTAGCACTTTGTCTACCTCCTCATCACGAGCAGTCAGTATTAGAATCGGCTCGCTGAATCCTTCATCGCGGATTTTCCGACAGACGTCGAAACCGCTCATATCGGGCAAACGGACATCCAGGATAAGTAGCTTGGGATTCCATGCATGAAATTCTTGTAATGCGGACGTACCGTTGGGAGCGCAGCGAACTTCGAAATTTTCTTTACGGAGACCGTACTCCAGACCGCGACGGACGGCGACTGAATCCTCGACTATCAAGATTCGCTCACCGCTCACCGCTGCACCGCCTGTTCCAGTGCCGAGTGCAGATCTTCGAATCCGTACTGATGTAGCGCACTCAGAGCAATAGCACGAACCGAATCAACATTATCCATGACGTCGGGCAGCGGAGTCCCCTCCTCCAATTGGTCTACCTTATTGAGCACTGTTACCGTAGGTCGATCAACAACTCCAAGCTCGCGCAGCGCACGCACTACCTCAGCCGCCTGCTCCCTAGCCATCGGATGACAGGCATCTACTACGTGTATTAATAGATCAGCCTCGATTACTTCTTCCAACGTAGCCCGGAATGCAGCCACTAGATCAGAAGGCAGTTTCTGCACGAATCCAACGGTGTCAGTAAGTAAAAGTGAATTGCTACCTGCCTGAATACGACGCGTAGTAGGGTCAAGCGTTGCAAACAATCTATTCTCTGCCCTAACGTTAGCACCGGTCAGCGCGTTCATAAGAGTACTCTTGCCAGCATTAGCATAACCGACTAGAGCAGCCACTGGGATGCGATTACGCCGCCGCCGCTCACGATGCCCCGAGCGAGCATTAGCGATATTAGTCAATTCGCGGCGCAGGCGACTAATACGCTGATGGACTCTCCGACGATCCACTTCTAATTGGGTCTCCCCCGGTCCACGGACCCCTACGCCACTATTGCTACCCGAGCGCCCGCCTGCTTGGCGAGCTAGGTGGGTCCACATTCGAGTAAGGCGCGGAAGGCGGT
>CAZTZA010000061.1:0-256 GCA_964618015.1 uncultured Spirochaetaceae bacterium | reverse complement strand
ATGAGATCGCGCATGGGCAGCAAATACATCCAAAATCAGAGCAGACCGATCGATCACTTTGACCTCATCCCCGAGGATCTGCTCCAAGTTGCGTTGCTGATTCGGAGATAGTTCGTCATCAAACAACACAACGTCAACATTTAGCGCAATAGCCTTCTCCGCAATCTGTGATGCTTTTCCACTGCCGATATAGGTGGCTGGGTTGGGACTTGTTAACCGTTGACGCTCCCGGCCGGCAACTTTTAGACCAGCAGTA
>CAZTZA010000060.1:9189-11840 GCA_964618015.1 uncultured Spirochaetaceae bacterium | reverse complement strand
GCTGGCGGACCGCACAAGCTCTCAGCACCTGCATCATCTTGATGTCGATTACTCTGACGACCTTGTGAGCATGGGTTTCCGTTTCAGTAATCCAAATGCTACCAAGGCATGCGGATGCGGAGCGAGTTTCGCGCTATAACGAGAATGGAGAGATAGCAGAAGGTGGCGGTTCAACCGGCGGATCTGACTGGGGGTGAGTCCGTTTACTGCATCAATCAGCAACAGCTCGAGCGGGCTTTTGAACTTGCGGACGCCAACCCTGAAAGCGGCCCAAAGATACGTGAAGCGCTCGCCAACATAGAGCACGGCCTCTCGCGCAACGAGCGTGCAGCGCTTGCCTTCGTCCTGATTGACCGTCTACTGAAGACGCCGTCTGAAAAATAGGGGCCCATGATGGGCAAGAAGTAATTCCTCTGATCAGAGGATTATGGACCGGTGTCTATTACGGTAAACGAAGATTAAACAAGTTATCTCTTTTGATAATCTGTTACAGAGGTGCACGGATGACTTCACCCTCCCACTAACAGACGATGAATGCGAACTTCAGTAAACTGATTAGTAACGGCTGTCTCAACCCTCTCATCAGCGGTCATGATTACCAACTGCCAGCCTGTATGTTCCTGAAATCGGGTAATCAGATTCAGTGCTCCCTTCATACGCATTATATCCATCGTATGGAATGGTTCGTCCAGAATGAGGAGTCCCGGACCGCGATGAGCTCGCTCGACGAGAGATAGACGCGCTGCTAGACTGTAGGCATCTAGGGTGCCGGCTGAGAGATGATCGGGCCGGCGTGAACCGCCCATAGCATCTGTAATCATCGCCGCCTCCTCCAGTGCGTCGAGATGAACGAGTGACGGAAGGTCAGCATGGCAGGTGACGTCAGTCTCAGATGGACGCGAGAGCATAGACCTCTCTGCCGATTCCAAGATACCCAAGACAGTGGCGTAACGATCGCTGATATCTGCAGACAAGTCATCGAGTGCGGCGGTCGACTCCCCGGCGATCCGAGCAAAAAGTGAGGCTGCGATACTAGCCGCAACTCGATCTAACTCCAGAGAGTTTATTCGACGCTCATTTACAGACCGACGCGAATCAACCTCGTCGATCTCGGCTGCTCCTCCTGACAACTCAGCGGCCTTTTCTCGACCACGAGCCACCTGCTCATCAATTTTTTCCAACTGAGCACGAAGCTCAATAACGCGAGCTCGCTGATTTTTCTCCTCGGACACCTGATATAAATCAGGATTGATTGCATCCATTTCATCTGGATCATTTACTGAAACGCCATCTGCCAAGATGCGAAGCTTCCCTTGGAGCATCTCACGAAGACTCTCAGCATCAGAAAGCCCATAAGCGCGCACAGCAATAGCAACCTCTTCAGCTGCATCACGATGCCGCGCGTCTTCCGCTCTTGCACTACCGAGCTTAAGGAAAAACTGTTCCTTTGAATTTACCTCATTATCTTGAAGAAATTTGCGAAGTTCCTGCTCCGTCTTATTATGATGTTCGCGTCGAACGCGGAGCCGCTCAGCGGCCCCATCGGTATCATTCCGCAACTCGGCCAATCCAGTAGCTCGACGGCGCAGTAAAGACGCGAAAACTAGCGTGCCAATCGCTACCGCTCCTCCAGTAAGCAAATACTCAATGATGGAAAGTCCAACGAAAAAGCTTCCTCCTGCAGCAATACCGCCAGCGGCCAAGGATAGCCCGATAGTCAGACCTAAACTCGGTGTCCCTACCCCTGTAGACCACGCACCAGAACCCATCTGCACTGGCGAAACGCGGTCCTGAAGTCGTGCGCGCGCTTGCTCCAACTCAGCACGTACCTGAGTGACCTCCTGCGCCGCTGCATCCCTGTCATCAGACAACCTCTGAAGCCGAGACACTGTGTCCTCAGATGGCACATCCATCGGTTCCCGAGCAAACTCCTCTAAGAGCTGAAGCAATCGCTCAGCCTCACGCTGCTCGGCCTGTTGCAAACGACGCCGCTCCTGTCGTTGGCGCTCTTCTACTTGCTCGGTTAAGACATCCAACTCGGCTGCGACTCGAGTACGTTCGACGCTACGCTCATTGGTATCGGCCTCCACATTACGTGCTGAAGCAGCACGGTCGCCAAGCACAGCTCGTCGCTCGTCTAGCCGATGTTGCTCTTCCCGCAGTTGCCGTAACTCACGATTATGACGACTGCCGCCGTCAGTGCTTGCTCGTCGCGACATCGAGGAATGCAGTCGCTTTGGGTCAAGGCCGGCCGTAAATAAATCTGCCTTCAGAGACTCCACCCAACTACTACCAGGCTTTACATTTAGAGAAAGGTCTCCTGAACGAATAGCAAACAAATCGTAGAATGCGTCTTCTGATATCGAAATGGGCTCATCGTCAAAATCGGCAGACACCAGCCGTTTGGTACCGTACCGAAGCGCCAGACGCTTGCCTGTAGTACGGTTTTTTTTGGGTTTACACAGGACGTCACATAAGGCGTCGACTATCGTAGTTTTTCCGCTCTCATTCGGACCTGTGAACAGAGTGACAATGCCAAATGGAAAGTCGCAGTTGTCAAAAGTCCCGAACTGCCCCAGATGCAATTCTTTGATCATCGCCCGGCCTGCAGTTCCTGCTTGATCGCCAAAAGACCTAGCTGTCGCGCCCGA
>CAZTZA010000060.1:1499-9179 GCA_964618015.1 uncultured Spirochaetaceae bacterium | reverse complement strand
GGTGTTGCTAAGCGACAGGCCGTGCGCGTTGGCCGCGAACGCGAAAGTGACGACCGTCGCGCCGCCCGCGACGGAGGCCGAGGCGGAGGCGACGACGGGCCCCGACGCAACCACGTCATCGCGCCCGAAGCCAAGCCGGCCGTTCAGTTAATTTCTCCGGCTCGGCTGCCTCCCAGACTTCCAGAAAACGCTTTGCCAACGGTTGTGAGGCGATCCCTGGCATCGCCTCACAACCCTCAGTCCCGACTTCAAAGCGACGTACCATACTCGTATATCGCTGAAGCAGTGCTGACACCGACAGAGGCATTGCGTTCTCATCCTCTACAACACCAGTCGCCTGAATCGACACCCAGTCGTTATGAGACCAAATTTCCGGATGCAGTGACGCTATGTCGATCGTACCTGATAGATCAATCGGAACCTCGAAAGAACGATACTGACCAGCGACTCGCAGAGGGACGAATTCGCTTGTCAATCCCTTTAAACTGATAGTTATCCGACAGACACCTCGCTCTCCGGATTCACCCCTCCGGCATACCCGCATGGAACCTGGATAGCTCAAGATCATCCCATGCTCAACCGATTGGCGATGACCGTGCAGATGGCCTAGTGCTACATAGTCAGCCCGTAGATCATGGACCAGGCGAGAGTAAATAAGGAAGGTGGATCCCGCGTCGGCATCTTCTTCAACTATCGGCCCGGTATAGGCCATTCCCGGTACTATTCCATGTGCCAACACGATCCGTATCGATGCTGCCTTAGCTGGAACGCCCCAACTAACGTAGTTTTCATAATCATGTTGTTCGGGGATTGCTACGACCTCTATCCCATCAGCCTCGAACCGTACCAACGAGTATGGGCGGCGATCCAAGAGAGTCACCGATCCTAAATCAAGGGCCGATAACCGCCTGTTACCCTGACGATGTTCGTCATGATTACCAGGAAGAAACAATACACGACAACCCTTATGCAGACGATCAATACGCGAGCGAAATGCCCCACGGAGTCTCTCTGCCGCATCAAAACTATCGAATACGTCGCCGGCTAACATGAGGAATGATGCCTGTTCGTTTCGACAGAGATCGACTAGACCATCAAGTACCGACAAGCAATAGTCCGCTTCAGCGTCGTTTAAATGCAAGTCGGAGGCATGAATGATGTTCAGGAGCCTCTCCTTTCCGGGCTCACTCGACTAATCCAATCAGCCAGCCGCTGCTCGATTGCTCTCAGATCACCGACGGCATGCTGAGTCCGCCATCGAGTCTGGCCATCCAATAAACCAACATCAGCCCTCCAGGTTCCATCGTCAACCAGCCGTGCGTAGACTCCCAGCGAAGCACCACAGCCAACCCCGGCGGACCGCAAAAGCCTCCTCTCCAGGTCAACGGCTATTCCGGTGCTACAATCGTCAATAGTAGCTAACACATCAAGAAGCTCCTGGTCATCGTCTCGGGCTTGGACCGCGATTGCCGCCTGCCCCGGAGCCGGTAACCACTGGACCGGATTAAGACTCGTACAGCTTACTTCGGCCAACAACGTATCGATCGCCGCGCCAAGACGATCAATACCAGCTTGCGCTAATATGACCGCATCTATCCTACCTTCCAGACAGTTCCTGATACGAGTAGGCACGTTTCCACGAATTGGGATGGCACTAGCCTGAGGCGCATATACTCCAAGAAGTGCTGAGCGTCGAGGTGACGCAGTGCCAACACGGGCCCCGACATTCAACCCCAACGACTCTGAAGCCTCTGGTCCACGCTTCAACAACAAATCACCAACTCGGCCGCGAGGTAGCCGTGCAGCCACCCGCAGTCCTGCTACCGGTGTGACCGAAAGGTCCTTGAGCGAGTGGACTGCAAGATCTATTTCTCCCTCCAGAAGCCGACGCTCGATATTACTCGTAAACACACGAGTACCTGCCAGATCACTAAGTGGTCGTTCGTCGGAGTCAGCCTCTACAGCGATCGGCACAATATCCACCCGTCGCAGTAGTCGAGCAGCTACCATCTCGGCCTGCGCTAGAGCTAGTACGCTACGCCGAGTACCCAGCCGGATCGGCGCCTGCACGTCACTCCCTAGCATGGCGCGCCAAGTCGAATGACTCAACATGGGCATCACCCTCATCGAGATCCTGCAATGCCCCCTCTGGCAAACCTAGGATACGACGGTACAATTCCTCAAAACGAGGAACGATCTGATCAGGATGAAAGTGGGCTGCAGCCCACTCGGAACCTGCACGACCCAATTGATTAGATAGTGAAGGATTACTCAATAATTTTACCGCCTGTTGCGCCATTCCCTCCACATCACCGGGTGAAAAGAGATAGCCCGAGACGCCATGTTCCACCACCTCCGGAAGTCCTCCTACACGACTCGCAATGACAGGCACTCCTGAAGCAAGCGCCTCTAAAGCAACCAACCCGAACGATTCGGTTTGGCTCGGCAGTATTAAAAGGTCAGCACTGCGCAAGTAGGGAGCAACATCATCCACAACACCGATCAGACGTACGCGGTTCAGTATTCCGAGCTCGTCTGCCAAGTCAGTCACTTGCCCCAAGTCGGGACCTTCACCAATTAGTAGGAGCCTCGCAGGCATGGAGGAGAGCACGCGAGCAAATATCTTTACGACATCAGTCGATCGCTTGACGGGTCGATAATTGGAGATATGGACCATTATCGGCTCCTTCTTGCCTCTTGCCCCCACCTCATCATCGCCAGGCCAGATGGCCGGTCGAGCGTTGACGTAATCAGCAGGGTCTACAAAATTAGAAATCACTTCAATCGGCCGCTTGACACCGAAAACCCGGTCAGTCTCTGCACGCAGTGAATGTGAGACGGCGGTCACCGCATCGGAGTGCTCGATACAAAAAGCAGTCACAGGCTGGAAACTGTCATTACTGCCAACCAGATTAATGTCAGTACCATGTAGTGTAGTCACCACCTTCAGATCTAACTCAGGTGCAATCTGTTTCGCTAGAATTGCGGCTGCAGCGAACGGAATTGCGTAATGCACATGCAATATCCGTAGACGATGAGATCGCGCTACCTCTGCTAACTTAGATGCTAGCGCCAAGGTATAGGGAAACTGCTTCAGGAGCGGATATTCCTCTACTGCTACCTCGTGAAAACATACCCGTGGCGGTAGCTCCCCTAAGCGCAGCGGCACAGAGTAGCTAACGAAGGCAACCGAGTGACCGCGCTGAGCCAGTCGCAGACCCAGCTCAGTAGCTACCACGCCGCTACCGCCGTGAGTCGGATAGCAGGAGATGCTAATTCTCATCGCGAAACGGGAGCAGCCGGCAGGATCACTACTTCATGAGTAAACGCCCTATGCGGTTCATCCATCAAGCAGGCCTGTAAAAACTGTGTGCCAAAACGAGCTAAAAAATGAGGCACCGGAAAGATACGCTCCTGAGGACGACCTCGAGGCCTGAGCTGATTGAGCAAGCGATGCAGGACCGCACGGGAATAACCACGACGTGCGAGCAGCGCGCGACCTGTACGTGAGCGCAACCTTTCGAGACTGTACAACGCATGGTCACGTGAACGCTGCCAAGTACGTTCCAGATTAGGATCAACTGCTTGAACACTTTCAGACAGAGGTTGAAATGCAGAACGGATCTCCCGCGCCGCTCGGTCAAACTCAGTCGAGTCAGTATCTTTCAAAAGCATAGACGTCACCGTAGCCAGACTCACCCCACCAACAAGCGCCTCCTCCGCTGTCAGCCCATAGCAATCGAGCGTCTCCGCTTCGGCTTCACTGATAAAGGTTAGACTGCGTCGCGGTAGGACAGATGGCTGGGTGACACCGAACAGTCCGTACAAAGGCTTAAGCATAGCATGGTAGCCAAGCTCGCTGGTTCCAACGACATGGGCTATGTTGGGTAATAGAGCATCAGCGAAAATCGGACGCAACGCTGCGTCAGTTGACAGCTCTCTGGAGTTTGAAATCCCAGAGAGCTCTGCTGCGGCCGTTTCGGAGACACGCAGTCTACTCCCACTGGAATGGATGCGAAATGGAGTGCCAGCGGTTTTTGGGTCAAGAGGAACGCGGTAACCAGCGCCACGCAACTCGGCTGCTACATTTGCCATCAGCTCGCCTATCGTTTCACGCTGCTGTAACGCTTGATGAAATAGCTCACCGAACGCTGGCCGCAGCAATGCAGGCTCAACTATCACCAGTCCCGTGCCGGCAAACAGTCGCATCCAACTCCGAGCCACCCAGTTAGTAAAGGTAGCCTCACCATCAAAAAGATAAGCTGCACGCGCATAACGCTCGTCCCCACTTGGAAGAAGGTTTGCAAAGTACCGTTCAACACTGTCAATCACCTGATCGTCCACAGGCAAACCGGCGAGCTCATGACCATTTCGACCACTACGAAAGGAAACACGGCCAATTTCACCATCCGACTTGGTACCAAAAGTATGATTGGCTTCACCCAGATCATGGTCTTCGGATGCCAACCAGAAGACCGGAACACACAACCTGCCGCTACGGTCACTCTCTTGTCGGGCCAGTCGTACAGCAGTAGCAATCTTGTAAGCAGTGTAGGCTGGGCCACCAAGAAGCCCGGCCTGCTGGCCAGTAAGGACGCAATTGGCCTCACCAGACACAAGTGCTTCGGCATTCTTCTGAGAATGAATATCTGCTTGCAGACCTAATTGATAAGCAAGAATATTGTTGGAGACCTCTGCTGGGAACACACGGTCAGAACTTTCTTTCTTAGCACAAGGCAAATGTGGATCAGTAGTAAAAAAGCCTGTTGCCGTTCGCGATCCAGCCGAAAGGTCGTGCAGCAACGAATCCGCCGGGTAAATCAGTGGTAACGATATCGCGTTGATCTGGGACCTGTTATTCGATTTCATAGATCTACGAATCCGGCTTACGTGCAAGCAAGATCAAACGATCTGATCTACTTGGCTCATATGATGAAAGTGCGTAATCACCGTAGCAACACTCGATCACGAACCCGGTATCCTGAAGATAGCCACTTAAGGTGTCAGCATCCAGAGCACGCACCCGCTCCTCAAAACTGAGCCTTGGCGTAGCCGCAGGCAGGTCAGGATCTTCAATGTCGATCGTTTTGACAATAGTCCCACTGTCAAAACGTCGAGTGATATTGAAATAAATTCCACCACGATTTATCTGTTCAGATGGCACCAGTTCGGCCACGGTGCGTTCAGCGTTAAGAAAGTCGATCACTATCTCTCCGCCAGGCTTGAGAGCGCGGTAGATCCCAGCAAGTACGCGTCGCTCGTCGGCTTCGACGCCGAAGTAACCAAAGCTAGTAAATAAATTGAGAGCGACATTGAATCGGTCAACCCAAGAGATCTGACGCATGTCGAGCACCTGAAACCGCAAATTAGACCGCGTGAGCCGTTGGGCAATAGCAATACTAGCTGCGGAAAGATCAATGCCCAGTACGTCATATCCGAGCCCAGCCATGACCACCGCATGCCGGCCAGTACCGCAGGCCACATCGAGCACTGATGCCGGAGGATGAGCACGAAGCCTTGTCGCCAAGAGCCGGATAAAAGCGCCAGCCTCAGACCGATCACGATTGCCATAGAGGATCAGGTAGTACGGAGAATCAAACCAGACCTCATACCACGCTGGGGCGTCCCGCACAGGTAAACAGCCTAACCAGTTGAAGAGTCGAGAGCGAAGGGGTTGCCCATGAGAAAAAACTTCTTCACTGAATTCAGCACGAATTTACCTATCATAGCAATTCTCACGGAATACGATTAGTCGACTTACAACACGGTGAGAATGGTAAGATGCAGCGTGCG
Source organism: uncultured Spirochaetaceae bacterium (assembly GCA_964618015.1). Taxonomy (GTDB): domain Bacteria; phylum Spirochaetota; class Spirochaetia; order SZUA-6; family Bin103; genus CATQHW01. Next base: position 3,386 of record CAZTZA010000060.1, on the reverse strand, counting down.
GAAGTACGACATTACCGTCATCGGTGCTGGCATCATTGGGTTGGCTTCTGCATACAAGCTCTTGCAAAGCCAGCCTACGTTGTCGGTGCTGGTGCTAGAAAAGGAACAACAGGTCGGGTTGCACCAAACCGGACGTAATTCTGGTGTACTGCACTCTGGCCTCTACTACCGTCCTGGCTCGATGAGAGCGCGCAACTGCGTAAAAGGACGCATAGAGATGGTCGAGTTTGCGCGCGAGCACGCCATAGCGCATGAAGTATGCGGTAAGGTGGTAGTTGCCGTCAGTGAAGGAGAACTCAGCCGCCTTCCAGACCTATGTGACAACGGACACCGTAACGGACTATATGACGTTGAATTAGTTGACGCTCTTAGCCTACGTCAAATTGAACCATACTCTGAAGGACTTGGTGCCATCTGGGTGCCTTATGCCGGCATCATCGATTACGGAGCCGTAACCCAAAAACTGCGCGACTTGCTAATTAGCGCTGGCGCTACGGTCACAACTCTAGCTGAAGCGGTACGCATTCACCAACGCACGGAAGGAATTGAAATTGAAACCCCAATTGGGCGTCGCATAAGCCGCCATCTTATAAACTGCGGTGGGCTTCATTCAGATCGTATCGCCCGTCTTGATGGGTTGAACCCGCCTACACGTATTGTGGCCTTTCGGGGTGACTTCTACGAACTTTCGATAGAAGCCCGCCACAAGGTTCGGGGCCTGATTTACCCGGTACCCGACCCGACGCTTCCATTTCTCGGTGTTCACTTGACGCGACGCACAGCCGGCGAGGTGGAATGTGGTCCCAACGCAGTGTTCGCGCTCAAACGGGAAGGGTACGGCAAAGCCGACTTTGATCGACGGGATGCACTGGAAGCTCTCAGTTACAGAGGAACATGGCGGCTATTTCGACGCCACGTTCGCTATGGCATCCGTGAGTACGGTCGAGCGCTATCACGCCGTCGATTCATGGCCGCAGTCCAGCGTCTAATGCCGTCACTCTCTGATAAAGAAGTTCGCCCTACCCGGTCCGGGGTACGCGCGCTGGCACTAACGCCAGATGGCACTATGGTCGACGATTTCGTAATCGTACGTGGAGAGAACTCGGTGCACGTGCTCAATGCACCGTCGCCGGCAGCTACCGCTGCGCTAGCGATCGGTTCAGATGTGGCCAAGTTTGCAACTACCGCATTTAGCCTTTGAAACCGAAAAATGCCTTCGCAACCAGGAATCGTTTCCACATAGTTGACTTCGACCCCGATCATCCCTCAAAAAGGGGGCGATGCGAATCTTCGTTCCAAAAGAAACTAGTCCCGGAGAAAGCCGGACCGCAGCCACTCCCGACGCAGTTCAACGCTACCTTCGTAAAGACGGAGCGGTGGTAGCGGTGGAGTCAGGTGTTGGATCTGGCTGTAATTTTTCAGATGACCAATACCTCCAATCCGGTGCCAAGATCGTCACCGATCGGATGCAGGAGCTCGCCACAGCCGACATTGTGCTCCGCGTACGGAGGCCACCCGATGATGAGATAGCTCCTATGAAGAAAGGCGCTATCCATATCAGCTTTCTAGATCCGTTCAACGAACCAGACTTGATCAATACGCTGGCCGCACAAGGGGTCAGCTCTATCAGTGTCGAGTTGGTTCCTCGCTCCACTCGCGCTCAGAAACTGGATGCACTCAGCTCTCAGCACAATATCGCAGGTTACGCCATGGTGGTACTAGCCGCTGACAGGTTAGGATCGATAATGCCGATGATGATGACACCGACAATGGAGCCGATCACCGCGCCGGCGATGCAGCCAGCATCGCAGCCGCCGCCGCCGCCGTCGTCGTCAGTCGGAATCTTGACGACGGGTGTCGATGTGACAGTGATGCCGAGGCTGCTCG
>CAZTZA010000060.1:0-1489 GCA_964618015.1 uncultured Spirochaetaceae bacterium | reverse complement strand
CTGCAGCCAGCACGTGCGGTTATCATCGGCGCTGGGGTCGCGGGCCTTCAGGCGATCGCTACGGCGAAAAGGCTTGGCGCACGAGTAGAAGCATTCGATACTCGTCCGGTGGTAGAAGAGCAAGTCAAATCGCTAGGCGCAAAGTTCATCAAGGTTGACCTTGGCGAGACCGGACAGACTGAGCAAGGTTATGCGCAAGAGCTCACCACCGAACAATTGGGTAAGCAGCGCGAACTGATGGCTGACACTTGCTCTAACGCAGACATCGTCATTACCACCGCTCAGCTCTTCGGCCGCAAAGCTCCGGTCGTAGTTAGTTCGGATGTTGTAAGTCGCATGAAAGCTGGCTCGATAATTGTTGACTATGCAGTGGAATCGGGTGGCAATGTCGAAGGTTCAGTTGCTGGAGAGGAAACACAAATTAACGGAGTGACTATAATCGGCCTGCGCAACATCCCCGGCCGTTACGCCACTTCCGCCAGTTCCATGTACGCGAATAATCTGTACAACTACGTGGATGAGTTCTGGGATAACGAGACCAAGGGTATGAAGCTTGATCAGGATGACGAAATTGTCGCTGGGAGCCTGGTCACCCATGATGGACAAATGGTTAACGAAATGGTCAAGAAGATAACCTCAGGATAACGCCCAAAAGGCTAAATTGTACGGATGTAGCATGCATCCACAAGGAAAGTATTAAATATGGAAGCCGCACAACTGTTTCAGTTCCTGTTCTTCATTTTCGTCCTGGCTATGTTTCTTGGCTTGGAGCTGATCACTAAGGTGCCGTCACAATTGCACACGCCACTGATGTCAGGATCCAACGCAATCTCTGGAATCTCGATCATTGGTGCTCTTGCCCTGGCTGGCCAGGGTGCCTCCTCGACGTTGGTAACGATCTTCGCATCGGCGGCGGTCGGCTTTGCGACAATTAACGTGGTAGGCGGCTACTTGGTGACTGACCGCATGTTGGAGATGTTCAAGACTAAGGAAACTACCTCTTCAAAGGGGGGATCATCGTCGTGATCTACCTCATCGTGGTCGCCTACATCGTTTCAGCGATCATGTTCGTGTTCGGACTAAAGATGCTAGGAAAGGCGGCGACCGCTCGGCGCGGCAACGGCCTCTCCTCGCTCGGAATGCTCATAGCGATAGTCGCAACGGTCTTAAGCATCCTCGACAATATCCAAGTGGAATGGGTGGTGCTTGCGGCAGTAATCGGCGCGACCATCGGGATTGCTGCTTCTCGTTTAGTGAAGATGACCGCTATGCCCGAGATGGTTGCACTGTTTAATGGCTTTGGCGGCCTAGCTAGCATGTTAGTGGGGTGGGGCACCTACCAAGCAACTGCAGACCGATTCGGGATTAGCTTTGGAAAGCAGGCCTCCGAACTAGCACAGTTCAGCGAATCACTGGGCGGAAGTTTTAGCGCAATCTCGGTGTACTTGGCGATCCTAATCGGCGGCGTCACTTTCACAGGCAGCATTAT
>CAZTZA010000059.1:0-11959 GCA_964618015.1 uncultured Spirochaetaceae bacterium | reverse complement strand
ACGCGACCGCATCCTTTCCGTAGCCGTCGGCGCCCATGTCGTCGGCAAACTCCTGGGTCACTGGGGCTCCACCAACCATGATCTGAACGTCGTCGCGTAAGTCGGCATCGATGAAGGCCTCCACAGTCTTACCCATATTGGGCATAGTTGTGGTCAAGAGAGCTGACATGCCAAGTATGGGCGCCGCGTGCTCTTCTATTGCGTCGATAAACTCATCGGCTGAGGTGTCTACGCCGAGATCGATAACTTCAAAACCAGCACCGCGTAGGAGCATGATACAGAGGTTTTTCCCAATGTCGTGTAGGTCCCCTTTGACGGTACCCATTACAACAGTGCCTTGCGAAGGTACTCCGGACTCTGAAAGGATTGGCTCGATGTGTGCCATGCCTGCCTTCATGGCTCGAGCACATGCCAGTACCTCTGGCACGAAGATAATGTTCTCCCTAAACTTGATGCCAACAATTCCCATGCCGGCGATCAAGCCGTCGTCCATGATTTCGACTGCCGGGGTTCCGTTATCGAGTGCTTTCTTGGTTAGGTCGTCAACTTCCTCGTCTTCGCCTTCAATGATCGCTGCAGATATTTCCTGCATCGATGGTTGAGTCTGTGCAAACACGTTGATCATATGTTCGCGCTCGTTGGGTCGCTCTATAAACTCTTCAATTTCTTCACGGATTAGACTGTTCTTTATGTCTTGGATCTGCGCCACGTGATATTTCCTTAAACCGTTAGGTTGTTATTTTACTTTTTGCCCAGTTGGAAACTTCATTAGGAATTGCCTTGAGATTTTCTATCGGCGTCTGCAAGGGAATTGCACATTCGGGCCCAATCAGTTTGATGCCGGCGTCGAGATTCTTTCTTACTTCCGATTGTACTTCTTCGGGACCGCGTGCGAACAGCGTTTCTGGATTGTTGATATTACCAACCAACGCAATCCGGTCTCCGACCACCTCCATAGATTCGACTGGGTCGTTCTTGGAATCATAATGAAATGCCGCGAAGCCGGTCTCGGTGATATAACCCATCCGATCAATCGTTTTGCCGCAGATATGCAGAATCAGCGGAATAGGTATGCGCTCCGCGAATTCAATGTGCAGGTCACGCAGATAGCGGCGATAGTAATCCCCCGAAACAAGATCGCCGGTAGCATGGTCTGGAAGGGTTAGAGCATCGGCACCGGCCTCGACTTGTGCGATGCCGAAGGCGATCGTAGCTTCTTTTAGCCGATCGAGAATTAGCTTTGTCTCATCGGGGTCATCTAGAGACAAGAGTAGAAATTTCTCCACACCGAAGCAATGATATGCTAGTGACCACGGTCCCATCGTCTTGCCAATAATTGCAACGTCATTTCCATATTCCATCTTCAATCGATGGATCGCGTCGAGCACGCAAGCAGTGTCTGGGTGGGTCAGAAAGTCGTGGGGAACGACGATGTCGTCAGGTGTCTCCCAGATTGGTTCGCTCATCTTCACTGTTGGCCAGTTGTCCTTTTGTTCCCATTGGATCTTGCAGCCTAGCGCAGAAGAATCCTGAATGATCGAGAAGACTGGCATAATGGTGTCAAACCCTAGCTCGGTGTAACTGGTAGCAGCCAGACGTGCCATAAGTTCGCCGTTTCGGTTCGCGTCTGGGAACGGTGCATCTACAAGATCCATCAATTCGACTGTAGCGACTGAAGTGGGGTTGCACACGGCGGGGCGGTCCACCGGATCACCGCGAAAAGCTGATAGTACTCTCTCTTTTCCTGTCATATTTGCACCTTGCTAATAATGCCTGTATCGAGGCGGCCTTTCTTATCTCTGTTGACTCGGAGCGTTCAGTACGCCACGGGTCGCTGACGCTTCCTGCTCGCGCAATGCGTTCCGTACGTTGAGGGCTCGGGTGAGCAGCAGCGCCACAAGCTTGTGGTGGTCAAAGCCGCAAGGAAACGATATCTCATTGGCATCAACGTCTAGTTCGGCTAGTTTACCGAGGCCAGCTGCCATTGCCGCAACCCGCCGATCTTCGCGAGTTCCATCCCGCTCACCTCTCCACAGGTATCGACCTTACCCAAGGGAATCTGCATGTATGGTCAGATCATTCTTTTTATCCAGGACCCATAGTGGCTGCAAATCAAAGTCACTCCCGGGCATAATTTTACATGCTTCTACAAACAAGCGCTTCAATGCCAGTTGATGGGCATGGCCACAAGAAAAACGCAATGATAGAGGATTTTCTTCTGTCATTAACATATCGCCAAGCGACCGCATAGTGTCTGCAAGGAAGACGAGTCTATCAGCGGTGCCTTTCCGTTGGCTGTAGCTATTCAGCACGTAGGTTGCAGAAGTGCTATCATCCGATCGGTAGATAGCAATACTGATTTCAAAGAAGTGCGGATCCATTGATAGGAGGTCAACTCGACGGCCCAGTTCTATAGTCCGCATGTTACCGCATGATCGTACGTATAGCTCGGCCTACGGTCAACGCTTGTGACAAATCAATTACGTATCAAGTGGTTCTGGAGGTAATGCAGGAGTCGGAAGATTTCATCGTTCTTTATTTGAGTTATATCCTTGCTATGGTTGAAAATTTTTTGTACGCCAGGACCAATAAACGGTTACCTATAGGTTTTTGAATTTGATTGATACGATACGGGCTACCTGATGGATCATTTGAGACTCATCTGCGATTTCGGTGAGATGAGTGGGCTATTCCTTGACTCGCTGAGTTTGAGGGAGTTTTTGGATAAAGCTGTACAAATGGTAGCTCGGCATATGCAAACGGCAGTCTGTAGTATCTACATTTACGATGAAGACACTGAGCAGATCGTGCTACGCGCGACCACAGGACTTGATCAATCTTCGGTCGGAACTGTCCGGCTGAGCGTTGGCGACGGGATCGTTGGCGCGACGTTACAAGGCCGACGTCCGATAGTTCAGTCAGTTGCCTCGGAGCATCCAAGCTTCAAGGCAGTGCCGGGAATATCAGAAGAGCGCTACGAGGCTTTTCTAGCGGTTCCTATCACTCGAGGTATTGCTTCTATCGGTGTGCTAGTAATTCAGCGCAGTAGAGAAGAGCCGTTCGACGACGACGATTCCCTGGCGCTGCGAGCAGTAGCCTCTCAGCTTGCAAATGCTCTGGAGAATGCAAGATTGCTGATGGGTGCGACGGGTGTTCGCGAGTCTACCCGTCGAGATGGACGTAGGCGTTCGGCGGGTCAGTTACAGACGGAAAGAGATCCGGTTAATGCACGATTTTCTGGTCAGACAGCCTCAGAAGGGCTTGCAGTCGGTCCAGTAAGGCTGTTCGATCGAGAAGGGGTCTATGAGTCGTTTGTCCAGCGCAAGTATCGTCACGCTTATGGTCGTGATGACTTCGAGATTGCGGTGGCTAAAACAGAGCATCAGCTTGAGGAGTTGCAAGCGAAGGTAGAGGACAAGCTGTTAGACGTCGCTTCGCTGATTTTTACTGCGCACCTGTTGATACTGAAAGACCCTGAATTCACTGGCAGAGTGTTGACCCGTATGGACCGCGGTGAAAGTGCACCGCGTGCAGTGTTACATGTCGCGACTTTCTATTTGCGAAAATTTGAAGCTAGCGGAAACTCCTATATCAAAGACAAGGTGAACGACGTTAAAGACGTTGTGGTACGGTTACTTAGCAATATTGTCGGTGACAGTGCCACAATAGACTCCCAGCCCGGAAGTATTATCGTGGCACGTGAGTTGTATCCATCAGATTTATTAGAGCTCTCTGCTCTGTGTGCAGCGGGTGTAGTACTGGTTACTGGCGGTGCGAGCTCACATCTGTCGATCTTAGCTCGTTCGCTTGTACTTCCGCTTATCATTGTTCGGGATGAGCGTCTGCTAACTGTTCCTGAGGGTATAACCATACTCCTGGATGGTAAAGCTAATGTCGTTCAGATGAATCCTACTGCCGAAGAGGTTGAAAAATCCCGTGATCGACTAATTCTAATGAAGGATTCTAAATGGAATGTGTCAGCTCAGCCGGTCACGCAGACTCTCGACGGTACCGCCATTCGTATATTGGCCAATGTGAATTTGCTTACCGACGTAGAATTGGCAAACGATCTAGGCGCCGATGGGATAGGTCTTTATCGCAGTGAGTTTCCGTTCATTGTTCGTAACGACTTTCCTACAGAGGAAGAGCAGATAGCTGTTTATAGGGAGCTCTTCGCTCGTTTTAAGGGTAACGAGGTTAATCTCCGAACGCTGGATATGGGCGGTGATAAGGTATTGTCTTACTTCTCCAACACTAAGGAGGCTAACCCATTCTTGGGTATGCGTTCGATCCGTTTTTCGTTGAAAAACCCGGATATTTTTCGTCAACAGGTGCGAGCGATGTTGCGGGCCGGGAGTGGTCACAAGCTCCGCATCATGTTCCCAATGGTTTCGTCTTTGGATGAATTCCTGCATGGTCGGCGGATCACTATAGATTGTGTTCAGGAGCTGGAACGTGACGGCATACCGTGCGAGAAACCGGAGATCGGCGTGATGATCGAGGTGCCCTCAGTAATCCCCGTCATTGATGCTTTTTCTGTCGAGGCCGACTTCTTATCTATTGGGACGAACGATTTAATCCAATACCTGATCGCCGTGGATCGCACTAATGAAAAAGTTTCTGACTTATATCGGCCGCACCACCCAGCAGTACTGCGTTCGTTGAATATTATCGCCGCTAGCGCTGCTGCACACGGAAAGGATTTGTCTGTATGCGGAGACATGGCGCACCAGCCCGAGTATATTCCGTTTTTGCTTGGCATTGGCGTGTATACGCTTAGCGTAGAGCCATTATATCTCCCGCAGGTGCGGGCTGAGGTAGCTGCTATTGAGATAGGGAATGCTCAGGCCGAAGCGGAAGAGATGCTTGCCTGTACCACGCTTACTGACGTGGAGGAAGTAATGGGTGAGCGTTTGTGGGTCCGACATGAAGTGGGCGAACAGGCGTGACAATGATCAAGCCTGAACGTTGAGCTTAGAGTTCTCGGGGGCATCATCTATATTGGTATCGGTGCGTTACTATTTAATGTGGAAAACTAAGTTCGGCGTGATCAAAGTAGTGCGAATTGATGCTATTTCATTCTCTTTGCGGAAGATGAGAGCAGGCAAAATATGGCTCCGCTTTTATCAGGGGTAGTGACGGCTTGTTGGTCTGCACGTCGACATTTCTATCTGATAGGGTCGTCTATAGGCCTTGTTGGAAAATCCCGCCGTGATCGATTTCTGCCCGGGGGTGCTTGCCACTAGCGAGAAAGTCTGAAGTTATTGTGTCCGGCATTTCTAATTATCAGGGCTGTGCTAGTGTTGATGGCACGTGCTGCCATGGTGGTTCGCAACCAATGAGGAAGCCGTACTAGTTGCTGTACAAACTAAAGCAATCGTTCCGATAGCCACAGATAGATTATCCTCTGTTCCCATGAAAGCTGGTGTTTGAGTTAGTTAGTCTATTTTTGGGAGGCGCGAGTCTATTATTTAATTATCTTATTTTAAGATATTAAGTTAAAAGATGTTCCGCATAGAAAAGAATGAATATTTTCTGCGGTCCTGGTTATCAGATTTTGTCTTGCTTCTTGTGTTGACCACGCTGAGTGGGGTGTGATTATAGTATTGCGTGCAGTGAGTAGCGGGTTTCCGTTCCGAGGCGGTTCCGCGGAAAGCACGTCGCACCCGGCGCCAGCTATCTGTCCCGAGTTTAATGCTTCCGCAAGTGCCGTTTCGTCCACTATGCCACCGCGGGCAGTATTAATGAGTAGTGCAGATGGCTTCATCAGACCGATAGCTTTAGCGTTGATGAGATTTCGCGTCGCATCGTTCAATGGGACGTGCACGGTAACAACGTCTGCCGAGCCAAGAAGTTTGTCCATCGGTGTATTACGGTAGGAGCCGTCGGGAATACCTAATGCGTCGTGGGCCAACACATTCATGCCAAAGCCCTCGGCAATTCGAGCAACTCCGCGCCCGATCGTACCGAACCCAATAATTCCAATAGTTTTATCATTAAGTTCGAAGGTCGGATATCGTAGAAGGGTGAAGCCATCGGCCTTCAACCAATCCCCAGCAGCCACGTCAGCGGCATAGCGGTACGCTTGAGTTGCCAGATTGAGGATTAGCGCGAAAGCATGCTGAGGTACGGTATTCTCCGCATAACCTGGAACATTACAGACTGGGATATCCCGTTCTGCGGCTGCTTTGATATCTACATTGTCGTAACCAGTAGCAGCGGCAGCTATTAGGCGTAGGTTAGGGCTATTGCTAATTGCCTCGGCCGTGACTTCAGCCTTGTTTGTGATCAGAATATTGGCACTACGGCTACGCTCTAGCGTTTCTTGAGGCGTAGATTTGGCATAGCGCACGTACTTGCCCTGTGTCGCAATTCCACTGAAATCAACATCATCGCCAAGGGAGTACATCTCATCGTCAAGAAATACTATGCAGGGCTGGTCAGACATTGTTGATCTTTCCTCGGGTACGGTCTAACGCCGATGGGTTAACCACAACACGGGGTGGCCGTTCGCCGTTCAGGACTGCCGCCATTCCCTTTGCCATCATCTCTGACATGCGGTCAATGGCACTAGGCGCCATTGCCATGGCATGTGGCGCAGTTAGAACTGCAGGATGTTGAAATATCGGATGTTCAAAGTCAGGCGGCGCTGGATCAAATACGTCCAAAGCGGCACCAGCGAGCGGACCATCATCAATCCCGGCGATTATTGCATCTAGGCTTTCGATTACGCCGCCGCGGGCCAGGTTTATTATGAAGGAACCTGGTTTCATGGTTTGGATCAGGCGTCGGTCGATTAAGCCACGAGTCTGGTCTGTAAGTACTGTATGTAAGCAAACGGTGTCGGAGCGAGAAAGGACCTCCTCTAGTTCCAAGAGTTCAACAGAAAGCTTTTTGGCGGCTGAGGTATCGGCGTAGGGGTCATGGGCAATTAGTGTTACTTGAAATGGTGCGAGCATCCGCGCTACTTCTTGACCGATGTTGCCGAAGCCGATAATTCCAATCGTCAACCCAGCAATTTCTCGTGTACTTAACCCCTCACGTGAGCTCCAGTTTCCTGCCTTCATCTGCTGATCCCAATAGAAGATACCCTTATTCAAAGCAAATAAATAGCTCAATGATGCCTCAGCTACAGTAGCACTATTAGCGCCGGGGGTAGTGATTACCGCTACGCCACATTCGGTCGCGGCGTCTACGTCGATTGAGTCATAGCCGACGCCTGTGCGGCCGATGACGCGCAGGCCTTTTGCGCTGCGAATCAGGTCACCAGGAGCAGTTGAAAGGCTCCTTAGGATTAGGCCGATGACGTCGTCATCCATTAACGCTCGTAGTGCGTCCAGAGAGCTGTCTGAGGTGATTTCAATCGGTCCATATGGCGCAAGAATCTCGAAGGTTAAATCTGGAACCGCAGCTGTCGCAACAAATTTAGCCATGATTATTTCTCTTGGTTTGACTGGTAGTGAGACAGGGCACTGGCTGTTGCACGGGCTCCTGCATTCAAATAGCCTCCATCGCTGCCGACCGAGATGAATGTGTATCCACGCTCGATAGCTGCAGGGACTTGATCTGTGCTTTGCAGAAGTATCCCAGCTGCCTTTCCGGCTGTTTTTGCGCTATCGGATACTCGGATAAGCGCATCGATGAAGTCGGGGTGGTCGAACTGGCGCGGCAGGCCTAAGCTAAAGCTTAGATCGTTTGGGCCGACAAAGAGTACGTCAACACCATCTACGGCGGCAATATCGGGAGCTGCTTCAACTCCCTGAATAGTTTCTATTTGCAGTACAGTAACTAACCTTTGGTATGAATTTTCCATATATTCAGCGAAATTTTCGCCAAAACGCGTTGCTCGAACTGAGGAAGCGACTCCACGTACGCCGGCCGGAGGATAGCGCATTGCCGCTACTGCCGCAGTAGCTTCATCCGCTGAGTTTACGAAAGGAACCACGATGCCGTCGGCACCGGCGTCTAGTGCTTGTTTGAAAAGCGCCTTCTCGTTGTAAGCGATTCGAACTAAAGCCGCTGCCGGAGTGCCAGATACGACTTGGAGTTGCTGGTAAAGGGTTCCAAAATCACCAGCGCCGTGTTCCATGTCAAGAACTACATAGTCCAAACCGGAGTGTCCCATTATCTCAACAGTAACGTTGGATCCTATGACGCAAAAGCAGCCGCTCAACACTTCACCGGAATCCACTTTTTCTTGTATATTTCTCATTACTTTTATCCTACACGAATGGTGATTTGTAATCAGGACATTGCGGATTTTTGTGACACGGGCCGATCTACTACAATGATGCCTATGGCCACTAGTATACCACCTAAGATTAAGGAAATACTCACTGGTTCTCCAACTAGGATCTTGCTGCCAGCAAGTCCGGCAAGTGGCTGTAAAAAGAACAAGACTGTTAGCTTACTTGCACTGTATCTGTGCAGCATCGAAAACCAAGCAATTAAGCAGAACCCGGCTACTACCAACCCAGTGTAACCGAGAGCTATCGCTGACCGAAAGGTTATAACGTAAGCGAAAGGTTCCTCAAATATCAGCGCGAGTACTGCGTAAGGAGGCAGGCTTAACGCGATCATCCAGAATACTAGTGGCACCGCCTCTATCTGTCCGGAAAGCCGCTTTGCGGCTATAGTTCTGAGTGCTAGGCCTATTGAGCTCCCGATCAATATAAGGTCACCAAGTGCTGTAGCGCCGGATGAAATATTCCGGCCGATGAAGGTGACTACAACGCCAGCGAAGGCCACGATTATACCTATCAGAATGGGTGCCGTTAGACGGTCTCCAGGTACGAGGAAGTGAGCAAAAAGTGCGGTAAAAAATGGGAAGGCGCTCATTATAATGATTGAGTGAGCAGAAGAACTATTTTGTGTGCCAATAGTTAAGGCGATGGTTTGTATGGCGAAGAGTGCTGATAGCGCTGAGACTAAACCAAATTGAGATGGAGGCAGGGATAGACGGTGTCCTCGTAGCATCGACCAAATTCCGATGACCGCTAAGCCCAATGTGAAGCGAAGGGTCGAAAGGGTAATTGGTGGGAGTGACTCTAGTCCAATCTTGAGGCCCACTGAATTGCCCCCCCAAAGGAGGGCCAGAAAAATAACGAAAACTATTGCACCAGCGGGAGGATTATTAGAGGAAAACGTCTGCTTTTGGGGTTGGTTTTCATCCATTTTAATCTTCATCAAGGTAACTCAAGTCTGTCATATTCGCTGTGTGGCAGGTAGACTTCTATGATCCTGCCCCAGGAGGAGGAACAGTGGCTCAAGATTACTCAACTAGTCCGGTTATCGCGACGCTTCAGGAGGTGGTCGCGATTGAGAGCGTGAACCCGGATCTTCCGGGTGGCAGGAGTGGCGAGCGGGGCATGGTCGACTACCTAAGTAGCTTTTTCGCTGATGTCGGGATCCCATGCCAATCTTGTGAAGTGCTTAAGGGACGACACAACATAATGGCAACATTGCCAGGGCGAGATCCGACTCGAGCCGTGCTATTTGAGTGCCACATGGATACTGCTACTGCCGAGGGTATGACCATAGAGCCGTTCGATCCAGTCGTAAAGGAAGGTAAGCTGTACGGTCGCGGCTCCACGGTCTCCTAGGCAGGAGGGGTAGCTTTGCTGCTTGCAATGCTACGTTTTGTGCAATCGGGTGAACCTCCTCCTATTAGTGTCATATATGCCGGGGTTGCAGATGAGGAATATCGTATGCGAGGGGCTGCTGCGTTGGCTGGATCGCTCCGAGACAGCAGCCCACGGGTTGTGGCCGCCGTTGTCGCTGCGCCAACCGAGGGTCGTCTCATTCGGGCACACAAGGGGCTTGTAAGGGCAACATTCAGAGTACAGGGCAAGGCAGCACATAGCTCCAAGCCACATCTGGGCGCCAATGCGATCATGGGTGCAGCTAGGCTAATTGCGGCGTTCGACGATGATCTGTCCAGCGAGTTTATTGGTCGTGAAGATGGCATTACCGGTATTCCTACACACAACGTTGGCACTATTCAGGGCGGGTTGCAGGTCAACTTTGTGCCAGACGATTGTCATTTTGAGCTCGATCGTCGAGTGCTTCCTTCAGAGCAATTCGATACAGTGCTCACTCCTTATCGGAAAATCGCCGAGAAGGTCGCCGGTGATCACGAAGGGATTAGTATCAGCGTTCATGAGGACTTGTCGATTGAGGCGATGGAAACACCAGCTGATGCACCTATAGTCACGTGTGCAGTCGGAGCCGTAGAGTCGGTTACTGGGCACGCTTTCGTGGGTGGGGAACCGTATGGTACCGATGCCTCAAAAATCAGCGCCGCTGATATTCCTTCTATTGTTCTTGGTCCTGGAAGTATCGATCAAGCTCATGCCGCTGTCGAGTGGATCGAGGTTGATCAGGTTTTACGGGCAGTCGACATCTATCACCGAGTCATGATGGACGCGGATGCATATTCTTCGATTTAATCTTCTCTGTTGGTAAGATAACGATTTAATGACTCGTACGTGGGCACTGTAGGATATTTAGAGTGGTGGTAATTATTCTTCCCAAGGGCGGCCTTTCCCGATCTCGAGCAGCGTAATCTAAGGATTCAAGCTCATCAGATGCTGATGGAGTTCGGTGTAGCTGGCATTGGCGATACGATCAAATCTCTTGAACGAACTTTTGCTCTGCACGAGAATTTCAGTAAGCGACAAGGACATCTGGAGAGGATCCTTAACCCAGGGTTTCCTTTATCTGCTGTAGATGCCGCTGTGTAGTTCTCAGGTAAATAGAGGTCAGATGTTGACCTGAATACATGCTGCTGAACATCGGATAGCCGGCGTTAACGAAGGACTCCCATTGTGGGACCGAAGCTGTCCTGGTATGGCTGCGGGTCCACGCGTACATCGATCAGAGTGGCTATGTCTGCGCACAACGCTGCAGTGAGTTCGTGACGCAGCGTTTCTGGATCGTTTACAGTGACGCCGCGTAGGCCGCTAGCCTGTGCAATGGCAGCATAGTCAACTGGTGCGAATTGGAGAGAGTAGGGCTCCAGACCGCGGGTCTTCTGCCTAGATCGGATGGTGCCGTGTGCCTGATCATTGATGATTAGTAGTGGTACTGCTGTGCCAGTGCGCGCGAAGGTCTCAAGCTCGCCCAGGCGCATGAGCATGCTCCCGTCACCGCCGATGCCGATAACCGGGGTATCAGGGCGGGCTAGTTTAGTGCCTAAAGCGGCAGGTACCGTTAGGCCCATAGTCCGGCCACCGCCACTGCCGAAGAAGGTGTCCGGACGGGTCACGGGCCATAAATGGTCGAGCATCAGGATGAAGATTCCGGTTTCGGCGACTAGAATGCCATCCTCCGGGAGTAACTCACGGGCTATCAGGATGGCATCCTGGACCGTTAAGCGGGCGTTCGGTGGCCGGGCGAAGACACCCCCGATCACTTCGTTACGAATAGCTGCCACTCGGTCTGTCGGAAAGCCTGCTTCTTTCTTGGGATGGAGAGCCGTAACAAATGCGGAAAGCGAGGAAGTGAGGTCGCCGTCTACGCGTACTGTTGGCTTTGGCGAAACTGTTTCGAATTCTGAGGAAGCAGTAAATTCGCAGGTTGGGAGCGTTAGCTCTGTATTCCAATTACCTTCTACGGATAGACCATCGACACCGATCAAGAGCACGCCATCCGCCTCAGATAGGACACGATTGGCTAGAACGTTGGGTCCTGGCAGCGCCATAAAGACGCCAGCGAAACGGGGGTCATCTTCACGGATGAGTCCGCGTGCCTGAAATCCGAGAAGCACGGCTGGATTCAGCCGTGCTAGCAATGCTGGGATAGTGTCAGCTGCACCGGCTCGCGAGATATCCGGTCCCAGGATGGCGACTGGCCGTCGCCAATTACTCACCAGCTTTGCAGCTTGATCAACTGATGCTTGATCTGGCGTGACGCCGCTGAGTCGAGTCAGCGGACGTGGCATGGAGGGAGAGCCGGCATC